>JAJZZC010000176.1 GCA_021797775.1 Bacillota bacterium
GGGCAAAGCGGGACGGAGACCGCCCGCCGGTCCCCGGACGGCCTTTCTCAGCCGCGTCCCGGTTCGTCAGATCCACCACGGCGACGCCGACCGGCACGTTGAGGTCGAAACCAGCCCCCGGGGCCCCGGGCCCCAGGGACCGGCGCGCCACCGTGACGGGCTGGTCGCGAGGGACCGGGCCGTCCTCGCCACGGCCGCGGGCCGTGCATCCGCCCTTCGGTCCCGGCGCGCGCCCGCCTGTCGCCTACGCCCCCCGAGGGGTAAGTCCAAGGCCGAAGGGGGCGAAAACCTGGTCGGACGGACGGTTGCTACTGACCGCGCTACGTGCGACCCGACGCGCCACGGTATTGGCGAGCGGCCTGCCGGTCCTGGCGGGCGAGCCTCTGGTGCCACGGGTTCCGGCGGTAGCGGCGTCGCTGGCGGGAATGCCGCCCGGCGCGACAGCCGATGGCGGCGCGGCAGTCACCCGCCAGGGCTTCGCAAGCCGGCAGGCCTGTCAAGCAGTGTGAGCAGTACGGCCGGTGTTCGGTGTCTCTTGGCGTGGTCAGCGCCGGACGGTGTGGAAGACGCCGAGCACTCGGCTTGTCCACATTCTTCTCACCAGGGAATCCCTCCGATGGTGGGCGGGCGCGGAGCCCCACCGCGCCCGGGAGCAGTGGGGCAGCCCTGATGCTCGGCCCTGCGCTGCTTGTGGGCGGCGGATCGTCGATGTCCGCGCGCGCGCTCCGCGCCCGCGCGACATCTGGCCGGGGGGGGAGACAGGCGAGGAAGGCGCGGGCCACGCCATCCTCGCCTGTCTGCGTCCGTCACAGGACCGGCGACGCCGCGGATCGCCAGGCACCGCCGCCGCGGGGTCGTCAGCCCCACGGCTAGACCACGGGTCCGGAGACCGGCGTCTCATGCGTCGGGGCGACCGGGTCCGTCGGCGGCGGGAAGACGCACTGCGCCGGGTACAGGGGGGACGGCGGGCAGGCGAACGGTGGGGACGGGGCCACCACGCACGGCGCCGGTGTGCAGAACCCGAAGGTCGGCACGAGCAGCTTGACCGTGGCCACCGATTCGATGAGTAGGCAGATCGTGACGATGCTGCAGACGTCGCTCCCGATGATCACGCAGGAGCCCACCGCGTTGCTCGGCGACTCACAGGTGATCGAGGTGCCGTCGGGAGCGCAGAGGACGATGGTCTGGAAGAAGGAGAATGTCCCACAGAAGGTACAGATGGTCACGCCGCTGGGCGAGATCAGCGAGATGGACAATTCGACCGTGATGAGCAGCGTCACGTTGGCGAACCCCGTCGGAACGCCGCTGGCGTTGAGAATCGGCGTCGAGGACACCGTGCTGCAGGACACGGAGGTCACGCTGACGGTGCAGGTGGTGCCCGCCGGCAACACGCCGCAGGTGGCCGGAATGGGGAAGCAGAGGTTGTCGCGGGTCACGGTCGAGAAGCAGAAGTCATACACCTTGGTGACCTCGATGCAGTCCACCACGATCGGCGGGGGACAACCGTCGGGATACGGGCCCGGAACGACTTGGTCCGCCATGGTTTCCGACCAACCCCCTCGCAGGCACGGCGCCTGCGGCTTTGGCTAGAGGGGCGCCCGGGCGGTTGGGCCCGCGCCGCGCGGACATCCTCGAAGCCGGTCCACCTTATGCACGGCAGGTGGGACGGGTGACCGACGCGCGGTCCAAGAGACGGCGCCCAGGCGCCGTGGGGCGAACCCCGCCGCACTGGTACTACCCTGAGCACTTCCTGATCCTAGGATGAGCTGCTGCCGTCGAGGCCCCGTGCATAACCGTTCATCACGGCAAGACGCCTCTTGCCGCAGGTGTGACCATTTCTTCACAACCGCTTCCGTCGCCAGTCGCTACCAGTGCTAAGGACAGTACTGGAACGGTGGGGATGCGCCGCAGAAGGGCGTGGTCATCGGCGACCGCCTGGCGCATGGAGCGCGGGCACCGCCATGCCACCGAGCGGGGCACGGGCCAAAGCGGGCACAAGGGCCGACCAACGCATGGCGGGAAGGCGGGGCTGGCGCGTTCCCGTCCCCGGCTCACGTACCGCCGCGTTCTCTGGCGCAAGCACGCCAGCGGCCGCGCACCTGCTCCGCTGGCAGGGGCATGTCGCCACCTTCGCGCACTCCCGCTTTTCGGACCAGGGCGCCACGCTCGGACACCAGCTCGCCCATAGCGGGCGGCCACTCCGCTACCAGGGGGCACCACCCTGGTGCGCGCGGGCGGGTGTGCGCGGCTGCGTGGGCTCACCGATGGCCGCCGGACCGCCAGGGCGCCCCCGGGTACAACCTGAGACGCTGAGCGGTTGCGGAACAACGGCGCCCCCACGCGCTGCCCGCGCGCAGGCCAACGGCGTGCCCCCGGGGTGCCGCCCGGGTCGCCACGGCCCCCGACGTGTCAGAGCCGCGAGGGGGCGGGTCCGGGCGGTAGGCGCGGTGACGGGCGGACGCGCCGCACGACGGCGGGCCCCTGCCGAGCGAAGGGCACGCGGGACACCCGCCGCGGCTTGGTGGGGCGGACGGGCCACCCAGGTACGGGGACGCCGCGCCCCCGGCGGGGGCGCCGGACGGCAACGGCGTAGAGCGCCAACGCATAGAGCAGCAGCACGGACCAGAGGTGCTGGCCGTCGCAGGCCACGGCGACCACGTGCCCGCCGGTGATCCAGGCGGGGTGGCCGGAGAGGGCGCAGAGCGGGCGGCCGATGCGCGGTAAGAAGGGATAGCCCGGCACCGTGAGCAGCAGCACGGCGGCAGCGTACGCCGCCCAGGCCACCGCCACCGCCCAGCGTGGCGCGTCGCGCCGCTGGAGCAGCCAACCGCCGACGACCACCTCCGGGAGCGCGGTGACCACGAAGTGGTGTCCCTCCAGCGAGGGCGCGCACACCAGGGAGAGCAGCGCGACCCCGGCCGCCTCCCCCCGCGGATCACCGCGCGGGTGGCGCAGGTCCACCGCCAGGAGGCCGGCCACGGCCCCGACACTCAGCAGGTCCACCGCCACGCGTGGTCCGGGGCCAGGACGCACGAACAGGAGCAACACGCCGCGCAGCGACTGCTCCATGGGGGCCGGGCCGACGGCCAGCGCCACCTTTTGGACCTGGGGCAGCACCTGGGTGAGATAGGCGACGAACGGCCCCCACCCCAGGACCGCCGCGCTCAGCGCCGTCACCGCACAGGCGGTCGCGATCCCGGAGACGACCACCGCGCGGTCGCGCGCCAAGCGGGATCGGTCCTCCGGGCGTCGTCCGCCCACGCGCAGACGGTCACACGCACGGCCGAGGGCCCAGCGGGCGGCGTAGTAGGCCAGGATGATGGCCGGGGTGAGCTTGAACAGCGTCCCGAGCGCCAGGAGAGCACCGCCCACGGCCGGCCACCGGCTACGATAGATGAACCAGAGGGCCGCCGCCGTGACGAAGAGGATCAGGGTATCGGTCTGACCCCAAAAGAAGGTGGTCAGGGCGGGGAAGCACGCGAGGCCGACCCCGGCCAGCAGGGCCCAAACGCGCCAATCGCGCCGCACGTCTGCCAGCGCGCAGGCGAAGCCCACGCCGCCCAAGAACCACCCCAGGCTCAGCAAGGTCCAGACCGTGCGCGCCGCGCGGTAGCCCAGGGCCGCCAAGGGCGCAAAGGCCACGGCGAACTGGGGCGGATAACTGTAGAGGTCGAGGCCGGAGAACGGGATGCGCTGTCCGCGCATCCAGGCCCGCTGGCTGGCCAGACGGTAGAGGGCCGACGACCCGAGTCGACCCTGCAACCGGAGCCAGACCACGCGCATCGCGTAGTACATCCAGGCGAAGTCGGTACGGGAGCCCATGCCGGTATGCTGCAGGATGTGCAGGTACCCGAGCGCCAAGCGGGGGATGGCGAGGAGGACCGCCGCGACGCTGAGGCCCGCGGCGAGCGCGGGATGCAGCCGCCACCGGCGGCCGGACGGCGTGGCGCCGGCGCCGCGGGTGGCACGCCCCCCTGTGGGGGCCGTACGCCGGGCAGAGGGGGCCGCCCCCGGTAACGCCCTCGCCACCCCCCGCCCTCCCCCATGTGCGGCGGACCGTTCCAGGGCGGGTCCGCCAGCCCGGGCATCCCGTGGCGGCGCCCGCTAGACGGAACCGACCGGCCTCTCCCCGCCTGACCATCCTCTGTCGCGACTCAGGGTCCAAGCCGTTCCCGGAAACATGGGCACACGCTCGGCTAGCGGCGCTCAGCCGACCGCGGGGAGCCCGCCACGTACCGCAAGACCAGTGCGCCGTTGCCCTTCACAGACCACCCACGCCGCGGGTTCCCCCCGGGTCCGGCGGGCTGAGGCTGCTCGGCCCGTGGCCCCCGCCGCTAGCGCGATGACCGCTCCCGCCTCACCGCCGGCTCGCGCCGCGACAACCCCTCTCCCCCGGCCCCGTGCGTGCCCCTCGCACCACCCTGACCAAGTGTTCCGTTTCCCCAGTCGAGCCCAACGGATTCTCCTGGACGTCATCCGCACCAAATCGCTTGGCTGCGACCAACCCCCTGTGCCCCAAGGTCTCCTGGCCCTGGCCGCACGGGCCGGCTGGCCGCGCCGTCCGCGCGGCGTGGCAGACCCACGACACCCGCGCGGGCCGGCTGGGCCCCTTGCGCGCCACACCCGCGCGCCGCGGTAGCCCCGCCGCGCCAAGGGGACCGCCAGGACGCCATGGACGCCCCCCCAGGGTGCGCAGCGGGGGACGGCGCACCAAGCGGAAGGACGCGGCGGGCGCCGCCGGGGCGGCCGGCCCGCCGCGCAGTGTGCCGCACGGTGACCTTCCCCGTTCTACGACAGACCGGCATCCCTTGTCGCCTTCGTGTTAACGGACCTTGAATCGGGGGCCGGCCCGAGAATCCGGGCATCGCCGCGATCGCGCTACGGCGGGCCCGTCTCGCCCACCGCCGGAGGGGGGCGAAACGCGGGCAGACCCGTCCCTGATAGACCGCCTCCGCCAGAGGGAGGAGGGGGAGGGACGGACGGCAGGAGCACACCCGATCCCCACAGCGCAGGGGCGCGGCGTCTGGGCATCTCGCTGGGCATCTTCTACCGTTGCGCGGATGCGGGCCGCCTGCTCGGGGCGACGCTGCCGCCGACGGGCCAGCGCCGGTTACCGCTCGCAGGAGGCGGCGGGCCTTGTCGAACGGGCTCGTGTCACGCACGCCTTCAGCCACCGAAGTAGGGCAGCACCGCCTCCGCCACGCTCGGGACGCGAGGCGGCTGAGCCAACGTGGCGCCAGGGCCCGGCAACACCTCCCACACCCGCATCTGCCCGGGCGTCATGTTGAGGGGCACGCGCAGTTCCGCCGGCGACGGGTAGCTGGGGATCGGCGCCCCCGTGGCCGCGTCGACCACGTGGTAGCGGCCGGGCGGGAGGCCGAGGCCCGCCAGGCGGATGATGGCGACGCCGTGCCGGTATCGCCAGATGCTCTCCCACGCGGTGAGCGTCATCCAGGCCGTGCGGGCCGCCCGATCCACCGTGGGCACGACCTCAACCCCCTCACTCAGGGGGTCCAGCGTGACGTAGGGCGATGCGTACCGCGCGAGCTGCCAGGCGTGGTCCAGCACGCGGCCGCCGTGACGCCGGTAGGCCGTGATCGTCGGGCCGCTGCCGCCGTTCAGGGGCAGCACCGCCCGGAACTGCTGAAGGCGCACGACGCCCGCGGCGACCTCCTGGTTCGTGACAACCGTGAAGGCCAGGGGCAGGGCGCGCCAGATCCCCGCCAGACGTTCGGACATGCCGGACAGGGCCTGTGGGTAATCGAAGGCCGAGGTGTACGACACGTAAACGGCGACCGGCTGCAGGGGGTAGGCGCCGTGGATGCGACTCAACACGGGGATCCAGCGCACGTATTGCGGAAAGCCTACGGTGTATTCGCGTCCACCCTGATATAGGAAGAAATCCATGCCCACCTCGTTGGGCGCGCCGAAGCCGTAGTGGCCGAGAAACTCGACGATCTCGGCGTGCAGGCCGCTCGCACGGGGAGTCCACTCCTCGAACAGGCGCACGCCATACGCCCGAGCCAGGCTGCCGAAGAGCAGGGCGAGGCCCGTGTGGTCGGCGTCGTCCAGCACCACGGTCACGTGGTAGCGCCGCGCGAGCTGAAAGAACGTGTCCGGCAGGTTGAACGCCGTCCCGGCGCCACCAAAGCCGCCGCCCCAGTAATAGTACAGGGGGGCGGAGGTCTGCTGGCGGACGAGCGCCGTCAGCCGGCCATAGGTCTCGGCCACGCTCCAGGCACGAAAATGTTGGTACACGGAGAATAGTGGTTGTCCGGGGTCGGCGGCCGGAACGGCCTGCCAACTGTCATATTGTGTTCCATACATCCGGTTGAAGTCCGCCAGTGAATGGTAGCGCGTGGGCAGCCAGGCATGGAAGCGCGCGATGTCCTGCGGGGCGTACCCATTGACACTCTGCCCGCTACCCGGTCCTGGTCCCCACATGTAATCCAACCAGCCATAGTCAAGGAATGCGCCACCGAATCCCGGGCTGCTCTTGATGTGCGCGATGGTCTGGGTCACGTAGGTGAAGTATGCGTGGCGGTTGAAACTGCTCCACCAGGTGGGGACCTGTGAGGTTGCCCCGTTGCTCCCGATGTCGTACTGGTTGATCCAGGGCGGAGGGTTTCCCCCCCACACCGCATACCAGAAGATCGGTATGAGGCGGACATGGGCCTGGGCGGCGTTCGCCAAGTCCAGACTCAGAGTCTGGAAGGTGAATTGACCCGGAGACGGCTCGACGGCCGACCATTCCATATTGATCTCCGCGTAATGGATCCCGCGGGCGGCCAACTGGGCGAAGGTACTCTCCGGCCAGGCCGCCAGGACGGCGGGAAACATGGGCGCACCGGCGGGCGACCAGGCGAGCTGGGCGGCCCAAATGGGCCCCGCGGTAGATCCGGTCGCGGTGGGCGCCGCCGCGCGCGCCCCCGCGCAGGGCGCGAACAGCAGCAACAGGACCGAGGCAACCGCGGCAAGACGTTGCATCGGACGATCCCCTTTGGGTGCGGCTCTTCTCGACGCTCGGGACGCGGGCCCACCGGCTGTGCCACCCGCCCTGCGGCTAGGCGAGCGAGTGTCGAACCATCGCACTGCGGGCACACTTTCCCAGTAACACACGTCAGGATCGAGCGCGGGCCCGTCCGACCAAGAAACGGCGTCATCCTCAACCCCCACGATCGAGAATCCGTGCCCAGCGGGGTTGAGATGCCGGAAAGCAGGGGCATACTCGATGAAGGGCGCCACATCGAGTACCCGCCAGTCATTGGGGCTGAAGCACAACAGCAGGTGACGGTGATTCAGCGTCCAAACTCTCTCTTCCCTGTGACCCATCTGGTCTGGCGCCAGTGTGTAGTCTCCAAGACTGTATGCCGGCACTTATCCACCACACGCGGCGCCCTGCCGCGAGGCTACCTGCCCCGCAGCGGTCGGGAATGGGGGTGGTAGGCGGCCGTCGCGCCCCTCCCGGGAGCATTCGCGGTCCGTGCGCGAAGGGTGGCCCGTCCTCTTGCTACTTCTCATCCCTGGGGGCCAGTCCCCGCTCCCTGAGCCAGTCTTGCAGGATACCCCAGCGCGTGCCGCCGCCGATCGCGGCCTTCGCGGCTGTGCGGTCCTTGGCATAGTCCGGGGTCCACTGTGGGTCGGCGCCCCGTTCCAACAGGTACGCTGCCGCCCGTGGCTGCCCGCCGGCACAGGCCTGGTTGAAGGCGTGGTTGATCTCATCCGTCCCAGGGCCGGGATCTGTAGCAGCGAGTTCTTCGACCCGCGACATCAGGCCCAGAGCCGCTGCGGTCCAGAGATGGGTGACCTTGGCGCCCGCCCACACCAACCGGTGCGCCACTTGCCAGCATCCGTATCCCACCGCATTCTCCACCGGGCTACCGATCGAGCCTCCAGACGCGTCGATGTCCGCCCCACCCTCAATCAGGGCGTCGGCCACCTCCAGGTCATCGGTGCTCGCCGCCCAGTGCAGGGGCGTCTCCGTGTGAAAGGACCCCGCGATGCGAGCGTTGGGGTCGGCACCGGCGCCGATCAGCAGCCGTACGACCTCCGCGGCATTCGGAAAGAACCCCGGCCAATCAGTCACCGCGTGCAACAACGCCCCCGATCTGCCCTTCTCGTCCCCGGTCCGGGCTGCCGCCAGCCCGGCGTTGTCATGCAACAGTCGGCGGAGTGCCTCCACGTCGCCCTCGTGGATCGCGCGAACGGTTGCTACCGCCACCGGATCGCCCTTGCGGAGCAGCATCGTGCTGCGGTCACTGCCTCCTCGCCCGCCAACTGCCCCTTTCGCCTGTGCAGACGCGTAACCCTCGTCGCCTGCATCCGCTTCTGCCACGACCTTCCATGCCTCCTCGCGTCAAGCCTTCACGAGTTCGGGGCGGCGGCGCGGCATCCTCCCGACGACGTCCATCGCCTCTTCGGGTGGTCGGGGGGCGGGCGCCAGATGGTGCGTGGCAAGAACTCTGTGCCGGTAGTTCAGTGGGGCACAGGCGCATCGAGCGGTTGGCACGCTCGTTGACCATGGACTCGGTGCCCTGGCGCTGCCTGGCGTCCGTCGGTCAACGCCTGTCGGGCCGCATCGACCCCGAGTAAGCATACGGTGAAGTGCGTGCCAAGCCACTAGATATGGTACACGCTCGCCGCGGAAGTGCCGCCGACCCACCAGATGTAGCGGTCCCAACGCAGTTCACCGAATAGGTACGACCCCGATCTGAACCTGAATCTCGCAGTGTCAGCCGGGCGCCGCCGCGCAGCAGGAGCCGGCGACGCGAGCGGGTGAGGTCGTGGTCAGGGGCCAGCCCCTCGGCACCAAGGCGACCGGCCGCCTCACTGCGAAAGTCTGGCTGAAACACGAAGAACTCCCTGGGACACGCCTGAGCGGTGAATTCGGCCGCTCCGCCGCGCTGCGCCCGGCGGAGCGGCACATCCGCGCGCACGCCAATCGGGTGTGCGCGGTCCTCCGGGAACAGCAGAAACCGGCTGCCGGGGTGGCGGCGCAAGAGGGCTGCGGTCTCCGCGGCAGTGGCGATCTCCTCCATTCGGATCGCCGCTGTCGAAGGGGGTGCGCGCCTCGATCCCGAGGACACACGCCTCTGGCGCCGCCCGCCAGAGCCGACTGCTCCGCCGGCCTGCCACCGCCACGGCCATGGGGTGTGGGCGGATCTCTTCATCCGCCAGCGGCGGGGCCATCCGCCGGCCCCGCTGGCGCACACGAGGTCATCGGCCCTCGGCGGCGGTCGGCGCGGGGCTGGGGCCGTCCGGCTCGCCGCCCTCGCGCAGCCGCCGGTGCTCGGTCAGCGAACGCAGCTCGATCAGTTCGTGCCCCCATGCCGGCAGCATGCGGGAGATCGTCAAACGGCCGCGGCCGCTGTCGAGGCGGCCGTGCGGCGCCGGGTTCACGTACCACTCATCCGGCGGCAGGCCGATCCGCCGGAGGTCGACCTGTCTTGGCGGGACGGGCGCCTGGCCGCCGCCACCCTGCGGGCCAGCCGGGATGGGAGCCACCGTGTGCGCCTGCCCCGCGGCCAGACGGTGGGGGCGGTGCGGGACGGGGAAGGGCGCGACCTCCCCGTGCAGCAGGCGGACGGGCTGACCGTCCTGTCCCTGGCCGCTGGCGGGCGGTGCACCCTGGAGGCAGGGGAGCGGGGTGCCTGCCCGCACCCCGCTCCCCCGCGGCACACGGCGGCAGGACGTGGCGCTGGCACCATTAGTGCAGGAGCACCTAGTACACGGTGTCGCAAGTTCGTCCCGGGTGCCCCTCGCGCGCATACCCACCGCGGCCTGCGCGCCATACAGGCCCGTGCGGCCTCGCGTGGTGGAACGGACTTCTGGGACGGTCTAGTAGTCTCAATCACCCTCCGGAATCTGTCGCGATCACTCACCCGTACCATCCGTTGACCGATCAGCGGCTCCGATTCCTCAAGCGACGCGTTCTGCACGGAACGCCGCTGCTTCAATTGCAGCCTGCACTGGCAGTACCCGCTGACCGACCCGGATCCGGCGGTGCGCGCGCGCGGCGTCGCGGCGCTGGAACGGACGCTGCTGGAGTATGGTGATCAGCGCGCCGCCGCCACGCGGCGGAGGGGTGGCCGGCGGCAGCGTCTGGGCCCCCGCCGAATCGGACATGCCGGGTCGCGACGGCCGCCGCTCGTTCCAGGGGGGATGGTTCTGGCGGGCCGGGGAGGACGCGGCCGTCTTTCCGGCCGAGCACCTGTTGGAGTCCTATTACCGATCCGTCGGCAGGAACTCCAATCTGCTGCTCGGGATGGTGGTCGATGACCGGGGCCTCGTGCCGGAAGCGGATGTGCTGGCCCTGGAGGGTCTGGGCGCCTTGGTGGGCCAGCGGTTCCCGCCCGGTGCGCCGGCAGCGGCCGGACGCGGGGCCGAGATGGAGTTCGCTCTCCGCGGGCCGATGGCGGTCGATCACATCGTGTTGATGGAAGACATCGCCCACGGCGAGCGCGTCCGGCGTTGGGTAGTCGAGGGGCGGACGCCAGATGGTGCGTGGCGGGAACTCTGTGCCGGTAGTTCGGTGGGGCACAGGCGCATCGAGCGCTTGGCACGCGCATTGACCATGGACGCGGTGCGCTGGCGCTGCCTGGAGTCCGCCGGGGAACCGGTGCTGCGGCGATTCGCGGCCTTCACGGGCTGAGCCGCCCCGGGGGTCGCATGCCGCTGCCGGAGTCGTTCGACTTCCGCACCGGCCGCCTGCCTCCTGCCATCCTGGTCCCTGCCACAGGGTGGCGTCATTCCGGCGGGGGCCTTCGCCCAGATGGCGCCACGAGCGGGGGTGACTTCGGAGCGGTACGCCGTTCCGCTCGCGCCTGCCACCGCTTGCCGCGTACAGGTTCGGCGCCTCGATGCCGCCGCTGCACCCGTGGGGTCACGGGGGCACTGACGGCCGTACGCGCCGAATTCGGCCTGCGCCCGCACTCGCCTGTGGCGCAAGCGACTCGCCCAGAAGGACGCGGCCCTGACTCGCGGCCGCTGTCACCGAGAACCGAGGATGGCACGCCCGGCCTCCGCCGCATCCCCGGCCCGCGCCACCACCTCCAACCAGTGTTCAAGTTTTTCAAGGTCTAGCTCTCCCTCGACCACCCGCCGCACCGCTTCCGGCACCGGCCCCAGACGGAGTGTAAAGACCTTGATGAGCCCTGCACGCGCCTCTTCCGTCCGGCCCTCTGCCCGGCCCTCTGCCCGGCCTTCCGTCCGGCCCTCCGCCAGGAACTCCTTCCGCAGGTCCTCATATAGCTCTTGCGGCAACGGCATGCTCTTCAGCACCTCCCGGAGTCCCTGGAACGGGGCAGGCCAAATGGTTGACCCACGGGCCGGGACCGCTTGTCTCGA
>JAJZZC010000177.1 GCA_021797775.1 Bacillota bacterium
TAGGCGACGGCGTAGAGGTCCAGCAGATGCACGCGACGCGCCAGAGGGAGCGGGTGGGCGTGGGGCGGTACGATGACGTCGATGGCGAGCGCGAGGATGTACGGCCGCGCCAGTTGCATGGCGGCGGCCAACAGCATGGCCACCAGGGCGGACAGGGTCAGCGCCCGGTAGGGACGCATGTAGGACAGGAGGCGGCGCATCTGTGCCCAGTTGAACGGTCGCTCGATCTCCTCGTCATCGCGGTAGGAGAAGCGCTCCGTCCCCCGGGCCGCCGGCGGCACCTCGCCCAGCCAGCGCTCCACCGCGCCGATGCCGCCCCGCCACGCGCGACGCAGCGCGCCACGCGCATCCCCCGCGCCGTCCGCGACGTCCGCACCCACGCCGCTTCCCGTCTCAGCCTTCAACGGTGCCGACCCTCCCGGCGGCGCCCGGGCGGGCGCGCAGCGCGTCCCGGTCGCGGAACTGGATGTCGAACAGCTCCCTGTACAACCCTTGGCCGCGCAGCAGATCCTCGTGGCGGCCGCGCTCCACCACCCGGCCGTGGTCGAGCACAATGATCTCGTCGGCGCGGCGCAGCGAACTGAGCCGGTGCGCGATGATGAAGGTCGTGCGCCCTGCCATGGCCGCCTCCAGCGCCTGCTGGATCTCAAACTCGGTTTCCAGGTCGACGCTTGAGGTCGCGTCGTCAAGGACCAGCACGCTCGGGGCGTACAGGACGGCGCGCGCGATGGCGATGCGCTGGCGTTGCCCGCCGGACAGGCCCAGACCACGCTCGCCGACAACCGTGTCGTATCCCTCAGGCAGCTGACTGATGAACTCGTCGGCCTGCGCCATCGCCGCCGCGCGCCGCACCTCTTCCAGCGAGGCGTCCCGGCGCCCGTAGGTAATGTTTTGCATGATGCTCGCCGAAAAGAGAAACGTCTCCCCCGGGACGAAGCCAACCTGGCGGCGGAGGCTGGACAGCGTCCACTCGCGTACGTCGTGGCCGTCGATCAGGATACTCCCCTTTTCACAGTCGTAAAAACGGGGAATCAAGTTGACCAGGGTGGTCTTACCGGCGCCGGTGGTGCCCAAGAGCGCCACCACCGTACCCGGCGGCGCGTCCAGCGACACGTCGACCAGCGCGGGCGTCTTGGCCCCTGGATAACGGAAGCTCACATGCTCCAAGCGCACGTGCCCCCGGGCTATAGGGGGCAGAAGAGCCATCGCCCCCGGCCGGTCCCGCACCAGGTCCGGCGTGTCCAAGATCTCCAGGAGGCGTTGTTCGGCCGCATGGGATTGGGCGTACAGGTTGACCAGGAAGCCCAGCTGTTGGGTGGGACCCGTCAGGTAACCGAGCAGGCCGAAGAACGCGACCAGGGCCCCGAGGGACAGACGGCCCTGGATGACCTGCATGCCGCCAACCCACAGGAGCACGACGGCCGAGGCGTTGCCCAGGAGCTGCATCAGCGGGATATTGACCGCCTGCTGGTAGCCGGCAAGTAGGTTGGTGCGCAGGTATTCCTCATTCTGCGCGCGGAACTTCTCCAATTCATACGGTTCGCGCGCGAACGCCTTGACCACACGCACACCGACGATGTTCTCCTGGACTACGGTCTGGAGACTGGACATGACTCGGCGGATCGCCGTGTAGACGGGTCGCACCCTCCGGTCGAAGCGCAGCACGACGCCCCCCAGAAACGGCATGAATATCAGCGTCAGGAGGGTCAGGCGCGCATCGAGGGAGAACATGACGACAAGGCCAAAGCCGACGTTAAACACGAAGTTGCAGGCGCTGATGATGCCCTGGCTGAGGTACATGCGCCAAGCCTCGACGTCGCCGGTCAGGCGCTGCATCAGGTTGCCGGTGTGCTCCCGGTCGTAATACTCGAAACCGTGATGCTGCAGCCGCGCGTACAGAGCCTCACGCAGCCGATAGGTGCACTTCTGCCCGAACAGGGAACTGTAGTAGGCCTGACCAAAGTTCAGCAGCCCACCTACGAAGGCTAGGGCCGGCACGGCGGCGGCGATCGGCCACAGCCGCCCCCAATGATGCCCCTTCAGGACGCCGTTGATCAGCGCCTCGGTGAGGTAGGGCACCACAAGGTTCATCGCCGTCACCAAGGCAAGCATGACCACAGAGACATAGAGCGTCCAGCGATAGGTCACGCAGAAGGACCGGAGCTTTCCGATCACCCACATGCGGCGGCGTCAGCCCTTCCCAGACCCGTTCCGTCCGGTGGGGGGAGGGCCGGCGCGGCCGGTACGCCAGAACGGCGCCCACCATCCCCTGACCCACCCCGGGCGCTTCGTCCCCCTGGCCGGCGATCCTGCCGGCGACGCGGCCGGGGAGCATTCCCTGCGGCGGCCCGCCCTCAGGGCCCCCGCCCTCAGGCCGCGGGCCGGGTGCACGCGCCGCCCGCCCATGGTGCCGGCTCGGGACGGCGCCGTCAAACCACCTGCTTCCGCGAATACGGGCGGGGACGGAGTGTTGGCCCCCCCCCGGTCGGGCCCACCCTGAGCGCCGGCCTCGCGGGCCATGCGGGACCCTCCCGGCTCGCCCACTCCTTCCCTACTGACTACTGACGGTAGGCCGCCGGCACGAGTCCTCCGGCCTGAAGTGGGGCTCGTGCGCCGCCGGCACCAACCCGGTGCCATCGGCAGCGCCACATCGCTGCCCCCGTCGTGTCACTCGAGTTCGGGGGGCCCAACCACCACGCCTGGGCGATCGACGGCCGTGCCTGTAACGCGAGGCACCCTGCTCGCCGGGCACGGCTCGGACCGCGGTGGCCAGGACGGCGCCCCGGTCGGCTCGCCCGGCAGGGTGGCGGGCGCTGCGGCAGAACCGCGGGTTCCCGTCTGCGTGGTCCGTCCCAGGACGGTGACGTCAGCACCGCTGGCGGGATGCGCGCGCGGCGAACATCGCTCAAGGCGTGCTCTCGACCATGGTGGGAACCGCGCCCGTCTGGGCCGTCCGTGGTGCGGGGCGTCGCGGAGCGCCTGCCGGCTCCCGCCGCGGAGGGGGGATGCGCGCCGGCGGCGCGCGCCCCTCTCCGCGGCCAGGGCGCAGTGCCGGGCTTCCGCGGCGCCGACCCGGGATGGGACGGGCGCGGCCTCGGCGCGCTTGACAGGGAGGAGGGGCGCCAACGGGCCGCTCTGCCGCCCCTGGGCCGTGCGGCGGGGGCGGGACCTGAGCCCCGGGGGGGCGCGCCACGCACGGCGAAGAACGGCCGGAACCGTCTCGACCCGAGGGTCCCGTCTGTCCCCGTCCCGACGGTCCGGGGAGGGCGTATGGGTCGGCCCCTTTGCTCCGGTCCCCGATCTCAGCCGGGATCCCGGCCTCACGCAGCAGCCGCGCCTCCGCGCGGCCCCTTGCCGGTCTGGCACGCCAGGCCCCCCGCCCCGTCTGGCCGCAGCGGGCATCCGGTTGCTTCCAGACATTGCCACCTCCCCTGACGCTGGCGATACGTGCCCTTGCTGATCGGCACGCGGGGAGTATGATCATGCAATTCGGGAGGCGTTTCGCGCTCGGCCGCGCCTGGGCGCGACCGGCACGCTCCCCTGGACGGCGCGGAGCCCGGCCCCGCGGGAGGCCCGAGCCCGGTGGGTCGCGACCGACGCGAGGGCCCGGGCGCCGCAGCTTCCGGCGGGCCGGTGTCCGCCCTATGCGCGGACAGGCCACGGTGCGGGAACGGGTGGCGGAGCCTTCGCACTCGATGACATGGGGGCGGTTGACCGCATGACCCCGTTGGGGCTGAACCAGGTGGCCGTCGCGCAGGGGCCATCGCTACCGGAGGCGGCGCTCCAGCGGGCGCTGGCCACCGCCTCCAGCTACCTCGCGTTGTGGAAGCCGCGCATCGTATTGCTCCTGCTGATCACGGGGTACTGCGCCATGGTTGTGGCAGACCATGGCCTGCCGCCATGGCATCTGGCTGTGTGGGCCATGCTGGGCTTGGCCCTGTCCGCGGGCGGAGCCAATGCCGTGAATATGTGGTACGACCGCGACATCGATCCCTTGATGGCGCGAACGTGCGACCGGCCGCTGCCCGCGGCCCGCCTGTCGCCTGCCCGCGCCCTAGCGTTCGGTCTGCTGTGCCAGGCGGTCTCGCTGCCCGTCCTGGGCCTGGGGACCAACTGGTTGGCCGCGTTGCTCTCCCTGGGCGGGTTTCTCTACTACGTGCTGATCTACACGATGTGGCTCAAGAGGCGCACCCCACAAAACATCGTGATCGGAGGCGGCGCCGGGGCCTTTCCGCCGCTGGTGGGCTGGGCGGCCGTCACCGGGACGATCGGCGTCGCCGCCGTGCTGATGTTCCTGATCGTCTTTCTCTGGACCCCGCCCCACTTCTGGTCGTTGGCCCTGTACCGGCAGGAGGACTACCGCCGTGCCGGCATCCCGATGATGCCCGTGGCGCGGGGGGAACGCGCGACCAAGTGGCAAAGCCTTGTCTACGCGGTCCTGCTGCTGCCGGCCTCCGTGACACTGTACTTGACGCATGCCGTGGGCTGGGTGTTTCTGCCTGTTGCCGCGGTGCTAGGGGCCGGCTTCGTCGCCTTCACCGTCGCCCTCCTGGGCGAGCGGGATCCGGATGTCAAGTGGGCGAAGCGGACCTTTCGCTACTCGCTCCTCTACCTGACAGCCCTTTTCGCCGCGATGGTGCTCGACGTCCATCCGCTATGAGCGCCGCGGCGCACGAGCCCGGACCATGGGCGCGAGCGCATCGAGGCCCGCCCCGCGCCTTCAGGGCCGCCGCACCCGGCGCCAGGTCGGGGTGCGGCCGTGCGCCCCCGGGCTGGGACGGGTGCCCGCGGCGTCTCCAGGCGCGACCGACCGCCCGCGCCACGGGCTCGTCAGGGGCCCTGGCCGCCGGCCGCCAGGCGGGATGCGGCGCCCTGCGGGGGGGCGGTCGGCGCGGCCGGGACGGCGGCCCGGAGTGTCGACCGCCCTTCCCCGCGTACCCGCTCTGGCCGGGCAGAGGCATCCGTGGCGTCCGGACGGCGGTCGGGCGAACGGTGCTTGGCCACCCGTGCGGTTTGACGTATGGTCTGCGGGGGCCGCCATGCGGGGCGCGGGCATCCTGCGCAGGGTTGCGTGCGCTCGGCTCGCGGGCGGGGTGCGGCCATCGAACGGCAGGCAGTGCCCCGGCGCTCCTCGCCCGGGGGGCACCGCCGGGCCGAAAGGGGGGGGCGAGCCTGCGCGCGGGAAACCGAGTCGCCGCGGGAACGCGCGGCGGGCCGGGGCCCGACTTCCGCGTTCTCGGCGTCTACCTGGCGGGGGTCTTCATCGGGGCACTGGACACCAACGTCGTCGGCCCGGTATTCCCATTGATCGCCCGGGGCTTCGGGGTCTCGCTTCCCTGGGTGGCCTGGACCGTCACCGCCTATACCGTGGCCTACGTGGGCAGCACGGTCATGGCCGGCGCGCTCGGCGACGGCTACGGGCGGCGGCGCGTATTCGTCTGGGGCGTGGCCGCCTTCGCCGTCGCCTCGGCGGTGGCCCTGGCAAGCCGGGCCTTCTGGCTGTTCCTGCTCGCCCGGGCGCTGCAGGGCGCGGGCGCGGGAGCCGTATACCCCAACGCCCAGGCCGAAGGGATTGGCCAGTTCCCCAGTGAGCGCCGGGGCATGGCCCTTGGCCTCTTCGGGGCCGCGTTCGGCCTGGCCGCCATCGTGGGGCCCAACGTCGGAGGCTTCCTCGGCCAGTTCTTCGGTTGGCGCGCCATCTTCCTCGTCAACGTCCCGTTCGCGGCCTGTGTCGCCTGGCTGTCCCGCCGCCTGCCCGCCTCCTCGGTTTCAGCCCGCCCCATCCCGGACTGGTACGGGGGCGCGGCGTTCGCCGGCATGCTCGCGGCGGCGCTCATGGCCCTGGTGGTGCCCGGCACGGCACGCTGGCTCCTTGCGGCCGGGGCCGTAGCCCTTGTCGCCGTGTTCACCTGGCGACAGCGCCGCGCCCGCACCCCCTTCCTGGACCCGCACCCCCTCCGTCGACCGTCGGGCCTGGCCATGCTCACCGGGGCTTCGCTCATCGGCATCGGCATGTCCGCCGCCGTCTTCGTGCCAACGCTGGCGCAGCAAAAACTCGGATTCTCCGTGCTGAGTTCGGGTGTGGCCTTGATGCCGGCGGCGTTTTCCGGCGCTGTCCTGGCAGGGGTCGCCGGCGTGATGGCCGATCGCATTGGCCCACGGCTGGTGCTTCAGGCCGGCCTGGTCGCCGGTGTCGCGGGAGGGGTGCTCCTGGCATGGCCGCGCACCAGCCTCGCCGTCTTCTTCCTCGCCATGGTCGCGTTCGGCGTCTCTACCGCGTTCACCATGGGCGCCCCCCTGAACCGCATGGCGCTAGCCCTTTACCGTGACGAGCAGGCCGCGGAAGCCCTGGCCGTGGCGGCGGTCTTCCGCGCGTCGGGCATGGCGGCGGGGCCGGTCCTCTTGACCCTGGCCCACGGATGGCGCGGTTTCACGGGCATGTTCGGCGCCGTGGCCGTTGCGGCCCTGGCCGGGCTCGTGCTGTTTGCGTTTGTCCCCGACGTACGCCCTGCGACCGTACGGACCGCCACGGCTGAACCCTGACGGCCGGGGGCTCCCGTCGTCCGGCGCCGCTGCGCGCTGACCAAGCAGGGCGCGCAAGCCCACGTCCGACATCGGGTAGCTTTCCGACCAACCTGCCCGCCGCCAGTCTCCATCGCCCACATGTACCGCGCCTATCTCAGCGGTATGGGCTTTACCGATGCAAAGGGGCGGACGGGGGCCGCGCTGGCTCGCCACGGGCACGCTCCCGCGAGCGCGGTCGGAGTCCCGCAAAGGTGGAGCGGAGCAGCCTTGCGTCCGCGCGCTGAGCACGCGCAGGTGCGTAAGAACGCCAAGGTGCGACGGACAGGGCAACCCCGGTCAGACATGGCGAACCACCGGTGGTGGCCGGCGTACCGGTGACCGCGGCGGCCAGGGACCACCGCGGGGCCTCCCGGATCGTGCCGGTCTCGGGCACGCCACCGCCAGTCGTGCCCCTCCTGGCCGCGTTCCGCCACCGGCAGCGGTACGCACGATAGCCGGGGAACCGGGTGGCGGAGACCGCTCCCGCGCGGGGGCGAGGACCCGGTCCGGCGCGCCGCAGCACGCCGCCCACCCCGCAGGTCACGCGCACTGCTCCCAGGGGACGGTGCCCCTGACCCTTGGCTCACACACGGGGAGGGAGAGGGGTGGGCCTGTGCGCGGAACGGAGGCCGCCGCCGGGTACAGGCGAGGGCCTCCGTTCTGCGCACGGGCCGATCCTGGCTCGCACACGCGGCGCCGGCATCACTTCACGGTGAGCTTACCGACCATGCCCAGTGCGGCGTGACTCGGGACCGAGCAGTAGAAGTAGTAGGTCCCTGGCTTGCTGGGCGCGGTGAACCTCACTGTCGCGCTGCCGCCCGACTGGATCGACACGTTGACCTTAGCGACGGGGAGGGTAAAGGTGTGTTCCAGAGCAGAGGCATTCTTCAGGTTAAGAACCACCCGCGCGCCCGGAGACGCAGTCAAGGTGTTGGGGTCAAAGTAGAAGTCGTTGACCGCGATGCTTTGGGCTTGGCCCGATGTGAGCGTCACGGGCGCGCCCTTTGGCGTGTAATACTTGATGAGTTGCGCGGTGGTGTACGCCGCGGGCGGGATAGAGCTGCTGGATGTCGAACTCGTCGGGCTCGCACCGCTGGAGCTGCCAGAGGTCTTGGAAGCGGTGGACGTCTTGGAGGCGGCCGAAGTCGTGGAAGCCTTGCTGCTGGAGGTGGACGGGGTCTTGGTGGGGGTGCTGCCACAACCGGCGAGAGCGGCCATCGATACCGCCAGCGCCACACCCAGCACCGCCACGCGCGTTGAGCCGTGCCGGCGAGCAGGTACAGAAACGAGCGACAAGACGGACATGCGTCTATCCTCCCTTTGCCGACCCTTGTCCTTGCAACCCTGGGCCACCCGCTTGAAAACCGTAACTGGAACTCATGGCTAAGACCCGGGGCATCATATCATGCCCCTACCCCGACTGCCAGCATGCGCCATTCGTCACGCTTCGCGTCCCGTGTCGTTCTTCCGCATGGGTCAGCCGACCACGCTCTGCGCCGCGCAACCCTCCATACCACCCTGCAGCGGTGACCCATACGAGCCATATATCACGGCTCGTCCGGGATTCTTGCGGGGCATAGCGTTAACTCTCATACCCCGCGCGTGGCATTCGTACGGGCTATGGTGCAGTCCTTGCCGGCGACCCACGTAGGGTTGCCCCACTTGTAGCCCGGCACGTTCCCCGAGGCATGGCCCCCTGCGTGCCGCTACGTCCCGTCGCCCTGGGAACACGCGGCAGGGGCCCCGCCTGCGGGGACTTACACCATGTTGCCCCCGATCCGGGTGCGCCATCCAGCGCGGACTCGGACGCGCGCAAGGCCACCGCGCGGCCCGGAAGGCACCCTGGGAGGTAAGCCCAAAGCGCGCTGTCGTGTGGAGGAACACCCTGTTCGTCGGTACGGGCCCAACCGAGCCCTTCTCCTCACGGCACCCGCGAGCGTCTCTCTGCCTTTGCGCGCACCGGACGGAGGCTGCCGTACCGCCCTGTAGCGAGGGGGGCATGTGAACTGGTTAACGCGGCGATCGGGTCGACCAGCCCCGTTCGGTGGCGAACGGCTGCTGCCCCTGGTGGTGTTATCGGTAGTCGACGTACGGTTCGGAAACGAGGACAGGCGGCGCACGCGCACGGTGGCTGCTCGCGCTCCCTCCACCCGCCCGACCCGGCGCCCCCACGGACCACAAAGGCTGACAAGGGGGGTTAGGGCGCAAAGGGCTCGGCGTCCCAAGCCCCGGTGGTGGCACTGCTATCGCACGCAAGGCTCAGGCGCTGCGACGGCCAGCCTCGGAGTGGACGCTCGGGGACCAACCGTTCGCGCTCCCCGGGCTCACCACATGGCAAGTGCGCTCGCGGGCTTGAGCAAAAAGGGGCCGCGGCGATACGCCGCGGCCCCGCGCACCACGCCGAGGGGATGCCCGTCGATCAGAAGTCCATGTCCCCGCCGCCAGCGCCAGGCTGGCCATTGGCCGGCTTCTTTTCCTTCTCGGGGATGTCCGACACCAGCGACTCGGTGATGAGAACCATGTTCGCGATGCTGGCGGCGTTCTGCAGCGCCGAGCGCGTCACCTTGGCCGGGTCGATGATGCCCCTCTCGTACATGTCCGCGTACTGCATGGCGAGCGCGTCGAAGCCTTGCCCCTCCGGCAGGTTGCGGACCTTCTCCACCGCGACGGCCCCGTCGATGCCGGCATTCTCCGCCATCTGGCGAAGCGGGAACTCCAGGGCACGCTGCACGATCTCGATGCCGGTCTGTTCGTCGCGCTCGTCACTGTGCAGCTTCTCCAAGGCCTTCTGCACAATCACGTACGTCACACCGCCGCCGGGCACCGCGCCCTCCTCCACCGCGGCGCGGGTGGCGGACAACGCGTCCTCGATGCGCAGCTTCTTCTCCTTCAGCTCGACCTCGGTCGCCGCGCCGACCTTGACCACCGCGACCCCACCAGCCAACTTGGCCAGGCGCTCCTGCAGCTTCTCGCGGTCGAAGTCGGAGGTCGTCTCCTCGATCTGCCGCTTGATCGCAGCCACGCGGCGCTTGATCTCCGCCTGGTCGCCCTTGCCGCCGACGATGGTGGTCTCTTCCTTGGCGACGACCACGCGCTCCGCCCGGCCCAGCGAGTCGAGCGTCGCGTTCTCCAGCTTCATGCCCTTGTCATCGCTGATGACCGTGGCGCCGGTGAGGATGGCGATGTCCTCGAGCATGGCCTTGCGCCGGTCGCCGAAGGCGGGGGCCTTCACCGCGCAGGCCTGGATGGTACCGCGGATCTTGTTGACCACCAGGGTGGCCAGGGCCTCGCCCTCCACGTCGTCGGCCAGCAGCATCAGGGGCTTGCCGACCTGCAGGACCTTCTCCAGAACCGGGATCATGTCGTTGAGCGCGCTGACCTTCTTGTCCGTGACGAGGATGTAGGGATCCTGCAGCACGGCCTCCATGTTCTCGGTGTCGGTCACAAAGTAGGGCGACACGAAGCCACGATCGAACTGCATGCCCTCGACGACCTCGATGGTCGTCTCCAGCGTCTTGGCCTCCTCGACCGTGATGACGCCTTCCTTGCCGACCTTGTCCATGGCGTCGGCCACCATGCGGCCGATCTCGGGGTCCTTGGCCGAGATGGTCGCGATCTCCGCGATGCCCTTGCGGTCCTCGACGGGCTTGGAGATGCGCTTGATCTCCTCGACGGCCGCCAGCACGGCCTTCTCGATGCCGTGCTTGAGGTGCACGGGCTTCGCCCCGGCCACCACGTTACGCAGACCCTCGCTGACCATGGCCTGGGCCAGGACGATGGCGGTGGTGGTCCCGTCCCCCGCCACGTCGTTGGTCTTGGTGGCGACCTCCTTGAGCAACTGGGCACCCATATTCTCGAACGGGTCCTCGAGGTCGATGTCCCGCGCGATGGTCACACCGTCGTCGACCACCTGCGGTGGGCCAAACTTCTTCTCGAGCACGACGTTCCGTCCCTTGGGTCCCAACGTGACCTTGACGCAATTCGCCATCGTGTTCACGCCGCGCTCCAGCGCGCGCCGCGCCCGCTCGTCGAACACGATCTGCTTGCCGGCCATGCGCACCCTCCTCCTGCAACCTGTCCTCGCCCGACCCGCGGGCGACCAAAAGGGGCCCGACGAACCGCTTGTGGCGGCCGTCTAGTCGACGATGGCCAGTACGTCGGTCTCCCTAAGGATCAGGTACTCCTCGCCCTCGATCTTGACCTCGGTGCCCGCGTACTTGGAGAAGATGATGGTATCACCCTCGCGGAGGTCCATCGGCCGCCGCTCCTTGCTGTTCTCGACGAAGGCACCCTTGCCGACGGCGAGGACCTTGCCCTGCTGCGGCTTCTCCTTGGCCGTGTCGGGCAGCACGATGCCACTCTTGGTCCGCTGCTCCTCTTCCAACGCCTTGACAACCAGTCGGTCTCCCAAGGGTCGCAGGTTCAGCTTGGTCGCCTCCTTCTCCACGGGCTTGGTGCTCACCACCCACCGCCCCCTCGCCAGACCGTCCTGTTAGCACTCACTCCAGCCGAGTGCTAACGCCGAACCGTATGATAGAGGGGCTGCTGGGCGGAGTCAACCACCCGTGTGCCGGCCCAGGCTGCATCTCTGGGCTGACACGCCAAGCCGAGCGGAGACGGGAGCGTTCTCTCGGGTTCCGCGCCATGCGTGGGCCAAGCGTTGCCTTCCGCCGCACCGCAGGAGGACGGGGGGGCATCGCGGG
>JAJZZC010000178.1 GCA_021797775.1 Bacillota bacterium
GCGGCAGCGGTCGATGGAGGCGGCGGCCGCCGAGGCGTTGCGGCTCGCCCGGGGGATCGGCGAGGCGGCGGAGCGGCGAGGGTGCATGGCTGCGATTGTGGGGCTGGCCAGCCGGGTGCTGGACGAGGATGCGGCGGCGAGGCTGATGCGGGAGGTGCACGAGATGCCGGACCTGCTGGTCGAGTTGCTCGCAGAGGGCCGGGCGGAGGGCCGGGCGGAGGGCCGGGCGGACTCGGTGCTCCTGGCATTGCGGGTACGCCTGGGCAGCGTGCCGATCGCGGTCGAGGAGCGGGTACGCGCGGAGAGGCGGATAGCCGTCCTGGATGCCTGGCTGAAGGCGGCGCTGGGCGCGGCCTCCATGGAGGAGTTCACAGCCATCCTGGGGCCGGGTGCGCCGGAATGACCGGGCACCGCCGCCGCCATCTGATGCAGTCGCGGGGCGGATGGCGTCAGAGGAGCGTCTGGCTGAGGAAAGGGGGGCCGCCGCGGATCGCCCCCGCGCCTGGCTGCGGCAGATGGCCGCCTGCTTCCGTGACGCGGGAGGCTGTCGCGAGGAGTGCGCGCACAGGTGTGGCGCTTGCCCCGCCGGTTGACCCCGCGGCTGGGGGCCTGGGTGTGCGCGCGGGGATGTCTTGCCGTCGCGCGCCGGGGCGGAAGCGGTGGGCGCGGCGGTTGTCCGTGTCCCCTGCTGCTGCATCGGCCCGTTCGCGTACCCGCACCCGCATGCGCATGCGCCACGGGTGAGCCGGCGCGGCACCTGGCATGAAGCAGGGGACCGAGGCGTGTTAGAAGCGAATGGCTTCAAGAAGAGCGTCGAACACGGCATACACGGCTCAACCGACATCTCTGGGTACGCTCCGGGGATGGGTGAGGCGAAGGGGATCTAGCGACTCCAAGGTCTGTCCGCCTATTGAAGGCCCATGATTAGCTTTATGGTGTCTCCGATTTTGGTCAGCATCTCCGTCTCGCTTCTGCCCATCCGTCTAGCGAGACTTGGCGTAGGGATGACACGTAACTGCCATGGCAGCGCCCAGGAATCGACGGCTAACCCGTTCTGTGCACTGCGCGAAACCGCCACCGCTAACCCAAAGCTACGGTACTTAGTCTCCGAGCTGAGGGGCATCGCCAATACGGTTCGATCGGCAAGCGTTGTGCCAGAAACAACAGCCTGGTCGGACATCAACAGCACCGGGCGCTCACCATCCTGCACGTTGCTCCCTACGTTTATGACCTCGTTGCATCCTTGACGGGCACATTCGACGCTACGCGTGCGAACCGACACACGCATGTTCTGGCGAGTGTTGCATTTTGGACAACGGACGGCGACAAAATCCGGGTCGCACACATAAATGCAACCCTTGGCGAGCCGATCTTGCGGCGGGGGCTGCTGTCCTGCTGGAGGGGGTTGACCTACTCCCCCCCATGGCAACCCACTAAACAGCCAGGTTTGATGCCGCGACCGCGCTGATCGTATTCAAATGCTATGTCGAAGCGTGTCGCATTTATCGATTTGGTCAACATGTGCCGCTCCCCCTCATGTATCCCGTCAGCGACGGCGGGCGCCCCCATCGCCGGAAGGCCGCCAGCACCAGTAGCCGGAGCCCCACCCTCGACGGTCGGCCCGCATCCCGATGCATGGAAGGCAGGGCCGCGGCCACAGGCGGGTAGCCCCGCCGACGGCTCCGAGCGGCGCGTACCATTAGACAAAGCCCAAGCGCCCAGTGCGCTGCTTTCCACCACGCATCTCGCGCAGCGCCCCCGCGCGAGATGCGTCTGTGGCCGTCGCCGCGCCGTCCCGCATGTCGTCGCCGCTGGGAACCGTGCGCGGGCGCGCGTCTACCCGCCGACCACGGTTTCCGCACCGGCCCCCGGCGAAAGCTTCTCCCTCGCGCCCTGCAGCCCGTATGGCCGGACGCAGGAACCGGGCGCGCCGCCGCCCGTGGCAGCCAGGATCCGCTTCGCCGCCGCTTCCAAGTCCGGAACCAAGCGAACGCCCGCGGGTGGATCGAGTAGGCGCTTGTTGGCAAGGAGCAACACAGAGCACCCGGCGCGTCGTCCGCATTCTACATCCACGGCCGAGTCGCCAACGAAGTAAGAGCGTTGCAGGTCGATGTCATGGGCAGCCGCCAGTTCCCGCACGAGAGCTGTGCCTGGCTTGCGGCACTCGCAGTGGATCCGGTGGGCGGGAATGGCACCCAGGGGGTGGTGCGGGCAGAAGCGCATGTCGTCCAAGGTCGCCCCTTCGGCGCCAAGCAACTCGCACATCCGAGCGTTCACGGCGCGAACGTCATCCTCGCTGAGGAGCCCGCGCGCGACGCCTCCCTGGTTGCTGACCAGGCAGCACAACCATCCGGCGGCGCGCAGCCGACGGATCCCGGCAGCCGCGCCGGGAAGCAAACGCACATCTGCTACCGCACGCAGATAGGGTACATAGGCGACGATGGTGCCATCGCGGTCGAGGAACACACAGCGGCGTCCTGGCATCACGCTCCCGCCTGTTCGTCGGCAACCTGCCAACAATGCAGGCCGCGACGCTCGAATCCGAAGGGCACGACGCCGGCCCCGAGGGCCGTCAGCCGCGACGCCACGTCGTGCTTGCGCGCGTAGGGCACGTAAAACAGCATGTGCCCGCCACCGCCGGCCCCCAGGATCTTGCCACCGAGCGCACCCAACCTCCGCGCTTCGTCATACAGCGTGTCGATCTGTTCGTTGGCGATCCCGGAGTCCAGGCGCTTCTTGGCTGTCCAGGCGTCGTGTAGCGACTCCCCAAACTCACGCAGTTGACCCCTCACCAGGCAGTTCTTCATGTGTATGGTCAGCGATTTGATTTCTTCAAGCGCGGCAAGAACCGAGCCCTCCTCTCGGCGGTAGGCGGCGATCTGCCGACTGAGGATATTGCCTGAAAGGCGGGTCGTGCCGGTATAGACCAAGAGCAGATGGTACTCGAGTTCAGCAAGAAGGTTATCGTCCAATCGCAACGGATTGACGACCACTCCGTCACGATTGAATTCCATAAAGTTGAAGCCGCCGAACGTCGCGGAATACTGGTCCTGCATGCCTCCTTGGATGCCGAGGTCCTCTCGCTCCAAGTTGTACGCCAGCCTGGCGATCTCGTAGTTGTCTCGATGGCGGTGCATCATCTGCCACAGCGCACCGATCAGGGCCACGACCAGCGTGGACGAGGAGCCGAGCCCCGACCCCGGAGGCGCATCACTATGCACGAAAAGCCGGGATCCACTTGGCACAGACAGGCGGCGGAACACCGCTTTGAACAGGTCCAGATCGCCGTCGAAGGCGAGCGCGTCATGCAGTCCGAAGACGACGGAACGGCTGTAGTCCAGGGACTCGACCTTCACCTCCGCACTGGCGTCCGGCACAAGGGAACAGTATGTGTAGCGGTTGATGGTGGCGCTGAGCACGACACCACCGTGCGTTTGGGGATAGGGCTGTACGTCCGTGCCTCCGCCACAGAAACTGATGCGGAGAGGGGCCTTGCTGCGGATGATCACGCCCGCTCGCCTCCTAGAAACGCCTCCATCCCGCTGTACCCGTCGGGGGTGCCCATGTCCATGAAGCGCACCCCCTCGCTGTATGCGTAAAGCCCCCGCAGACTCGCCAGGCCCGGCAAGGCTTCGCGCTCGAACGAATGTCCACGGATATACGCCCAAGCGGTATCTTCCAGGACGTAGACGCCGGCGTTGACAAGCCCCGGACCGGTCACGGGCCCGGTGCCGAACGCCCGCACCAAACCGTCGGGGGCAACGTCCACCGCGCCGAAACGAGCGGCCTCCGGGACGTGCGCGGCCGCCAGGGTGCAGAGGCCGCCATGTCGCGCATGGGCAGCCAGCATGGCATCCAAGTCGACGACCGGTAGGCTGTCGCCGTTCATGGCGACCACACGCCCCTGCGCCCAGCGACGTGCCAGGAGTAAGGCGCCTGCGGTGCCCTGCGGCGACGATTCCACGGAGAAGTGCAGCCGTTGCCCGGGAGGAGCCAGTCCCGGCGCCGCCGCGACGACCATCTCCGCTTTGTACCCAAGGCAGAGGACCACATCGGAGATGCCCCAGCGCCCCAGCCAACGCAGTACGTACGCCAGAAACGGGGTGCCGGCTACGGGCGCAAGCACCTTGGGAATGTCGGGCACCACGCTGCGCAACCGAGTACCGAGTCCACCCGCGAGGACCAGAGCGGAACGGACCCCCGCTGATGTCGTCATTGCTGTGCCTTCCACCCTTTGTGGTAGGGGTATACCGTTCGGACCCCAGAACCTTCTCGCGGAGCCTTGCCGTGCCCGCAGACGGCGGTCATGCACGCGCACGCAACGGCGAGGCCGTTGCTGTGAGCAGCCGCCGGGTCGCCCTTGGGGCGCGCCCGCGTCATCGGGGAAGCGGCACATCGGACACAACCACTGTTCGCACGGAAACCGGGCCCGCCGCCCCTGGGCGAGACGGGTATGGCACCGACCCGCGTCGGCGGCAAGATCCGTGCGCGCCAGCGCCACCCCCCAAGGCCACGGACTCCCGCTTGCGGCCAGGCCGGAGGACCGGATCGCGGGTGATGGCCGGGCGCGCCGCACGCTGGGGTGTCTCCAACCGGCGCTTCCCCGCAGGGCGGCGCCTCAGGGGCCTCGTCGGGAGGAGAGATCCTTCCGGAGCCGTACTCCCGTACCGGCCCGTAACGTGCTAGGATTTTGACGCTTCGGTGCGCGACACCTGCGGAGGCGATCGGCCGTGGACATCGGACTCGGCGGCGCGACCGGTTTCATCAGCCGGGCCACGCAGCGATACCCCCAACTCGCGATCTGCGAAGGGGCCATGCGCGCGGCGCTCGCTGCCTTCCAACGGGCCTGGGACGCGGATGGCCGGTTGCTGGTATGTGGCAACGGCGGCAGTGCCGCAGACGCCGACCATGTCGTGGGTGAACTGCTCAAGGGGTTCCTCCTGCCCCGGCCATTGCCAGCAGGCGACGCTCGCCGGCTGAGCGCCGGGGGGATCGCGGACGGGCCCGTGCTGGCGGCCACGCTCCAACGTGGCCTTCCGGCCTTGGCCCTCACCACGCATGCCGCATTCCTCACCGCGTGGGGCAACGACGTTGACAATGACTTGGTGTTTGCCCAGCAGGTTTATGTGCAGGGGCGCCCCCGGGATTGCCTGCTGGCGATCAGCACCTCGGGGAACTCCCGGAACGTGGTGTTGGCGGCCGAGACTGCCCGTGCTCTGGGTATGGGCGTGGTCGGGCTGACCGGTTCCGGGGGGGGCCATCTCGCCACGTACTGCGACGTCTGCGTGCAGGCTCCTGCCGAGGCCACCTCGGATGTGCAGGAACTCCACTTAGTCATCTACCACGCGCTCTGTGCCGAAGCCGAGGCGCACTACTTCGGGCAGCCGGATCGTGACGGGAGCCGTTAAACGTTAGCGATGCATACGCCTTGACCCCAGAGAGCGCATGCGTGCGGGAAGGTCGCGGCGCGAAGTTGGAATCTCTGGTGGGGACATGCGCCGGCGCCTCATGCATGCCGAGTCGGCGCGAGGTTGGAGCCCGTTCAAGTAGTTGGAGCAGGTATACAAGCCCGCGGGGCGAACGGGATTCCTCCGTTCGTTAGCCGGATGCGTCGCGCCCTTGACGACGTCGGATGCCCCTGATGGCGCTGGCGTCGGCGGCAACAGGTCCGGTATGTGCCGGCCGTTGCATCCCCCCGTCCAGGACATGGCGCCAAGAGGGGGCCACTGCCCTCCGGGGCCGGCGGCGGGGTCCGGGGCGGTCCTCCGCGTGGACCTGACGACCGGTTTGCGAGCGAGGGGGCTGCGCGGTGCGGGTGGGCCTGTTCACCTACGGAATGCGGGACCGCCTGACGGGGATCGGGCGCTACGCCCACGAACTCTCCTACGCCCTCCGAGACCTTGATCCTCAGGTGGAACTCATCCTCCTCACCCCCTACCCGGACTCCCCCCTCCCCTGGTACCGCGACTTCCCCTGTCACCCGCTACCCACCCTGTCTCGCCTGCCAGCGGTGATCGCCCTGGGCTCCGTCCTGCTGGAGCGGGCGGCGCGTGGCCTGGCCCTGGACGTGCTGCACGACCCCTGCGGCATCGCGCCGTTCGCGGCGCCCCGCTCGACCGTGCGCCGCGTCGTCACGATTCATGACGCCATCCCCTTCGTCCACCCCGAGGTGCAGCCGCCCCTGACCCGCCTCGTCTTCCACACCCTGGTGCGCGCCGCGCGCTGGACCAGCGACGCCGTAATCACCGTGAGCAAGAGCGCGCGGACCGACCTGCTGCGCCACACCGCCATCGCCCCCGCCCGCCTACACGCCATCCCTCGCGGGATCCGGCTGCCTCGAGACGAGGACCTTGCGGAATGGCGCCAGGGGTTCGCCCCAGTCGCCGAGCGTCACGACATCGCGCAGCCATACATCCTCTACGTGGGCGCTTGCAACCCGCGCAAGAATGTGGGTCGGTTGATCGAGGCCTTCGCCCGGGTGCGGGGGCGCCACGCCCGCGCACGCCTGGTCCTGGTCGGCCCCGATAGCCCTCTGGCTCGGGCCCTGCGCGGCACGTCCGTCTGGGACCCGACCCGCATGCGCTTTCTGGAATATGTGGACACGGCGACACTGCACGTCCTCTACGCCAACGCCGCGGCGGTGGCCGTACCCTCGCTCTACGAGGGCTTCGGGCTGCCGGTGCTGGAGGCGATGGCCCACGGCGCGCCCGTGGTCGCTTCCGACCGTTCGTCGCTCCCCGAGGTGCTCGGCGACTGTGGCCTGCTCATCGACCCCATGGACACGGCGGCCCTGGCCAGCGCCCTCGATCGGATTCTCGCCGACAAAGAGCGCGCCGCGACCCTAGCGCGACTGGGCCGGGAGCGGGCCCAGGGCTTTACCAGGGGCGCCGAGGCGGCGGCGACCCTGGCGGTGTATCGGGAGGTGTGCGCCCGTGGCGCGGCCTCGGCCCCTCGCGCTGGTTGACGCCACGCCCCTGCAGTCCGAGCACCGGGTACGGGGCGTGGGCACCTACACCCGACACCTCTGCACCGCCCTGGCGGAGCTGGCTCCCGACGAGGTGCGCTTCGCCGCGGAGGCGCGCGGGCTGGACCTGCTGCCGGATCCCGTGCGCCAGCGGGCGACCACCGGCCTGCGGCCCCATCAGCCCGCCCAGGTCTACTGGCTGGCCAACGAGTGGTTCCTGCGCCGCGCGCTGAGCCGTAGCCGTCCGCTGGTGTTCCACGCCACGGACTTCAACGGGGCGGTCCACCCGGCCGGGGCGCGGCTGGTGGCGACGCTGTACGACCTCAATTGGATGAAGCAACCCCACGCGGAGCGGGACCTCTCCAGCCGCCTGGCCAACCTGCGCTGGCACGTCTACTACCGGCGCAGATTGCCTCGAGCCGACGTGATCGTTGCCATCAGCGAGAGCGTCCGGCGCGACGCGATCACCATGCTCGGTGTGTCACCAGAGCGCGTGGTGACGGTCCCCTTGGGCGTGGACACGACCCGCTTCCGTGAGGGGCTGCCGCCCGGGCCCTTCGCGGACACCCCACCGTACTTCCTCTTCCTCGGGGGCCCCGAGCCGCACAAGAACCTGACGCGCGTCCTGCAGGCCTTCGCGGAGGTCCTCGCCCGGCACCCGGAGGCCTGGCTCTACGTCGCCGGCCCTTGGTCGGAGGAGGCGGCCGAGGCACTGCGTGCCGACTGCCGGCGGCTCGGGTGCGCGGAGCGCCTGCGCGTGCTGGGCTACGTCGCCGCGGCGGACCTGCCCGCCCTCTACGCCCGCGCCCTGGCCCTGGTCTTCCCCTCCCTGGAGGAGGGCTTCGGGCTGCCCATCCTGGAGGCCATGAGCTGCGGCACCGCCGTGCTGACCTCCGACCGCGGCGCCCTGCAGGAGACGGCCGGGGACGCCGCCCTGCTCGTCGACCCGACCGACCCGGCGGCGATCGCCGCGGGCCTGGCGCGCTTGTTCGATGAGACGGGGTTGCGCCGCCACCTCCGCGAACAGGGCCTGCTGCGCGCCCAGGGGTTCTCCTGGCGGCGTCTGGCCGCGCGCACGCTAGAACTGTACCGCGCCTGCGCCGCGGGCTGACGCGGCAAAGGCCTGCCCGGCGGTCGCCCTCCTGCCATCCGTTCGCCCGCGGGCACCAATGACGTTTATCCCTCGACACGTAGCGCGTCGGCAAGGCAAGCGCCACATGCACCAACCAATGGAACCGAACGGCACCGTCCGCGCCGCATGAGCACGCTGCAGGCCGGGCGCGCCCCGTACGGCAGCCCGATCACCGCCCGTGAAGCCCATGTGGCCGCCCGCACCCCCTCGCCCTTGCCTGAGGCCTCGTCCATGGCCCCGATGCGCCCGCTTGCCAAGACAGCGCTCGACCCTGATTGCGCCCCAGGTGCCGAGCGATCACTCCGGCCCTGGAAGCTCTTGCGCCTAGGCCACGGCCCGCTGTCGACACATCGCCTATCCCGGCGGGACGCGACGCGCGGGCGGCGTGATCGCCGCTCGGCGGAGGGACGCACGCAACCGCTGCCGCAGTAACGGGCCTCTTGCCGGTCCCCACCCGCCTCTATCGGTCGTGCGGGACACCGTCGGACTGGGGACGAACGACCTGCGAGCCATGAGCAGCCCGCGCCAGTTGCTCGTGCCGACCCCACTGCCGCCGGTTCGCCCCAAGAGTCGCCGGTGCAGAGTGGCAACCGACACAATCTGCACACGGCGAAGGCGGCTGCCGCACCCACAGGCGCACCCGCCTCCCCCCGTGGCGTGTCCGCCCGCCACCCCGTTGCGCCCCCCTCCTCGGCCACGCTCGCGCCTACCGGCAAAAAGCCCCGGGCTGGGCGACATCCTCCCTGGCCACTCCCTGCCGTCGGGAGGTGTTCGGCGCGTTGCGGTGCGGCAGGTCGCTCGGCGCCCCTGGCGCGCACGACGCTGGTGGCGGCGGCCAGGGCCGTGGGATGCAAGGTGGCGACCGCGTGGCGGCGTCCCCGCGGACGGGACTGAGGACGCCGCCACGGCGTTGCAAATGCTGCTCAACGCCGCAGGGCGCGGCTCGACGGTCTACCTCCCCTCGGGCGACTATCTCTTTCGGTCCAATGTCTGGGTGCCGGAGGGCGTGACCCTGCTCGATGCACCAGCCAGCCGGTTGATCACTGACGACCGCTCGCGGGGGGGTGCATTTCTGGCGGTCGCCGGAAACGACGTGACGCTGAGCCACCTGGTGCTGGCGGGCAACCGGCGGGCGGGGGTCGGCATAGACGCGACGGATGTCCCGGTGCGCCGCCTGACCGTCCGCCACTGCACCGTCGGGCAATTGCAGGCGGCGGGCATCCAGGTGGGTCACGAGAGCACGCTCTGCACTGACGTGCGAATCGCTGACAACGTCGTCATAGAGAGCCCGTTTCCGATCAGCCTGCTGCTCAACTGCGAGCGCGCGCGGATCACCGGCAACGTGGTGACCTCCAGCCCGCATGCGGCACCATGCTCAACGCGCTCCATGCCTCCACCGGGCCGCGCGCCGTGGTGATTTAGAACAATCACGTGCAGGCGGAGGGCCACACGGCCGCGCTGTCGATAGCGGGCGCCAACGACGTACACGTGCTGAACAACCTGTGGATCGCCGGGCACGGTATCTTCGGCTTTTACGCCCCTATTTCACAGGGCAGTCGGCCGCGCGTACAAACGTGGTGATCGCGGACAACACGTTTACCCAGCAACAGCCACGCACAGGATTCTGCGGCGCGTTCGGCGCAGCGAACGGCATACACCTGGTGCGGAACCGCTTTACCGGCTTGTACGGCGGTCTGGGCGCCGACTCGAACTGCCGGCGCCGGAACCTCGTGCCCGGCAACACCTTCTCCGCTCTGGCCGTCACGTACGAAGGGACCTGGGTCCGGGGCGGCTGGACCTTCTCGGGCAACGTGGGGCTGGTGCCGCCGACGGTGGTACAGGGGTAGAACGGCCGCACCCGTCCCGGCCGCGGGCTGGTCTCCTGCCACGCAGCGGGCTCCCCTCCGCGTGCTGCTGGTCGGGGTCGGTGCCCCCGCGCCCGCTCTGGATCTCGCGCAACACGCTCGCCTCTAGCCGGCTTGCCGCGAGTCCGGTATCATGACGAGACAAGAGTCATTTCCGCACGGGCGGCCACCACACATTGCCTGCTCGGGCGACCGACCGACGGCAGCAGCCGCCTCCCTCATAGACTCTTGCAGGTTGCTTCGTCATTGAGGGCTGCCCCGGGGGGTGAACCGATGACACGGCGGGACTTGGTGCGCGGGATCGAAGGATTCGCCGTCGGGACAGGTCTTCTCGGCGGTTGGTCTGGAGCCTCCCGGGCAAGCAGGCCGGCGACGGGCGAGCCCGGTGCCACCGGCGGCATCACGGGAGGCGCCCCGTTGCCGTCAGGCGAGGTCGCGGTGACGGCGCAGCCTTTCGGGGCGGTGGGGGACGGCGCCCATGACGACACCGCCGCCTTGCGTGCGGCGCTCGCGACGGGTGCGCCTGTGGTACTGCTCCCGCCCGGCACCTATCTGGTGTCCGAGGCGATCACCATTCCAACCGGGACGGTCGTACGGGGCGCGGGCAGACAGGCCACGGTCATCCGCGCGAGGGTCGGCGGGAAGTGGGCGGCACCCCGACCGAGTACCTGGGTCTATGTACTGGGCGCAGTGAACGCCGATGACGTCACGGTGACGGATCTGACGGTCGACGTCAGCGGCGAGACGGCCAGTGGTATCGCCGTTCTGGGCGGCGACCGGCCGACCATCACCGGGTGCGGTGTGCGCAACGTCCGCGTGCACAGCGGCTGCCACTTCTTCGGTGCCCAGTCGTCCGGGGTCCGGCCAGTCGTGGGCGGAGTGATGGCGGGCAACGTCGTCGAGGGTTGCGTCTACAACCTGGTCCTGGACGGGCAGAACGAAGACTGTCGCCTTATCGGCAACCTCAGCCTGAGTCCCGGTGTGACGCACATCAGCATGGATGGCGGTCAGGGCGGCACGGGCAACCACGGGATCGTGGTGCAAGGCAACGTCTGCCAGGGCCAACAGGGCACGAGCAACGGAGTCGTTTGCTTTCAAACCCACGGCGCAGCGTTCGGAACCTCCCACGAAAACCCCCAGATGCAGCACAGAGCATAAACCAGCGTCCCAACCGCCTTTCGGCTTTGGGGTTGTCGGGCTGTGATGTGGTCGGTGCACACGGCTTACGGCCGGCGGCGGAGGGTGGGCACCGAAGGCACCCGCCCGCAC
>JAJZZC010000179.1 GCA_021797775.1 Bacillota bacterium
TCGGGATGCTGGACCTTAACCTCGCGCCGGGAGCTGACACGTTGGGGCGGAGAGGACAAGTTCAGCGCGTCTGGCCTTGGACTGGCACGCGAGACCCCGAACCAGTTCTCTTGGGGAGAGTCGCTGGAAACTTCGCATTCCGGCCACACCCGGGCTCAAATCTAATATTTCGCGGCTCCTTACAGCCCCGTGTAGGGCCGCCTGGGCGCGCGCAACGTGGGCGGCGTGGCGGCTGCCGACGGGGCTCATCGCGACGATCTCCCCCTCGATCAGCTCCACCCGGTCGTCTTCCGGCAATATTCCAGCGACCGCCATTTTCCGGTACTCCGCCACAGTGAACCGTCGCCTCGTCAGAAGAGCCAATGCGAGCCCCCCTCCGCCGCCCGGCGTCGCACCTCGTAAAGGCCGTAGCGCTCCCTGTATGGAGCCTGCGGTTCACACGAAGGCGGCCCATCCGTTCGGGTCATCGTACCTACCCGTCACGCACGGGCGGCCCTCCCGGGCCATCTTAGCGGTAGGGCGCACGCTGACCAACCGGTCACCGGATCCCCGCCGCCCGACCGGGCGGCCGCGACGACTGAGCCCCCGGGGCCGGTCGTCCGCTCGGGACGGCCTCGCCTGCCGGCGCCGCCGCGGGATAGCACCGCGGAAACGCGCCCGGTGCCTCCTCCCCCGGTTCAGCTGCCGGTGTCCGCACCATGCAGGTGCGCAACGCCGGACGCGTGCCCCCCCGTTGCCGTGACCTGCTGCGTGTCCAACCGCGTCTTGGTCGGATCTTCCCTCTGCCGACGTGCTCCGGGCTGCGGGCACCCCGCCGACCCTTGTCACCCCGCGCGGAACGGCGGAGGGACATCCCTCCCCGCGCGCCGCCTCACCCCGCCGTCCCCGCTGCCCCCCCCTCGGCGGGCGGCAGCCAGACGGTGAAGGTGCTGCCCTTCCCGATCTCGCTCTTCACCTCGACCAAGCCCCCGTGCCCGGCCACGGCGTGCTTCACGATGGCGAGGCCCAGCCCGGTTCCCCCGGTGGCGCGGGTGCGGCCCGGGTCCACCCGGTAGAAGCGCTCGAACACCCGCGGCAGGGCCTCGCGCGGAATCCCGACACCCGTGTCCCGTACGCGCACGTAAAGCCAGGAGCCGCGCTCCCCGACCGCGACGGGCGGTGCGGTCGCGGTCCCCTGCCCCAAACCGGCCGCCCGCTGCGCCGCCCCGAGCGTCGCCCCGGGCGCAGCGCTACCGGGGGGCATCGCCAACCCCACCCGCACCGTCACGCTCCCGCCGGAGGGGGTGTAGGCCAGGGCGTTGCGCAGGAGGTTGACGATGGCCAGCCGCACCTCGTTGGCCCGGCCCAGGACCGTGGCGCCGCGGGCGCCATCCGCGATCTCCACCGCGAGCGTCACACCCGCGCGCTCCGCCTCCGGCGCATACTCCCCGACCGCGTCCGCGGCCACATCCGCCACCTCCACGGGCTCGGCCGGCGCTAGGCGCGGCGCCTCCAACTGGGCCAAGGAGAGCAGGTCCTGCACCAGCGCGGTCATGCGCGTCGTGTGCTCCAGGATGCGGCCGAGGAAGCGGCGGCGCTCCTCGACGTCCACGTCGACGTCCTGCAACGTCTCGGCGTACCCACGGATCGAGGTCAGCGGGGTCTGCAGTTCGTGCGAGACGTTAGCGACGAAGTCGCGGCGCATGCGGTCGACGCTCCGCCGTTCCGTGACGTCCTCTACGACGACCACCGCGCCGCTGGGTCCGTCGCCGGGGGAGGCCGCCACCAACCCCACGCTGGGCGACTGGGAGGGGGACAGCGGCTGGATCCGCACACGCCAGTACCGGTGCGGACCGGGGGCCGGGCCGGGCTGCGCCAGTTCCACCTCCTGTGGCTGGCCCTGGAACAGGGCGCGCGTCAGCGCCCCGTCCAGCTCGGCGTCGGCAAAGAGTTCAATCTGGCGCCGACCCTGCAGCCGCGGCGCGAGGTTGGGCCACAGCCCCGCCGCCACGTCGTTGCACAGCAGCACGCGCCCGTAGCGGTCGAGCAGCAGGACACCCTCGGCCATCCCGGCCAGCACCACGGTGAGGCGGCGGCGCTCCTCCTCCGAGCGCCGCCACTGGTCCTCCACCCAATAGGAAAGGCGCTCCACCTCCCGGGTCAGGCCACCCGTGCCGTGGGCCCAGGCTGGCGTGGCGCGGGTGGGCGTGCCGGAAGCCGAGGCGGCCTCTGCGGCGCCCGCGGGCGCGCCCGCCTCCACCGTGGGCGAGAAGCCCAGCACCGCCCCCCGGGCCAGCAGGATGCGCACCGCGCCCACCAGCGTGCCCGGCGTCATCTCGCCGCGCCGTTCCCCCACGCGGTCGCCCACCGCATAGCCCAGCGCGAGGGGCAGCGCACCCGTGAGGAGCCACCAGGGAGACACTACCCTTCGCCCCCGCCCGTGGCGCGCAGGCGGTAGCCGAAGCCGCGCACCGTCTCCAGCGCGTCTCCGGCGCCGGCCGCCTCCAGCTTGGAGCGGATGTGGCGGATGTGCACGTCCACCGTCCGGCGGTCCCCGTAGAAGTCGGCACCCCAGACCGCGTCCAGGAGCTGCTCGCGACTCAGGACCTGCCCGCCGGCCGCCACCAGGGCCGCCAGGATGCGGAATTCCGTCGCCGTGAGGGTCAACGGCCGCCCGTGGGCGGTCGCCGCCACGCGGCGCCGGTCGATGGTCAGCGGGCCGAGCCGCGCCAGGTCGGGGCCCGGCGCGGCCGCAGGCCCGCGCCGACGCAACACGGCGCGCACGCGCGCCACCAGCTCCCGCGGCGAAAAGGGCTTGGTGACGTAATCGTCGGCACCCATCTCCAGCCCACTTACGCGATCGGCCTCCTCTCCAAGGGCCGTCAGCAGGATGACCGCGGGTCGATCCAGCTCGCTCGCCTGCTCCCGGATGTGGCGGCAGACGTCCCAACCGCTGGCGTCCGGCAACATGATGTCGAGCACCACGATGTCGGGACGCTCGCGGTGCAGGGCCTCCATCCCCTCCCGGCCGCTGGCGGCCACGACGGGCTCCATGCCGGCGCGGCGGAGGTGGAAGGCCACGAGTTCGGAAATGGCGGCGTCGTCGTCGACCACGAGAACCCGGGTCGCCATCAGTCGCTCAACTCCTGGCGCACACCTCATACCACGTCGACAGCGGATCAGGCGGAGGCGGGTCGCGCGACCCACCGCGGGCGCCAGCGCCCCCGGACACCAGGACGAGTCTGCATCAGCGCGGCGCGGTGCGTAAACACCCCACCCCGGGGACGGCCGCCCTCCCCTCGGGCCACGGGCGCCGGGGGGGCTGGCGGTACGTGCCCAACTCGATGCGTGGGCGCGCGAGGCCGAGGTGGGCTCGTCCTCCGGTCCTTGCGCCTCTGGGTTGGAGGAGGAGCCGTGGGGGCGTTGCTGGAGCCGAGTCGGCGGCAAGCGCAGGCGTTGCTGCCACAGATGCTCGTCTCGGCGTGCCGCGCCGCGGAGGGGAGGTCGATGACGACGAACAGGCGCGTCTGGAGGGGCCGAGCTGGCCCAGATCCCTCCCCCTTGCCCGCCGCCCAGTGCCGAGGCCCGCGCCCGCTCCGATGGCTCTTGCTCAGGACCTGCCGGCCGTCTGGCACGACCCCAGGCCCGACATGCGCGAGAAGAAGCAGTTCGTCCGCATCCTGATCAAGGAGATCATGGTCGATCTGCCCCCGGACGAGCCGGTCGTCGATCTGGTGATCCACTGGGCCGGTGGCACGCATACGCAACTCCGCGTGCGCCGCTACCGCACCGGTGAGCATCGCTACGTCACCGACAAGGAGGTAACCGATCTCGTTCGCGCGCTCGTCCAGGTGGTCCCTGACCGCGCTATCGCGGCGATCCTCAACCGCCTGACCCTCCGCACCGGCCACGACGACACCTGGACGCAGACCCGCGTGAGAAGCTGCCGTGCCGCGCACCGCATCCCGGTCTTCGATGCATCCACGCCCCGGGAGTGGCTGATGCTGGAAGGGGCCGCCGCCCGACTGCAGGTCGCGGCGATGACCGTCCATCGTTTCATCACGACGGGGCTATCGTCCACGCGTCAAGTGGTGGCGCACGCGCCGTGGATGATCGCACCCGGCGACCTCGAACGGCCCGCCGTCCGGGCAGCTGTTCAGGACGTTCACCAGCATCGGCGCCGTCCGCCACCACGTCAGGAGCCGCGCATCATCAAAGCTCCTCGGTTGACAAGCGACGGGCGGTGCACGATGGTATCGTCGGGATGCTGGACCTTGACCTCACGCCGGGAGCTGACACGTTGGGGCGGAGAGGACAAGTTCAGCGCGTCTGGCCTTGGACTGGCACGCGAGACCCCGAACCGGTTCTCTTGGGGAGAGTCGCTGGGAACTTCGCATTCCGGCCACGCCCGGGCTCAAATCTAATATTTCGCGGCTCCTCACGCTATCCCGTTTTCGTCCCATGACCCCCGCGCTGCCGCAAAGCGTCGACGGCCGGCGCGCTGCCCTACCTCAGCGGGTTCACGGCTGGGCACGCACAGCCCAAGGCGTTGGCTAGGCTGGGCGCGGGAACCAACAGGCCGGCGACATGAGGGGCAATGACGCGGTGCGCGCCGCGAAAGAGGCCTTTCGCAGCGCCCCTTACCGCGCTGGCTGACTGCCGCGCACGGCGCCCCCGTCGGTCCCCCATGACCGAACCCCAGCGCCGTCACGTGGGCCGGCATCGCGCACGGGCGGCCAAACGCTGGCCACCCCGGCAGAGCCGCCGCGTGCGCCCCCGGGTTCCCCGGCCGCCGCCACTTGTGGGGGCGCCCCAACCTCGTGCCGGCGCCGCTCCCACTCCCGCTCGAACAGGGCCAACACCCGGTGGTACTGGGATTCGAGGCGGACCAGTTCGTCCAAGGTGTTGAGGGCGGTGAGCACCGCCAGCTGGTTGGTGGACAACTGCGGGCGGCGGGCCGCCAGTTCGCGCATGCGCTGGTCGAGCCGCCGCGCCAGATCGTGCATGTATGCCTCGTCGGCATCGCCGCGGACCGTGTACTGCTCGCCGTAGATCTCTACGGAGACCCGGTTGCCGCGCGGATCGGGCGCCGCCGGCGCCGGTCCTCCGGGCCGTTTCCCCGCGTCCATGCCGCGCCCCTCCCCTGGACCTCCGCCGCACGTCCCCTTGGCGTGGGACGTTCGACCGCCGCGGGGCGAATCCTGCGGGACCATGCGCACGCCCAGACCGATTCGGGGGCGAGGAGGGCGCCGGCTACCCGGAAGACGGCCGCCCCTGAGCGGTGCCGCGGCAGACCCCGGGTCGCGGCAAGAGCGCCGCAGGCGTGGCGGTCGCGGTGCGGAGCGGATGCCGTCGGCGAGGGATCCACAAGGGCATCACGCCGGTGCGTCCGGTCCAGCCACAGGCGTGCCGCCGACTGGCCCTTGGCCGGAGAGCGCGCGATCCCGCGGGCCCACGCGCCCGCCCCTACGGCGCCATCGCCTCCCACCGGGCATACAGGTCCTCGAGACGCCCCTTGAGGTCTTCGTACGCGCGCACGGCGTCGGCGGCCACCCGCCCGTCCCGGTAGAGGTCGGGGTCGGCGAGCCGCTCCCCCAGGATGTGCAGGTGCCGCTCCGCCTCCTCGATGGCGGACTCCAGCGCTTCCGCCTCCTTGGCCCGTGCGCGCTCGCAAGCCTCGGCTCGCGCCAGCCGCGGGCGGGCGCGGCGTCGTGCGTCCGGCTGCTCCGCGGCGGCGGGGCGGCCCGAGGCGGCCGGCGCCGTGCGGGCCGCCGTGGCCTCCGCCTCACGCAGCGCGCGCTGCGCCGCATACCCGCCGGGCACGTCGCGCACGCGCCCGCCCTCGACCCACCAGATGCGGGTCGCCAGGCGCTCCAGGAGGTAGCGGTCGTGGCTGACCAGGAAGAGCGTACCGGGAAACTGCAGCAACGCCTCCTCCAGCGCCTCGCGCGCGGGGATGTCCAGGTGGTTGGTCGGCTCGTCACACAGCAGCACGTTGGCCTCTTCCAGCGACAGCATGCAGAGCAGGAGGCGGTTGCGCTCGCCGCCGGAGAGCTCGGCCGCGCGCTTGAAGACGGTGTCACCACGGAAGAGGAAGCGGGCCAGCAGGTGGCGCGCCTCGGCCGCACCGAGCTCCGGGGCAACGCCCAGCACGTTGTCCAGCACGGTCTCCCCCGGCTCCAGCCCCGCCAGGTCCTGACGCAGCCAGCCGATCTCCACCCCGTGGCCCCAGTACGCGCCGCCGGCGCTCGGCGCCTCCTCCCCCGCCAGCAGGCGCAGCAGCGTGGTCTTGCCGGCTCCGTTCGGGCCGACGATCCCCACGCGCTCCCGGCGTTCGACCAACGCGTCCCATGGCGCAAACAGCACGCGCTCGCCGAACGCCTTCGCCAGGCCCTCGACCGAAAGCACCTCGCGGCCCGTGCTCGCACGGGCGGCGAAGCGCAGCGCAGGGCCGCGCGCCTCCTTGAGTGCGCGGGGTGCCCCCTCGCGCAGCAGGCGCTCTAGGCGCTTCTCCCGGCTCTTGGCCTGCCGGGCGCGGTTGCCGGCCCGGTAGCGTTGGATGTAGTCCTGCAGCCGCGCGACCTCGGCGTCGGCCCGGGCGCGGGCCTCCTCGGCGGCCGCCGCCCGCTCCTCCCGCTGGTGCACATAGGCGCTGTACCCACCGGTATAGGCCGTCAGCGCGCCGCCCCGCAGCTCCAGGGTGCGCGTACAGACGCGGTCGAGGAAGTAGCGGTCGTGCGAGACGCAAAGCAGCGCGCCTTCCCAGCGGCAGAGCCGTTGCTCCAGCCACTCGACCGCGTCGGCGTCCAGGTGGTTGGTCGGCTCGTCGCAGAGGAGCAGGTCCGGCTTCTGCAGCAACAGCCGGGCCAGGGCCAGCCGCACCCGCTGCCCGCCGGAGAGGCGCTCGGTCGGCAGGCTCCAGAGGGACGCAGGCAGGCCGAGGCCCGTCAGCGTCGCCTCCGCCACGTGCTCCCGCTCATAGCCCCCCGCGGCCTCGAAGCGGGCCTGCAGCTCGCCATACGCGGCGAGCAGGTCTTCACCCGCATCCGCCTCCTGGAGGGCCGCCTCCATCCGCCCAAGGCGCTCCTGCAGAGCCAACAGGTCGGCGAAGGCACCAAGGGCCGCATCGCGCACGGCTTGACCGTGCGGCAATTCGGGGTCCTGGGTCAGGTAGCCGACCCGGGCGCCCGCTGACCAGGCCAGCCGGCCTGTGTCAGGACTGAGCCGACCGGCAAGTACCTCCAAGAGCGTCGTCTTGCCGGCACCGTTGGGCCCGACGAGCCCGGCGCGGTCGCCCCACGCCAAGCGGAAGGTGATCTCCGCCAGGACCGTGTGGTGGCCGTATCCCTTGTTGAGCCCCTCGACTACGAGGACGGACACCGGCGCCCCTCCCTCGCCGCGTAGCCGTGCGCAACGGACCCAGCGCACCACGCCCGAGCGGCGCGCGCGTCCGGGCCCTTCGAAACGCCGGCCGGGCCGCGGGAACCGGAGCACGGCTCGCCCGTTTGCACGGGCTCCCCGGGGCCGCGCGCGTGCCGCTCGCCCCGCCCCAGGGGACCACGCGCTACACACGCGGACCCCTGAGACCGCATACCCGGCCGCAAAGGCCGCGCACCGGACGCCGGGCGGGAGGGGCGACCCTGCGCCGCATGCAGCCAACCCCAGGGCCTGCGCCTCCCAGCGCACGCCCGGATCCGCACGCCGGGCCCCGGGAGCCACAAACGACGCACCGCCCACCCAGGCCCCCGAGGCGTCCGCCGCCCCCGACCGGAAGCGCCGCCCCACCAGCTGCGCACCCCACGCCGGGCGGCTGCGCGCCCTACGCACTGGACCCAGGGGCCGCGGTCGGCCACCGCACGCCCGGCCGTTGGGGGGTGTGCGCGGATGCTGGACCCAGGGGGCCGCACGCCGCCCACCGCAGCCGCCCCCCTTGGCCGCGCCGCAGGCCGGGCCCAGGAGGCGCCGCGGGCGGGCCCGGCGGCCGCGACCACGTCGCGGCCCCCCCCACGGCCCCAGGGCGGTGTGGCTGCACGGGCTGGCCCCCGGTATGGTAGACTCCCGGCCGACCTAAGGAAAGCCGGGGTCGACGACGAAGCCAGCACGTGTCCCCCAGCCCCGTGGCGCAGCAGGTGGCCCCTGGCGCAGCCGCCGGGAAATACTGCGCCGTGTGGCCGCGGCGACCGGGGTACTGGCGAGCGCCACACTCGCCGGTTGCGGGGGATCGGCCCCGCGCGGGGCGCACGGCGCGATGACCCTGTACTTCCAGGGTGCCTACGAGCCGCAACTGTACACGACGGTGCTACCCGCCTTCGAAGCCAGCCACCCGGGCATCCACGTATCCGCGGTGCTGCCGCCCTCGCCATCGACGCGCGACACGCAGCTGATTCAGGCCTTCGTGGCCGGCTCCGGACCGGATGTCTTCTGGAGCGATGCCCCCTGGGCCTTCGCGCGCGGGCCGTGGCTGCTCGACCTGACGCCCTTGGTCCAGCGCGACGGGTACGACCTCGCCGCCTTCTCCGCGGGCCAGCTCCTCGCCACCGAGCGGCAAGGGGGGCTGTACGGCCTGCCGCGCACCACCAACCCATCGGTCTTCGCGGCCCGCACCGACGCGTTCGCCCGGGCGGGCGTGGCCCTGCCGCAGGGGACCTACACGGCCGCCGAACTGGCCGCGGTATGGCGGAAACTATCGGTGCGGGGCAAGCGCGCCGGTGGGGAGATCAACTGGTCGCCCACTGCGACCTACTACCTACGCGGCTTCGGGGGACACCTGGTCGATCCCGCTGACGACCTGCGCTGCGTCCTGGACCAACCGGCGGCCGTGGCCTGCGGGCAGTGGATCTGGGACCGCTTCTGGACCGACGATTCGGCGCGCGGCCTCCAGGGGCAGAACGGCTGGGCCACCTTCGCCGCTGGCACCCTGGCCATGGTCGTGGTCAACGCCGCCGCCCTGCCGGGGCTGACCCTGCTCTACGCCAACCTGCCGTGGCGCCTGCTGCCCTTCCCACGCTGGCCGGCCGGGCAGGCGACCTCCACCACCTCGGAATTCTACGCGATCCACGCTGGGACCCCGCATCGGGAGGCGGCGTGGGAGCTGCTGCAGTTCGTCACCTCCACCCAATGGGAGAACGCGTCCATCGCCACCGCGCTCCTGCCGCCGGCGCGCCGAGCGCTCTGGCCCGCGTTCCTCGCCGCGCTGCGCCAGCGCGTGCCCGGCCTCGCCGGCCAGCCGCTCGATGTGTTCGCCTCCGCCCCGCAGGAGGGCTGGACCTACCCGCCGGAGACCTTCCGCTACCAATCCGCGGCGTTGGCCGTCCTGAACCCGACCTGGCAACGGATCTTCGCCGGCGCGCACGCCCTGCCGGTGGCCCGCGGCTTCGCCGCCCTGGCCCCCGCAGTCACCGCGGCCGAGCGGCAGGCCGCGGCGGCCACGGCCCTGCCCGGGGGGTGACCCCTGCGCCCGGAGGGGCCTCGGGGGCAAGGCAGGGCGGGACGCAGCGCGCGCGCAGCCAGGCCGACGCGGGCTTGGGCGTAGCCCAGGGCAGCGCGCAACCGCCGCTCCCACCTGGGTGCTACGGGAGACGGTGAGCGTGGCGGGGCACAGCAGCCAGGGCGCGGCCGCGGCCTGTGAAGAATCACGGTGCACCGTGCCGGCGGCTCGCTGCGTCGCACCCGGCACGGTCCTGGCTGCGGCCCCCGTTTCGGTAGGGTCCCCCATGCCGGTGGGCCGTCGCCACGCGGCATGAAAAAGGCGGGACCGGCTCACGGACCGCCGTCTAGTAGGTCGTCGCGGGCTCAGCAACTACCGGTAGTGGTCCCTGCGGCCTTTTTCAGGGCCGACTCGCGCACCGCCGTCGGAGTAGGTCCTGCGGGCGCCCCTACTACCGGTAGTGGCACCCGCGGCCTTTTTCGCAGGAGTCCCCCATGCCGTCACGGTCGGCGCCACGCGGCATGAAAAAGGGCGGGACCGGCTCGCGAACCGCCTTCTAGTAGGTCTGCGCAGGCGAATCCACTACCGGTAGTGGACCAGGCGGCCTTTTTCGCAGGAGACAACCCGGCGGTGCGTGCTCCACCAGTCACAGGCCGCCATGAAACCGGCCGCCATGGCGAAGAGCGGTCCAACCGCGTCTTCGCTCTCCGCAAGGCAACCCGCTACGGCGGGCTGGCTCATGCGGCACCACCGATGGCAGCTCGTCACACCTTCGGACGAACCATGCGACAGGAAAGCCGGCCCACCACGACGCAGGTCCCGAGATGGTTCGCGTTCCTCAGCCCAAAGGACAGGCCATGCCCTCCATAAGGAAATGCCGCCATGGCGGTGGATGCACGTGCCCCCGCGGCGCTGGCTCGGGCACGGGCCGGCCCGCGGGGGCAGGCGAGCCGCCTCAGCGGGCTTCCGCACGGGCGCCCTGCAGCATCGCCGGGCAGCCACAGCGGCCCCCGGGCGGCGCGCGGCGGACGGCGGCGTGGAAACCCGGGTTGAGGTCGGTGAGGCGCCGCGGCACCCCGTCCGCCGAGCTCCGGGCCGACAGGTCCGCAGGGGCCGTGGGCGCCTCCCAGAGTCGCAGACGAGGGTCGCCCCGTCCGCGGTCGCGTCGCGGAACCAGTGCCACGTGTTATGGAACGACCGTACGCGCAGCAGGGCGCCTCATGGCCTGGACGGCAACGCTCGGCGGGTCCGGCGGAACACACGGGGAAGTGCGCTCCGTTGCCGAGCGCCGAGGCGAGCCAGTTCGCGGGGGTCGCTGGCGTGTTGTCTCTCCACGCGCTGCGGCGGGTCGGCCTTGGCGCGGCGGCGCTCGGCTGGCTACCGCCACGCGTGGGCGGCGCGTTGACGCTCATAGGGCGGAGGCGTAGGGTATTCATACCACACCCGGGTATGGCAGGTGGGCCGATGGCAGATGGTCCGGGTACCGAGAGCCGCTACCGGCGCGACAACACGGCGCTCCTGGGGCGCCTGCGCAAGATCGAAGGGCAGGTCCGGGGCGTGCAGCGGATGGTGGAAGAGGACCGCTACTGTGTCGACATCCTCGTGCAGTTGGCGGCGATCCGCTCGGCGGTGAGCGCCGTCGGGCATTCTCTGTTGGAGAGTCACGTCCGCGGCTGCGTGGCCAAGGCACTGCAGAGCGGTGACGGTGATCGCGCCGTCACGGAACTGATGGAGGTCATCGCCCAGTTCTCCCGCTGAGGGTGGGGTGTGCCGATGAGCGCCACGGAGACTGAGA
>JAJZZC010000180.1 GCA_021797775.1 Bacillota bacterium
CCAAGCTCTCGGACGCGGTCGCGGGCCGCCTGCGGCCATACGGGGACTCCCTGCACTTGCACCCTTCTTCCGCTGCGCATGACCAAGGACGGAGCCCGGCAACCCGTTGGTAGGCTTTGCCGCAGCGGGGCCGGAACCCTTCCCGCCGTTGCTCACCGCGTCCGACGTGTGTGGACAATGCCGACATCGCGGAGTCGCATGGCGTGTGGGCGGGCGCGCGTTCAGGGTCAGCCCGGAAGCGCATCCGCTGGCCCGGCCTCGATGCGCAGGTGGAGGCGTTGATTGCCCGCGGTCAGAAGGCCCAGGCCCCGGGTTGCGCGGGCGAGTAGCGCGCATTCTGCTTCATGAAGGTGGAGCAGATGCCGAAGTGCCTCCAGGTCCCGCGCCTCCTGGCGCATGAGCAACTTGGTGCTCGCGTTGTCGAGGACCGGTTGGCCGAACCGGGCCAACTCCGGAGCCAGGAAGTCGATGGCGTTTTGCGTGACGACGACCAGGCTCCCGTGATACTTGCGGATTCGCTTGCTCAGATCGCGGAGGAACCCCAGGGCCTGCGGGGTGTTGGGATCCGCCAGCAGCCACGCTTCGTCCACGACCAGCACCGTGCGCTGGCCGGTGGCCCGCCCCCGCCGGACCAGGTCCCACGCGTACCCGAGCAGGTTGAAGTACTGCGCCCGGCGCACGGTGTCGGACGCGTCCATCAGATCGTGGACGTCGAGCACCGTGAAGTCCCCTTCGTCCGGTGCCCCGCTCTGTCCGTTCCAGAGTGCCGCGTCCGCCCCCTGGACGGCCTCCCTGAGGAGCAGGTCCAGCCGTGGATGATCGGAGATGTGGCGCTGGACGTCTGCCACCGTGGGCCACACCGCCACGGAACCGGGGTCGGTGTCCCAGTCCACACCGCATTGCCGATACGCCGCGAGTACCGCGTCATACAGCACAGCCCGCTCCGTGTCGTCCAGCCCCGGGAGATACAGTTCAAAGAACGTCTTGACCCGCTGCAGGTGACTGGCCAGCGGCCCCCGCCCGCCTTCCCCGTCATCCGCATCGCGCTCTGGGGTGCCACGCACCTGGAGTGCGTTGACCCGCCCCTCGCCGCCCGCGGCGTTAACCCAAGTACCGCCCACGGCCTCGCAGATGCCCCGATACTCCCGCTCCGGGTCGATCACCAGCACCCGGGCCCCCAGGGCGAACTCGCGCAGCAGCAGGACCTTGGCGGCAAACGACTTGCCCCCGCCCGAGGTCCCCAGGATGTTCACGTTGGCGTTGGCGATACCGCTTGCCTCCGGCGGGTCCCAACGGTCGAGCAGGATGATCCCGCCCTGGTCGTCACGCCCGAGGACCACGCCCCGGCCGTGGTTGAGCCCCGAGGAGACCCACGGGTACGCCGCCGCGACCGTCGCCGCCGGCATCTCCCGCGCGGCGAGGTCCACCATTTCCCTTGGCAGCAGCGCCCAGGGGCCGGCCGCCGTGAGCCCCTGCTCCTGACGGAACACGGCCGGCCGCACCCGCATGCCGGCCCCTGCGCAGACAGCCTCCACGCGCCGGCACCGCCGGGCGAGCGCATCCCGATCGGGTGCGGTGACCAGGAGTACCACGGTGGTGCGGAAGACCCGCTGTCCCTCCTGGTCGATCTGCCGCAACATCGCCTGCGCGTCCTCCAGGGACCGCTCCCACCGACCCCGCAGCAGCGCGCTCCCGCCCTGCGCCAGCCGGCTCTGATACTCCGCCGCGCCGGCGTTGAGCGCCCGGAGCAGCTCCAGGGGGTCCCCCGGGACCAGATGGACGGAAAGAGACACCCCCGGCAGGTCCCCGAGCCGCGCCAGCCACGCGGGACCGACGCGGGGCGGGTAGTCGATGATGGCCAGCGCGCGGGCCTCAGCCGCCCCGAGGGCGATGTCCTGGCGCCGGAACTCCAGGGCTGGCGGGGCCAGCAGGTCAGCGATCGGCATGTCCGGTGCCCTCCCTGAACGGGACGTATCGCGTGGCGAGCGCCGGTTCGTCCGCGGACTCGCTGCCGCCGCGGCCGGGATGGAGAAAGGCGAAGAGGAGGTCGGTGACCTCGCGGTCATCGCAGACGTGGGCCGCGAGGTCCGCACGGGCCAGGGCGGCCGCGAATTCGGAGGCGCGCTGCAACACCGGCTCGCCGTCCGCCCGCCCGGCCTCGCCCACCAGCAGCACATGGAAGCGGCGTTCGGTGGCCTCGCCTCCCGCCGCCAACCCCCGGACGTATCCGAGGTATCCGCGCAACAAGGACCGGCGCGCTCCTTCCGCCTCCGCGAGCTGGCTCTGCAGGTCGAGCAGGTAGGCGTCAAGGTCGATGGGGCGGGAGGTGACGACGATCTGCGCCGGGCCCGCGAGCCCCTGGAGTGCCTCGTGCACCGCCGCGATGCGCCGCTCGCGCTCGGCGTCGGAGAGGAGCCCAAACGGCGAAGGCTCCACGCGCACCACGGCCACCGCCGTGCCGTCGGTGCGGAGGATCAGCCCGCGCCGCACGTCGCGCACCGGCAGCCAGTCCTGCACGGCGGGCGCTCTGCGTGCCGGCGGCTGTCCGGCTGCGGAGGGTTGGGCCCGGGAGGGTTGAGTGCCCAGGCGACGGAGGATGCTCACCGTGTCCACCCCCGGTACCGGTACAGATACCGCGCCGGCCGCCGGCGGAAGTCGCGTGCCGCCCGCACCTGACCGAGCAGGCTCCCGCCCGAAGTGCCCTGCCGGGTGAGCAGGAGCGATGATGCCACCGGCAGCGTGAACAGGAACACCCGGCCGCCGAAGTCCGCGCCGCCCTGCAGCGGCAGCAGGGCCCACAGCGCCTGCAGGCCGAACCCGGTCAGGCCACCGGCAATCACGCCCCCGAGTTCGGGCAGCCCAAAGCCCGGAGCGAACTCAAACCTGGCCCGCACGGCGCGGGGCACGAGGTACGTCTTCGTTGCAGACACCTCCGGTCAGAAGGGGAGCTTCGTGAGGATCACCCGCGCGGCCAGGGCCCCGGCCGAGGATGCCGTGCCCGCGGCCCCGGTGTGGTAGGCGTACTGGCGCAGCACGTGCGGCGTCCGCCACGCGACCCAGACGGCTCCGACGAAGAGGAAGGGGTCCAGGAAGTTGCTTGCCGTCCCCACAGCCGGCGCCACCAGGAACGAGGCCGCGAGGTAGAGGAGGGTCAACTGCACGGACTGCGCCCCCGCCAGCACCACCAGCTCGCGCCACCACACATCGGCCGTGCCGCCCCCGCCGAGGAACCCCAAGGCCATCACCGGCGCGACGATCGCGGCCAGCGTAATCTCCACCGTGCGCACGATGGCCTGCAGGAAGCAGAGGATGACGAGCACCACCCCGCCCACCAGCAGCAGCGGCACCCAGAGCGTGGCCAGCGTGAGGTTGGCGGACAGCGCCGCCAGGTTGCCGGAGATGGAGCCCAGCCCCACCCCCAACCCCACGTGGGCGACCGCCTGGGCCAGGTCGTTGCCCACCAGCAGCGCCTGCTTCGCCACCCAGGGCCCGCCGGCGATGGCGGCCCCGGTCAGCGCCACGCGCTTGAGCAGGCTCCCTGGGTCCGTCGGGGCGCCCTCGTTGCGCAGCGTGGCCAGTTGGAACGCCTCCCAGGCCGTGCGGGTGCCAAGGATGGCCCAGGCCACGGCCTGCACGCCGGTGATCAGGGTACTGACCCCCGGGTAGCCGAGCAGGTCGTGCAACTCGCCGGCCGTGGCGAATGAGACCAGCACCGCGTTCAGCGGCGCCAGGAACATGCGAATCAGGAAGGACAGGATCGCGGACACCACGGCGAGCACGATCGCACCCCTCCCCGGCGGATCAGTGGAACTGGCCGAGGATGGCCGAGACGATGCCGCCGGCCAGAAGGCTGATGCCGCCGTAGATGACGGTGTTGCGCAGCCCCCGGGAGTGGTGGAGCATCGTCATCTCGTCCTGGGCGGTGGCGCGCATCAGGGCGTGCCAGCCGGCGGTGAGCCCCACCCCGGGCACGGCGAGCGCGGTGACCCAGCCGAGCGCGGTGGAGAAGAACCCCGTGATCTGCGTGACGAACGAGGGCATGCGGATCGCTCCTTTGTTGCGATGCGGGATGTCTGTGCTGGCCCCGGTGTTACCGGCCCCGGTCGAAGGCCGGGCGGGAACGGGGAGCGGGTTCGGGTGGAACGGGAGACGGCGATGTGGCCGCTGGCAAGGATTCTGGCGCCGCGGCCGCGGGGCACCAGGTGGGTGGCGGCGCGACCGGGACGGCCGAGGCAGAGGGTTCCGGAGCGAGGGCGCGGTGGGCGGCCGTCCAGGCGGAGAGGTCGGCCAGCGGCAGGCGGGCGGGATACTGGCCGGACTGCAGCACCAGGGCGGCGCCGACGGGCCAGCGCAGGGCCTCGTCCACCGTGAGCAGCGGCCGGCCCGTCGCCGCCTCGGTGCCGCCGACCGTCGCGCCCACCCGCCGCTGCAGGCTCTGGGTGCGCACGGTGTATGTGCCGCAGAGGGCGGAAACGGAGCGGGCGGTGGCCTCGTCGCTGGTCCCGAGCACGAGCTTGGTGTCACAGTTGCCCTCGATCACGGCCCGCACGTCCTGCCCGTACTTCCCCAGTTGCGCCAGGGACTGCACGGCCAGCAGGAAGTGCACGCCGCGGCCCGCACTGACCGTGAGCTTTTCGCCCATGTCCGGGACCTTGGGGAGGTTGCCGAACTCATCCAGCAGGAACCAGCAGCGGCGGCCGAGGTGCCCGCCGTTGTTCCGGGCGACGGCGGCCAGGGCGGCGTAGGCCAAGTGCACGTACAGCGCCGCGATCGGCCAGCGTTCCCTGGCCTCGTCCGGCAGCAGCAGGAAGATGGCCTGGGGCGGCCGGTCCGCGCGGCCGGCGTCGGCAGGGTCGTGGGAGGAGGCGCCGCACAGCCAGGCAACCCCCGGATCGCCCCAGAGGCGCAGGTGCGCGGCGGTACCGGTGAAGATGGAGGCGCGGGTCCGGTCCTCGGACAGGCTCGCCGTGCCGTAGGCCATGCGGGCCGGGTGCCCCGGGGGGAGGGACCGGAAGTAGACATCCAGGGGGGAGACTCCCTGCACCTGGGGGCCCAGGTCGGTGAGCAGGCGGTAGGCGGTGGCCATGTGCCGGCAGTCCTCGGGGGCCTCCAGCGCCACGGCGAGGCAGAGGGCGCTGATCAGGCTCTCCTCGGCCTGGGGCCAGATGGGGTCCCCGGCGGAGCCGGCCGACCAGGCCAGGACGTTGCCGATGCCCCAGGCCAGGCGCGAGGCCTCCTCGTCGTCGCTTCGGGCGTGCGCTTCGGTGACGGCGGCCAGGGGGTTCCAGCGCCCGCCGCCGCGACCGGGACGCAGCAGGTCGAGCTGGGTCACCTGGTACCCCCGCGACCGGAGCCAGCCCGCCGTCATGGCGTGCAGTTCCCCCTTGGGATCACCGACGATCAGGGACTCGACGTGGTGGCCCAGGGTCCAGATGGTGGGGAGCACGGTCCGCCGGGTCTTGCCACGGCGGGAGGGCCCGACCAGCAGCACGTGCTCGTTGCCCGCCCCCCGCCGGGTGACCCAGGCAGTGCGGCCGTCGGCGCCGATCACGACGCCCGGGGCGCCGGGCCGGTCGCAGTGCACGCGGGCGAGGGTGCCGGCCATCTCGTTGGCCTTTCGCCAACGGGTGGAGCCGTGTGTGGCCGTTGCCGCCGCCAGGGGCTGCCCCCGGCGGGCGGGCCAGCCGCTGCGCCATGCCCAGCGCAGCACGCCGACCGCCGCCAGGGCGAAGGGGATCTGGGTCAGGGCCCAGCTGGGCCAGGGCCGGGTGCGCAAGAGTCCGACCGCCATCCGCCACCAGAGGTTGGCCGGGCCGCCGTAGGCGGTGAGGCCGGCGGGGTGGCTCAGGCGTGCGAACAACTCGCCCCAGGTGAGCGTGGGTCGCAGGGGCGGCCAGAGGGTCTGGGGGAGGAGCCAGAGGACCGGGGTGAGGACGAAGTCGGCAAAGGCGAGCAGTCCCAGGGGCACAAGCGCCAGAAGGCGCGCCAAGGTGAGGGCCCGGGACCGGAAGAGCCGGCGCAGGAGCAGGTAGCAGAGCCAGTACGGCGCGAGGACGGTGCCCAGGACCAGAAGGAAGGGCAAGCGGACACCTCCTACGGGTCGTCTCCGAAGGCGCGATCCAGGGCAGACAGGCGCGGGTCGGAGGTGGGGGCCGGCTCGGGGGCGGGGCTGGGCACGATCCCGCCCGCGCCCACGAGGCGTTCCATGGCGGCGGCGATACGCTCCAGTACGGGCAGAGTGCCTTGGCCTGCGCTGGCGAGCCCGGCCTCCGCCAGGCGCAGCAGCGCCTGCGGGCGAGCCTGAGGCGGAAGGGGAGAAAGCGCCGAGTGCAGGGGTGAACGGACACCGATGCTGACGCGGAACTGCAGGGCGTTGCGCGCCACGCTAACCCACCGCCCGCAGCGCGCGCTCGGCGGCCCACATGTAACCCAGGGTGTTGGCGAAGACGGCTTCCTCCGGACGGACGGGGATCGGGCGTCCGGGGATCAGGTCGGCGAGGCGGTCCCCGAGCAGCAGCACGCCACCCCCGACCAGGGCCGTGGCGGCAACCCGCCCGAGGTCCCCGCCCAGGCGCCGGCGCAACTCGGCGGCGATGGTCTCGGCCAGAGCGTCCCGGTGTGGACCGGCTTCCGCCGGCCCGCCGCAGATTTGGCCGTGCCAGGTGACGGGTCCGGACAGGGCCGCTTGGGCGAGGTCTGGTGGCGGGAGATGGCCGGTCGTCCTCTGGATGGCGGCGGCGAGTGCTCCGGCAACGGTGGAAACGCCGGATTCCAGCGAGAAGCTGAGCGCGGTGATCGGGGTGAGGTCGCGCAGTTCCAGGCAGAGGACATCGGTCGTGCGGCTGCCGACGTCCACCACCAGGCCGTAGCCCGGACCCGCCGGCATCCACCCCTGGGAGGCGAGGAAGAGCGCAGCGCCGACCCCCTGAGGCCGAAGGACCACTCGGGCGATGCGTACGGTGCGCTCCCTCCGGCCGTCGGACAGCCGCAGCATGCGGCCTTCCAGCGCCGCTCGTGCCGCCGCACGCTCCTGCGCGAAGGCGCCCAGCGGGGTACCGGAGCCCAGGACCACCTCGCCCTCGGCGCCGGACTCCCATAAGGCCTGTGCCAGGAGTGGTCGGGCTTCCGGGTCGGCGAGGCGCCCCGGGCCGAAGGGACGGTAGGCGCCGGGCAGCGAGGCCGCCCGGTCGCCCGCGATCACGCCCTGGTCGCCGATACGGAGGACTTCAGGTTGACTGCCGAGGCCCCAGGACTCGGCTCCTGGGGTGTGCGGTGCCCATGCCGCTTCAAAGCGGCCACGCCGGGAGCCCGCAACCCATTTGACCTGGCCGTAGCCGATGTCGGCCGCAACCACCTGCATGTGCGCATCGCCTCCGAGTGCTGACGGGATGAATGGGCAGGGCAACAGGGGACGGGTGCCGCTTCTGTTCGCGGAGTGCGGACGGAGAAGCGTCGGACAGGGACAACCGGTTGCCGTTGGCCACAGGTGCGGACGGGATGAGCGAAAGCGGTTGCGGGGCGCGGGGCGGGGATGTCAGCGGTCGGTGCCCATCTGGGCGGACCGTTCTGTCTGGGACCGGACCTCGGCCCGGGCGGCCGCCTGATCGCGGGCGAGTTCGGCCTTCGCCTCTGCCCGAAGGCGCTCGCGTTCGAGGAGTCCGTGGGCCCCGGAGAGGACCTGAGATGCCAGACCTCGCTCGGGCCGCATCCGACCCCGGTGCTGGCGTACCGGTTGCTTGGCCGCCGCGCGGAGTACCGCCTGGGCGATCCGGTCGCGGACATCGGTGTGGGCACGCGCCCACGCCGCGTCGGCGGCCTGCGGCTGAGCGGTGTACAGGGCGGTGAGGCTCCGTGAGGCTTCCCGCAGCCCGTCGACGGCGCTCGCGAGAGTGGGCCGGGAGAGAATCCACTCGGCGGTGGCGCGGGCTTCTTCGCGGACATCGGCGGGCATGTATGCCAGCGCGAGGCGGCCGTGGTCGGGCATCTGCGCGCTGAGTGCCACGATGCGGTGGCCAAGTTCGGTCAGGTCGGTGCGGGGAAAGGCGGGTGGGAGCGCTCCGCCGGTCGGGGATTCGGCCTGAGCCTCTATGTCGACGCGGCGAAGGAAGGCGAGGTTGTGCCGGCCGGCGGCGACCAGGAGGTCTCTCTGGGCGGTGCGTTCGGCGGCGAGTTCTGCCCGCAGGGGGCCGTACAGTTCGCGGGCGATCATCCGGCGGATGTCCCGGAGCTCTGAGCGCTGTAACCGCGGCTGGCGGGGCGGCGCCCCCTCGGCGAGCCAGGCAAGCAGGTGGACGTGGGGCTGGCCGGCCTTGCGGTGCACGGCGCCGACCCAGCGGAGGTCGGCTTCCGCGATGCCGGAATGGAGCGCGAACTGGGGCATGACACGGCGGGCAAGGTCTCGCCAATCGGGCGGGGCGCGGAGCCCGAGGGCGGTGGCGTCCTCCTCGCGCAGTGAGATGACCGCCTGCCAGTGCCACGGCTGGGCCGAGACTTCGGCTTCCACAGCGTCGAGGGACGGCGGGCAGGTGGCGTCCGGGCCGAAGAGGCCGGTGGAACCGGGGCGTTCGTCGAGGTACCGCGCGTGAACGGTCGGGTCTGGGTGGTCCTCCTCGGCGCGGGCCACGCCCTCGCGGGTGGCGATGTATCGGGCGTGCACGGAGGCGCGCTGGCCGGACCGAGGACCGGCGACCCACTTGAGCTTGAAGATAAAGGGTGCCAGTATTCGACTTATTGAACGTCATCTCCTTGATGGTTGATGGCAGTGGGAGGGGCTCACTTGGCCCTCTGGCACTATTGGGCATCGCTCTCCGCCTCGAATCGGATTGCCTTGGGCAGCACAGTGGCAAATGCCGCCCTGGTTCTGGTTTCCCTGGTCGCGGTTGGCCTTACAAGAAGTATGATGCGCCGCGACCGTGAGGCCCTAGTCATCGGAAGGATTGTTGCTCACGACGAAGTCTTTAATATCATGTTCTTTGAGATAGCCAACATTGGTCGTGGTCTCGCGCGTGACATCTCGATTGAGTACGATCCGGATCCAATGCTCGTAACCAAGAAAGCCCTTTCGGAGCTTGCGGGGCACATGGTTCTGCTTCAGCCTGGTGAGAAGGTGCGAGTAGTGCTTTTCAACGCGGCTGACGAGAAGCAGGTGAACACCATGTTTCCAGACAGAACGCTTAAGGTCCGTGCCTCCTGGCGCGACGGATCCTCTCTTCGACGTCGTTGCGCCGATGCAACGTACAGGGTGGATGAGCTGTTTGGACTTCCCGTGATTGGATCCCGAGGAGAACTATACGGGCTCTTGGAGGAATTGCGAGAAGTGCTCCTGCTTGTGGCAAGGGGCAGGGTGCCATAATGGCCGCCTTTGCTAATGGACCGTTTGTACTGAGGAATCCGGCGTTATGTATCAAGGGACATCCCCGGCAGATGTTCCCGTTGCGCTTTGGTTGGGTGATCGAAGAAGTTACCGACCTGCCAAGGGTGTGGGCAGTATCGGCCCCAGCGGGCCCCGTCTGGGTACCCACGGTCTTGAAGCGTAAGGCGTGGGTTCACATTTGGGCGGACGGCTCTCCAAGTATTCCGTTCATACCTGAGACCCTCGTTGTAGTCTGTGACGACGGCGTTATCCTCGCTATGAAGCTTCGGTCAACTCTCGACCGCGGAGTGCAGCCAGGCTTATACTGCCGAGCACTGGTTAGACGTTCGCGCCCTAGGCCTTATGGGATACCATTCTGGAGGGTACGTGGCTGACAATCATGCAGCCGAAAGGAAAGCCAAGTCATTCAAGGGTAAGCATCCACATCGGCTCCCAGGTTGGTGCCGCTTCGGCGAAGGTCGATAAACGCCCGGGCCCTAGCCTCACGCATTACCGCGCCGGGTTCTTGGTCTTGCACTAGGGCTGCCACCAACGCCCGTGCCTGCCAATTTGCCATGTCGGCGGCGATGAACGCCTTGGCGAGCAGGCCCGCAAGCCGATCTACGTGCTTGCCTAGGGTCTGATCGAGTAACGGTACGGCTCCAGCTAATGTGTGACGAGCAAGGTGCTCCCTGATCGCGAGCCTAACAACCTGTGCGATGGTCGTGCGGTTGGCTGCGGCCTCGGCGCGTAGAGCCTCGCGATCCGGTGCTGAAAGACGGATCTGGAGTGGTTCCATGCCCATGATGCGAATCGACCTCCCGTAGGCGACATCGAGTACGGCGCACGCCCTGCCTCTCAGGGGATGAGAGCGGACGGGAGTGCAGACGCTGTATCTGCGAGTACGTGGCCAAGGCCTCGATTTAGCACACGCGCCCGTGCTGCGCGCAGGCTTTGCCTGCGCCATGTGAGCACGGTTCTTATCCTGCTTCCCCTCCTTCGCTTTCACCCTCCAGGGCGGTCGGCGTCCGTGGGCCCTCCGGCCTCCGAGGCTGTCAGTTGTAAGCGAGTCCCCCATGCCGGCGCGGCCGGCGCCACGAGGCATGAAATACGGGCGAGGGCGGCAGGCGAGCGGACGGCCTAGTGCCTGTGCCGCGCAGGTAGCACCATATGTAGCGGTCGGCAGTGGTATTTCAGGGGAGCGGCAAGAAACATTGTCGCTTGGGCGATAGAGAAGTCGCGAAGCGGCAGGTGCTGGGTGTCAAGGTCTTGGCCCTTGTCGTCCATCGAAACGCGGAGGTACAGTCCGAGGCGTATGGCGAACAACGTCCTTTTCCAGTAGAAAGGCGGGTGTGCGGAATTGGCGGAACCTAGGCGGCCCGGCCGCGTAGAAGGCATCTTGGCGAAGTATGACGAGATTCCGCTCCTCCGGGGTCTTGTCCAGTTGGTCCCGCTCGGAATCGGGTCGGCCCTTGATGCGACGCTGGCAACGCACCTGAACAACCTTCGCACTCGGCGTGCCGCCGCGTTGTTTGGGGAACTGGAGCGTCGCGGTTGTCTGGTGCCGGCTGAGTGGATGGAAAAGGAGGAGGTGCTGCACGCCGCCCTCCTCGCGTTACGCACGGCCCTCAACACCCACCTGCACGAAAAGATGTACGCGTTCAGCGGGGGGGGGGTAGGCCAGAGGATCTTCGCTAGGGGCTGGACAAGTCGCAACAGGCACGCTATGCTTTCGATCCATGATGGATGTGGGAGCAGACGGCGGGGCGAGTGCGTTCGAACCGCGCACAGAGGCGGCGCGGATCATCGCGGCCCTGCGCCAAGAGA
>JAJZZC010000181.1 GCA_021797775.1 Bacillota bacterium
CCTCCCCGCGCCGCCCGGGGGGGGGGGGGCGGTCGCCGCGTCCCGTAGGCTGTTCGCGGTGGCCGTGTCACCGCCCGGACGGAGCACCCTCTGGCGCTCCGTTGACGGCGGCGCGTCCTGGCGTCCTGTCAACACCCGCCTCGGGGACGGCGAGACCTCGGCGGGCTTCGTCTTTGGGCCCAACGCGGACATGCCTGCCGCGCCAGCCGCACAGTCCACCACCAGGGCGCATCCACTGCCGGTAGCCCTGCTTCTCCCGCCGCGGCCCATGCCTCCCCGACAGGATCGGAAACCGCGTGTTCTGTGACGTGAACGGCCTCGCCACTGACGCGCCCGTATAAGACACGCCCTGCCGGTGGGCGGATGCGGCCTTCGCCAGTCCGCGCCCACGCTTCTTGTGCCCGGCCTCTTCCCGCCGAGCCGCCTGCTCCGCAAGGTATTCCGCCCCGATGTTCAACGCCGCCACGTAGTCCCGGTCGCCGTTGGCCCCGCTCTTGCCGCAATGGAACCACGAGCATCGCCTGGGCCGGTGCTTTGTCCCGGCCTGGCCAAGTCGCCAGCCGTGCGACCCCGGTTTGTGGCGCGGCTGCTTCTCTGGCGGGCACGGCGGGTGATCCTCAACGTGCTGCCCGTCTCCCGAGCGGGGCCCCTCTCCGGGGAGCGCCTGCGGCCACCCGCAGGCGCTCCCAGCAGGCCCGGCTCCGGGCGGGCGCGGGCCGGCGCTCCGTGTCACGGCCGGCTGACGGGCCGCAGCGCCCCGCCCGCGGCCGCGGAGGCGCGCACGGCGTCGATCGCGGCCATGTTGTCCACGCCGTCGCGAGAGGGGACCCGCAGGGGCGCCCCGTCCCGCACGGTCGCGTGGAACGCCTCGACCGCGGCGAGAAAAGCCGGCTCATCCTTGGCGTCGACGTGCACCTCCTCGGGCAGCCCGCGCCGCAGGAGCCGCACGGTGGCGCCGGACCCGCGCGGGTGGTAGGGCTGGGCAACCACGATCCGGCCCTTGGTGCCGACGATCGTCGTGGAGAGGTCCTGGTCGCAATCGAAGGAGCAGTCAAACGTCCCGGCGCGGCCTGCTGAGAAGGACAGCATGCCGACCATCTGCGTGTCGACCCCGCCCTCGGGGTCCCAGACCGCGCGCGCTGCCGCGGACTCCGGCTCTTCCCCGAAGACGAAGCGCAGCCAGGAGATGGGGTAACAGCCGAGGTCCATGAGTGCGCCGCCCGCCAGGGGTGCGCTCATGCGGATGTCCCTGCGACGGCGCTCCGCATCCATCGTGAAGTGGAAGTTCGCGTGCACGGTGCGCACTTCGCCGATGGCCCCCTCCCGCAGCCACCGCCCGATGCGCAGCGTCTGCGGGTGGTAGCGGTAGACGAAGCACTCCGCGAGGGCGACGCCCGCGCGCGCGCAGGCCTCGACGACCACCGCGGCCTCCCTGGCGTCGCGCGCCAGGGGCTTCTCGCAGATCACGTGCTTCCCGGCGGCAGCGGCGGCCATGGTCCACTCGGCGTGCGCAGAGTTGGGCAGGGCGACGTAGACCGCCTCGACGTCCGGGTCTGAGATCAGACGTTCGTAGCCAGCGACGGAGCGGGGGATGGCGTGCCGTTGGGCGAACGCCGCCGCGCGGTCGGCGTCACGCGCGGCGACAGCCACCACCTCCCCACGCGGCGATGCCTTGACCGCCGGTATGAACTGGTAGTCTGCAATGAACCCGGCCCCGAGGATGCCCCAGCGAACGCGATCGGCCAATGCGTCCCACTCCTCTCCCCGAGGGTGCCGCGCCCGGTGTCCCGCTCTCCCGCGCCGCACCCTCCGGGTTCTCTGCGCGCGTGCGGCGGATGCGTTTAGCCCAACGTCTCTGCCTCAAGGTTCAACCACCGCACCTCGGACGGGGAGAGCGCGATGTCGTCCACAGCCCCGCTGACGCGGAACTCCTCCAGCGTCAGCGGGCCCATGATGGGGAAGGCGGGAAACGATTGATGCAGGACGTAGGCCAGTGCGATCTGCGTCGCGCTGACGCCCCGGCCTGCGGCCAGTTCCCGCGCGCGCCGCAGCCGCTCCCAGTTGTCCTCGGCGTCATACACCCGCATGATGTCGGCGTCGTCCGTGGGCCGGACCGCGCCCTCCCTCCCTATGATACTGACTTTCGCAAAGGGGCGGCCGGTCGCCTTGGTGCCCAGGGGCCGGCCCCTCGCCACGACTTCACCCGCTCGCGTCACGGGGTCCGTCTGCGCCAGCGGCGTCCGCCTGACACTGCGATATTCAGGATGATCACACACCGTGTCGCTGCTGCTGTACGGACGCGCATCGGACCGTTCCCGCAGGGGCCGCAGCCACACCCTCCTCGCGCGCGGGCAGAGCATGGCGGCCGGTCCGTCGCGTTCGCTCGTGCCCCCGCAGGGGGGGCGCGCACGGGCCCAGGTAAGCCGGCGGGTGGGGGCTGCGGGGAACCCGGCGCCCGAGCGCTACCCGACCAGCCGTTCCTGCACCCGTCTCCCCCCGCTATCTGCCGCGGGACGATCACCTCCGATCCGGGCACCCTGGTTTGCCAGGGAATCCGCCTGCCGCGATCCGCTCGGACGGGGCCTGGGCCACCCCACCCCACCCGCACTGGCCAGAGCGGGCTGCGGCCTCCGGCCTCCGGCCGACAGGAACCTCCCGCTCGGCGCGTAACCCCGACGGCGCCTGCGGCGCGACCCGGAAGAAACGGGAGATCGTTTCCGCCCTCATCGCGGCCGTCCTCTTTCCCATTGAGGAAACGTTTTATTTGGCTGACGCGCACGCGATGCCCGCGCGTTCGTGCCCCGGTGCGTGCTCACGGGAGCGGGCACACGGATGGTCGGCGGCAGCGGCCGGACCAAGCCGTGCCCGCGCGGGGAGGGCGGCACGGCCCGTCAGGGGCGGGCGTTGCGTTTGGTCGAGGAACGGACGATCAAGCCCATGGGCAGGCTATGGTGGCGGGCCTCACCCCCGTCACCGTTCAGGCGTTCCAGGATCCGCAGCACCGCGTGGCGGCCGATGTCCTCCTTCGAGCAGGCCACCGTGGTCATCTGGGGGCGCGAGTAGGCGGATACGGTGTCGTCGAAGCCGACCAGCGATACCCAGGCCGGTACGTTCATCCCCTGGCGTTCCAGGGCGTTGAGGGCGCCCAGTGCCATGATGTCGTCAAAGGCGACCAGGGCCGTAAAGGGCACGTGGCGCGCGATCAGCTCGTCCACGGCCAGGGATGCGTGCTGTTCGTCATAGCCGGTGCTGTGGACCAGCAAGGCGGAGTCGTGTTCGACCCCCGCGCTGGCCAGCGCCTCGCGCAACCCGGCGTAGCGCAGGTCAGTAGTCCGGCTCCCCGCCGACCCGAGGAAGGCGATCTGCCGGAGGCCGACGCCGAGCAGGTAGCGCCCGGCCAATGCGCCGCCGCCGAGATCGTCGGGCATAAAGCAGTCGATGCCCGCCGTGACACGGCTGCCCACGATGCCTACCGTGGGGATGCTCCGGCCCCTCAGCGTGGGGATTAGGTCGCCCGAGACGATGTCCCAGGACTGCGCGACCAGGACGCCGTCGATGCCCATGCCCAGGAGGCGTTCCCGGTACGCCGCGACGCGCTCGGGGTCACCGTGGGTGCTACCCACGAACACCCCGTACCCGTACCCGTGGACGTGCGCGGTGTCTTCGACGGTCCGTAACACGGAACTGAAGAACGGATTTTCAAGACGGGACCAAACAGGCCAGGGTCTGCATGCCCTTGGTGTGCAAGGCGCGCGCGGCGATGCTGGGCCGGTAGCCCATCTCCCGTACGACGGTCCGTACCCGTTCCCGCACCTGCGCGCTCACGTTGGGCTTTTCGTTCAGCACCTTGGACACGCTGCTCACGGACACGCCAGCTGCGCGGGCTACGTGACGGATCGTCGGCATCTCTGTCGCTGGTGGAAGGAACGCGCGGCAACCGGTTGTCCCGGCCGTTCGCACCGCACCGCCCGACCAGATTTTCGCCCCTTTCGGATCCGGAGTGGCGTTCGCGCCACGCCGGGGAACGGCCCGCCATCGCCGGCTGCGGCGGGCGCCATCTTCCCCGGACCGCCGGAGACCGGCGTCAATGCAAAGAGAGACGGGCCGACCACCGCCGCGCCGCGGGGGCAGGGCCCGGCCCACCATAGCGTCTACGGCCATGGCTGCGTGGTCCTTGTCCGTGGACGCCGATGTTCTTTGTCGTGAGAGGCAGAGTGGGAGCGCCGTGTGGCTGGCTGTGAGGCGACGCCCCCGACCGGATGGAGGCGCGGAAGACACGGGCCAACCGGCTGCCACCGTGACGGGGGTCGGTCACACCGCTGCGATCCAGCGCACCCCTCTGGTAGACCGCGTAGCGGTAGGACAGGCGCACCGTGGCGATGGGTTGCAGCAGGTTGAGGGTCAGTGTCCCCGACTGCGGCGCATGCTGGGGCGCGTTGCAGTCGGTACCGATGGAGCACGGGGTGATCGCCCCGGTCATGAAGGCGTCGCCGAGGGCCTGCCTGCGGCTGTCCCCTATTGGGATTTGTCACGCATTCCTGCGCCACCACCTCGCGCGCCGACTCGTTGCCTTCGATAGCCATGGAGCTGCCGCGTCCTCCCGTGGAGGCGCGCGGACCCCGGCCACGCATCCGTCGCGGGACGGATGCGGGCTCCATCCAGTGCCGGTCGGCAGGTCCGATCCCCCGTGATAGCGTGCACGGGAGATTCGGGCCGAGAAAACCCGGGGATGGGGATGCGTCATGCCTGCGACCTTGGCTCTGGATACCTCCGCGCCCGCGGCGGCTCAGGCCCGGGTGCGGCCGTCCGCTCGTGCGGCCCTCCGCATTCTCTGGCCGCATGTGCGCAGGCACTGGTGGCTTCCCGCCATCACCCTGGTGACGCTGTTGGTCTCTTCGGTGGCGCAGATCGGGCTCGCCTGGTCGCTGAAGCTCGTCGTCGACGCCGTGACGGGGCATGACCGCCAGCGTCTCTATGACGCGATCGCCGTCGTCGTCGCCCTGGGCGTCCTCCTGCCGCTGGCGGACGCGGTCATGCAGCTCTCGCGCAGTGTATTCGGTGGCCGCGTCGCGCGCGAACTGAAAGACCGTGTGTTCGGCCACCTGCTGCTGGCGCCCGCCGCCTTCCACGACGGGCGCCACAGCGGCGAACTGCAGAGTCGCCTGTCTGACGACGTGGGCACCGTGGAATCCATGGTGACCAACGACATCGTCAACTTCCTGCAGCAACCGCTGCTCGCCCTCGGCAGCTTCGCGTACGTCCTGTCCCTGAACGGCCGGCTGGCGCTCGCCGTGTCGGTTATCGGCCCTGGCCTCTACCTCCTCAACCGCCTGTGGGGGCCGAGTCTCTATGCGCGCAGCAGGCGCGCGCACGAGGCGGCCGCGGCGCTCAGCCAGTTCGCCGTCGACGCGCTCGGCGGGGTGCAGCCGATTAAGGCGCTCCGCGCGGAAGGGGCCGTCGCCGCGCGATTCCGCGGCGCCTTGGCGGAGCAGTATGGGGCGCGGCTGGGTGAGTGGCTCCTCAGCGGCGTCACCGGCACGATCTCGGGCTGGCTGGGGTTCGCGCCCTTCGTCATCGTCTTCGCCCTCGGCGGCATCTGGGTGGTGGATGGCCGTCTGACCCTCGGCACGCTCGTCGCCGTCGTGCAGTTGATGAACAACATTGTCTCTCCGTTTGGCAACCTCGCTGGCGCCTGGCGTGGCATCCAGACCGGCAGGGCGTCCGTCGACCGCATCGGTGAACTGCTGGCGGTGCCGGAGGAACCCAGCGGGACGGCTTTGACCGTCGCGCGAGAGGACCCGGTCGGCCAACCGCCGCCCCCAACGGCGCAGCCCGCCCGGCCCGACGCCGCGCCCGCGGTTGCCGTGCAAGGGGTCCGCTTTGGCTACGATCCCGCGGCCCCCGTCCTGACGGATGCCAGTGTGGCCTTCACCCCCGGTGCCTTCACGGCCGTCGTCGGACCGAACGGCGGCGGCAAATCGACCTTGGCGAAGCTGCTCCTCGCGCTCTACAAGCCGCAGGCCGGGGAGATCACGTGGGACGGCCGCCCGCAGGGCGAGTGGCCGCTCGCCCTCTGGCGCGCGCGCATTGCCTACCTCCCTCAGGAGGCCTTCTTGATCGACGCCAGTGTCGCCGACAACCTGCGCCTCGGTGCGCCCGCTGCGGCGGAGGGCGATCTCCGAGCCGCACTGGATCGGGTCGGGCTCCCCGCAGCAGACCCCGGCTTTCTCGCCATGCGCACTGGTGAGCGCGGCAAACGCCTGTCCGGCGGCCAGTGCCTGCGGCTTGGCCTGGCGCGTGCCCTGCTCTCCGACGCGCGCCTCTGGATCCTCGACGAGCCGAGTGCGGCGCTCGACCCGGAAGCCACGGCGACACTGCGGCGCACGCTGCGGGGACTCCACGGTACGCATACGGTCATCGTCATCTCGCATAGCAGCGACCTGATCGCGGGGGCGGACCGCGTCGTCCGCGTGGCGGGTGGAACGGTCACACCCGCCAGCGTACCGGCCGGAGCCGACGCGTGAGGAGGGCGTGCGGGGGCCGCATCGTCGTCCGCGAGGGGCGCAGCGCCATGTTGCGGGTGGCCGAGACGAACAGGCGTGCCCGCACCGAGCCGCGCGGCGTCTGCGCGGCACCGCGCTGGGCCCGCCGTCCGCCGGCGTCGCTCCACCACCGGTGTGTTGGGACCTTCCTGGGAGCCTGGAAGCTGAACGCCCGCATGCGCACCCGCGCGACGGGGTGGCGGCCGTCTGCCCGGCGGGCCGATATGGCCTGCTCGGACCAGATGCGCCTCGGCGGCCGCGGCTGCTACCCTCCCGCCAGTACCTGGCCCACGCGGCGCACGCCTTCGCCGATCGCCCTTCGTCGAGGCCCCCAAGCCCCAGGACGAGACCCGCCCGGGCGGGGGGTGCCCAGGTGGTACGGACCGAGGCCCTCCACGCCCACGCCCCTCCCCGCGCAGGCGGCAAGCCACGCTGCGAACAGCGCAGAGAACGGCCCCACGCCCCACGCCGCGGTGGCGTGGAAGGCGTGGCGGCGTGGAAGGCGTGGCTCATCACCCAGACCACGGCCGCCGGCAACCAGCCCCATGGCCAGGAAGAGGCCCAGCACGGCGGCGGTGCGCGCCGGGTCGGGCCCCACCATCCCGAGCAGGAAGCACGATGTGGCGGCGGGCCCGCTGGGGTGCGGCGGCGGCGGGGGGCTGAGTGGGTCGTAGCCGTTGGGCGGGGCCGTTCTGCGTCACAAGGGCTAGCCATTTTAGGAGCATGCGAGCGAGACCAGAAGGACGGATCGCACCACGTCGCTCGCGTTGTGGTACCAGGGGGCAGCCCGTCCTTGGCGGCGCGTACTAGGGGCGCTGTTCAACGGCGGTGATGCGCTCCTCGTGGTCGATCCTCGTGGCCTCCAGAAGCACGATACGTTCCTCGTGGTTGGCGGCGCTGGCCTCCAGGGGGGCGATATGGGCGTCCATCAGGGCTTGCTCTCGGTCTTCGGCGCGGCGCTCGACGGCTTCGCGGTGCATGGCGAGCCCGTCGCCGAGTGTCTTGATGGCGGCTAGGGCTTTGTCGTTCAGAGCTCCGGCCTCTCTACTGGCGGCCTTGAAGGCCTCGTGGGCTTCCTGGCGGGCGGCTGCGGCCTCCTGGCGGGCGGCTGCGGCCTCCTGGCGGCCGGCTGCGGCCTCCTGGCGGCCGGCTGCGGCCTCCTGGCGGGCGGCTGCGGCTTCCTCGCGGGCTTGGACGGCCACCTGAAGGGCGGCCTCAGCGACGGCACGGGTTGCCCCGACCTTGGCGTCGACAGCGTCGACCTTGGCGGTCAAGGCGTCCACACGCTGGCGGGTCTCAGCGTCGCGGGCAACGGCCCGCTGCTCCATCGCTTCCAGGTAGGCACGGAGTTCGGGGTCCAAGGCGACGCCTCCCAGGGGACTGCCCTGCCGCAGGCCTTCGGCGGGTGCCCTCGGCGGTCCTGCGCCAAGGCCGGGCGCCATTCGGGCGCCTACGCGATCGCTGCGGGCGTGGACCGGCGGTGCGCTGGCACCGAAAGAACGCCGCATCGTTGGCTGTGAGGTCGTAGGAAGGAGCCGGCGTACCGCCGCCCATCCCTCGTCGGATGTGGCCAACTCACCCGATGAGTGACCGATCCCCCGCCTCGGATATGGGCCATGCAGCCCGCGGCCCCCCAGCAGGAGCCCTAGTAACACGACCCCTTTGGGCCCATGGTTTGCTATGCCTTGGGCCTCGTGCTGTTCCGGGATCTCTTCCCTCTAGCAACGGCCAAGTCGGGGGCGCACCGCCGCGGCAGTGGCAGTGACGCACGGTGGCGTCGCGCCCGCCCGTCGCCCGAAGGAGGAGTACGCCCTAGAGTAGCCAAACCGTGGAGAGGGGTGAGCGGCTGGCGCGGGCGGGGCTTGTCGTGAGGGAGGTCGTATGACCCGCCGGGTGGCCGGTCCCGCCGCCGGCCGCGGTGGCCGGCGGCGTCGGTGCGGGGGAGGGTTGGCCGTGGCCAGGCCGGGGCTGTGGTCGGCGGCCGTGGTGGGTACGGTGGTGGGCCTTTGGGGGGCCATGCTGGCCGGCCAGGCCGAGCGGCGGCTGTTGGTCCAAGCGCTGGCGGCAGCGACCCGGTGGGAGGCCACCCACCTGCAGCAGGGGGGTGGCCCCGGGAGCACCGTCGTGCTCGCGTTGCTGCTCCTCGGCGGGAACGTCCTCGTGGTCAAGTTGGCGCTGGATGGCGTTTTGACCGCGTGGGAGGGTTGGCGGTTGCGCGGCGCCCCGCCCTCGCCGCTCCCCGCCTGCGTACTCCTCTGCGCGAACGCCCTCTGCTGGAGCGCCTCTCCCGTCTTCGGTGCCATCACCCTATGGGGCTGCGGCCTCGCGGCATTCGGCTGGTGGCTGACCCACCCGGCGGGAACCTATTGAACCGCGATCCTGCCCCACGGCGGACGCCGGAAGTACGGTCCCAGGGAGAGCCCGGCCCGCGCGCTCGCAATGGACAAACTGCGCGGTGCAGTTGCGGGTACGGGCCCATCGCCCGCCCGCCCCGCAGATATAGTGGTCACGACGCCGTTCACCGAACGGCACCGGTGGTGAACGGCCTGGGCCGTTGGTCCGCGAGGACCTGGACTTCGCCAAGGAGCATGACACCCATCGGGCCTTTAATCGGTACACGACAAACGTTCCGTATGCCGAGTTGACGGAGGCACTCGACCGGCGGGCACGGCGGCTCGGCGTGCCGGTAACGCTGGTGGACCCCGCTTACACGTCGGCCGAGGGCGGTGGCGGTTTGCGCAAGGCCGCGGTTGGTCGGTGCACGAGGCGGCGGCCCTGTGCGTCGGGCGGAAGGCGGTGGGACACCGGCGGCGCTTCCCGTGGAAGTTGCGGAAGCGGCTCTGGCGCGGTACGGGAAGCCTTGGCGGTCGAGGCCGGGCGACGGACGGTTAAGGCAGAGCGACTGGCGACGACGGAACACGGCTCTCCGAGGGAAGGATCCGCCCGGACCATCGCGGCTCCCTGTAAGCGGATCGGGACCATGCTTGGGGACGAACGGCTGCTGCGGAGCGGAGCCATTGGGGAGGACGACCTCGCCGTGTTGCGCGCCAGGGACTTCCCTCGGTGGCGGAAGCGGCGCGGTGAACGTGATGGCCCCTGGATAGCCCTGGTGGCGCTGCAGCGGGCGCGGTGGGGAAGGGCGCTGTTCGCGGGGACAGCGGAAAACCCGTAGGGGGGCTTAACAGGCCGCCGGGGACCTGGGAAGGGGCGGTCGCGCGGGACCGGGCCGATCCTGGCAACGGACGTGGGCTGTGCATCCGCTCTCCGGTCCGGGTGGGAGTCCCGGCGTGCGCGGCACGTGCTGCCGCGTAGCCCGAGTCCGCCTGTCGCGTACGGCCCCGCGAGGGGCAAATCCAAGGCCGAAAGGGGCAAAGGCCTGGTCGGGCGGACGGTGTGGAAGACCGAGAGATCGGTTTGTACACATTTTTCTCGCCAGGCACGGCAGTGATCACGGGGATCGGGCACGTCGCATTCCGGGTCACGCGGTTGGATCGGGCGCTGGACTTCTACTGTGGCAAGCTTGGCTTTCGCGAGGCCTTCCGGCTGGACCGTGAGGGCGAGCCCTCGCCCTGGATCGTCTACATCCAAGTGGCTCCGGGCCACTTCATCGAACTGTTTCCCGGAGCGGAACGGGTGGGTCCGCAGCCGGGCCGTGACGCCGGCTATAACCACTTCTGCCTACTGGTCGACGACCTGGCCGTGACCCTGGAGGAGTTGGGCCGCCGCGGGCTGGCGATCACGGGGGGGCCGCGGCAGGGCCTCGATCTCAACTACCAGTATTGGATCACGGACCCCGACGGCAACCGCATCGAACTCATGCAGATCATGCCGGACTCCCCCCATACCGCGGCGGACGCGAGGTGGTAGGGGGGGTGGGGGGGGCAGCCCTGCGCCGGGCTGCCCCGGTTGACTTCCGGGCGGCCCTGCCCGCAGAATGGTAGCAGCCTCAGAGCGGCGCCTACTGGCGGGCAAAGCCCACCGGTCCCAGGTGCGGCGCTGGCGCAGAGGACGTCGCGCTCGTGCGGGCGCGGGGGCGGAAGGGGGGCGGAAGCGGTGCGGACAGCGGTGGCGGGGCAGGGCGGGCAGGAGCCCGGGCGGCAGGTACCGTGGGCTGCCGAGCGGGGACGGTCCCTGCGGGGGTCCCGGGGACGGATGCGCGACGGGATGCCGGCACGGGTCTGCACAGCGCCTGCCCTCCCCCCGGCGGGGTAAACCCCCCGCCGGGAGATCTCCGCCCACAGGGGTGGGGTGGGGGCGCGCAAGCCCCCGCCCCACCCTTTTTTTCGTCCATGCGTGGCGAGGCGGGTGGGGCCGGGCCAGGGTGACCGGCAAAGTGTAGGCGGGGGCCCGTGGTGTAGGGGCCGAGGGAGGGTCAAGGGATGGGGGTGTGAGGCTCTTGGGGCCGGTGGTAAGGCAGCGCGGCACGTCCGTCGCGCGCCCGCAGCGGTCAAGGGGCGCGTGTTCGAATTGGTTCACCGACAGCGTCGTCAGC
>JAJZZC010000182.1 GCA_021797775.1 Bacillota bacterium
GGTCCAGAAACATGGGGGCAACCGGCAGAGCTTTGGTCCTATGGAAGGGGATCTCCACGGCGGTCTGCTGGCGCTTGTAGACAGCGAGAAGTTCCCAGGCTGTGCGGCTGGCGTCGTTGGTGATCAACACGAAACAGGAACGCAGTTGGATCTCGCGCGTCAAGAGGGAGGAATTGGGAGGCTCGGTTTCCGCCTTCCAGCCGAAGCGAGTGGCGGGAGGCGGCGGTGGCGCATCCTTCCGCGGTCTTCCGCGACGACTGTGCTTGCCGAGGACTTCCACGGGTTGTGTCAGCAGGCGGAGATTGTGATAGCGCAGCTTCAACTTGTTCACCAGATCGGTACTGGCCTGGTCGGCTGCGGCTGCGGTGGCAAACGTCGGTTTGGCGGCAAGCGCATCCTCAATGCTCTGTCGCTCGGTGGCGATCAGGCGCTGCTGTCTGGTGCGCGCGTGTGTCTCCAAGGCAGTGGAATGGACGACGACGCAACGATAGCGGAGTCCGGCGAGCGCGTGCTTGGGGTTCTTGCTGATGGTCACGTCCGCAAAAGTATGGAGCCGATAGTGCGCGGCGCGAGCCCGTGAACTCATCGGGGCGGGCGCATCCCATTCGTCGCCCGCCCACGCCTCCACTTTGAGTTGCTCCGCCACCTCGTACGTCTCAGGTAAGCGGCTGAGCCAATGCAGGCCTGCTTCGTCCATCGCGCGCAGGTTGTCGGGCGTGACGACTTTGCAGTCTGCGGTGTAAAGGATGCTACGCAGGGTCTCCTCGGGCAAGACTTCTCGGAGGCAGGCGATGACTTCGGAGTTCCATTTGTTGTCGTTGAGGTTTCCGTCGTGAACGTCGCCGAGGAGGGGGATGCCCTGCGGATTGCACACAAGGCCCACGCCGATCTGCTTGAGGTCCGGCCGGTGGTCTTTGCTGTATCCGTGGACGATTTGGAGGGTCTCGGGCGTGGGTGCAGTATATGCGCCAAACAGGGCGGCGGCGGTCGTGTCGCCATGCAGCGTATCAAAGGGCACGCGCTCATGGGCCCATACTTTCGCGGCGACACTGTGAAACACGTGCGCTGGCCGTGCCGCCGCGAGCTTATCCAATGCTCGCCCGAGAGCATCGTCATTGAAGTCGGCCGCCCGTACATTTTGGCCGAAGAGCACATCCAGGTCCTGCCGCGCGAAGACGCGGTGGACACGCCAGAGGGCAGTGCGATCGAAGAGGGTACACAGGATGAGCGCAAGCAGGCGGGTCCCCGGCGAGAGCTTGCACTGCTTGGCGTCCCACGGCAAAAGCGTGTCCAACGCGGAGACGACGCCCATCTGTCGGAGGATCCACGCGACCGTCGTCATGATGCCGCTGGGACGCGAGACAGGTTCAGCCTCTTCCACCCGCCATGACGTCACACCCCGTGTGGACGCCGCCTTTGGATCCGCCGCGGCGGGGTTCTTCCCGCTAGCCCCTGGGTACTCCATGGAAGTGAACCATAGCGAAAGGACCGCCCGCCGTCCAGCCCCTTGCCGGCACGGCCCACTCAGGTGCCGTCGTCGTCCACACCACCACCGCCAAGCCAGCGCGCCCCAGGGCTTCAGATGGCCTCCACGCCAACGCCCTCAAGCCCCGCGCTCCTTGGACCCCGAAATTCTCTGTCCCCTGTCTCGGGGGTGCGGAGTGTGCGGTAGAAATGGCACCAGCACGAGTTTGCGCCCTGGCGGAAGCTCCACGCCGCCGGCTTATCCCCCCGTGCCATATGTCCACGGGCAGCGCGCCGCCGTCGGTTCTGTCGTGGCGGACGCGGTGGCTTGCCCGCCTGGTTCCGATGTGATCGTCGAGTCCAACGGCGGCCGGTGCCTACCGGCCGTGGCAGTCCAAGGGCGCGGCCGCGTGCCGTGGTGGGCGTGGGTGGGCGGCGCTCTGGCGGCCTTGTTGCTGGCGCTGGGCGTACGGGGCGTCCGGCGGCGCACGCTGGCGCCCGAATCCCCGGATACTTGGTAGGCGCCGTGCACATCTGAGTCACGGACAGCGGCGGCCCGGCCACAGTGCCGGGCCGTTTCATTTGGTTCGCGCGCCTCGCTTCCCACCTGGGCGCGAGGCGCAAGAGGAGGTGCGCTTGTGCGGTGGAGCAGAGCGATGCTTGCGATCGGCATAGTGGTCATGGCCCTTCTGGCGGCGATCCCGGCGTGGGCCGCGGCGCCGTCCCGACCCGTGGTGTCGGGCGCCAGCTTGACATGGGGCTACGGCTTTCGCAGGGCGAGGGTCTCAGACATCCCGGCGGCCTATACCGCGCTTTCCGGGGTCTCGCAGCGTGCTGGTCCCTGGGTGGTGGCGGTGCCCGTCGGCTACCGCTCGCAGTCGACGCCCGTCTTCGTCGGCAACCGCATCTTCTTCTTCGCGTTCCGCGACGCGCAACACGGGGCACTCTTCGAGAGCACGTTCCAGGCCGATGGTACACCCAGTCCGGCGCGTGAAATCGCCATTTTCCAACCGTGACCCTGTGCCGGATGGCCGGGGCCGCCGTCATCCTGCTGGCCCTGCTTCTCGCCGCCCCGGCGGCGCTTGCCGGCGTGGTCAAGTCGCAGAACCCCTACTGGTTCCAGGACACGTACACCGACACGACCTCGGTCGACATCCCTGCCACCAGTGCTCTGGTCGACACGGCCGGCACTGGCACCGTGACCCTGCCGTTCAGGCCGGTCGGCATCTCGTTCGACCCGGCCGGGACCCACGCCCTGGTGAGCACGTTGGACGGCATCTTCGCGTTCGTGTACGACGGGCAGTCCGTTGTACCGGTGACCACCTGGAACCTGGGCGGGATCGCGGGCACGACGGGCGTGAGCTGGATCGACGGCGGCAGCGCGTTCGCCGCGGCCACGTCGGGGGAGATCGCCGTCTATGGCCTTGTGCCCAACGCCGGGTACACGGCGGTCCGCGTGGCCACGGCGCGCTTCTCGGGCGCCGTCGGTCTGGCCCCCGGACCGGCCGCGCTGCTGACGGCGGTGCTCGTGGCCACCGCCGGCGGCGCGACGATCCTCGAGGCCCAGGGCACGGCGCTGGTGCCGGCGTCCGGCGGCCCGGCCGGTTTGAGCGGCAACCTCGGCGTGGCGGCGACGGCGGACGGGGCGGTGGCCGCCACCTGGCGGCGGGGCGCGGTGCAGCTGTGGGCGTGGGACGGCAGCGCCTACGCGGCGGCGATGCCGTGGGACCCGCCGGCACCTCCCGCGGCGGACGGCCCCGTGGTCAGCGTGGCGTTCTTCCCGGGCAGCACCGGCCTGGGCGGTGGGTACTGGGTGCTCACGGCCGGCGGACGGTTGCTGGCTTACACCTACGGGCCGGGCGGCGCGGTGCCGGTCCCCGGCCTGTCGACCGCGGTGCCCGTGTCACCGGATGCACCGGCGGCCATCGGCGCCGGGTGGCCGGCGGTGCCGGACTCGGTGGGGGTGCTGTACCGCAAACGGGGTGGCGGTACGAGGACCTGACGACCGGCGCGTTCGCCCAGGATGCCTCCCGCAGTCTCACCGGGGAGGACTGGACGGTGTACGAACCGGCGGCCGTGCTGCAGTCCACCGTGCTGCCCGTGGGCCACATGGTGGACGAGGTGCGCGTCGAGGACGCGGATTGCGCGGCCAGCAAGACGCCGGCGGCATGCACCGGCATGGCCGCGCTGCCGCCGGGCACGGCGGTCTTCTACGCGGTCAGCACCGACGGGTGCCAGACGTGGACCCCGACACCTGTATTCACGAACGTGACGGTGTCGCCGGGCGACAGGCTCTGCTACCGGCTCACCCTGGCGACGAGCAACCTTGCGGTGACCCCGGTGGTCGACGTGGCGAATGTGTATGAGATCGCGACCGTTTCCAGCACAGGGACGCAGAATCTGGCATACCTGACCCGGTTGACGTCATAACGGCGTGACGTCATGATGGGAGTATGGCAAAGCGCAAGACGACGCTCTACATCGACGACGAAATCCTGATGGCGGCGAAGGTGACCGCTGCGGTCACGCGCCGGACCGAAAGCGCCCTAGTCGAGGACGCGTTGCGGGCCTACCTGGGGGTTCGCCCGGGGCAGGACACGGGGACCGACCTGCAAGACCTCCTGCGGCGCTTGGCTGAGCGTCACCGCGGTCGAGAGTATCCGAGGACGCGGCGATGCGGCTCGCGGTGGAAGAGGTACGGGCTGTGCGTGCGCAGACGCGCAGCGGCAGGTCGCGATGACGGGCAGGCCACGTGCGGTCGTGGACACGAACGTGCTTGTGGCCGCCGTCATCAAGCCGTCCGGCGTGTGCGCGCAATTGATCGTGGCTGCGGTGGACCGACGCTGGCAGCCCGCGGTCTCGTCGATACTCCTGGCCGAGTTGACGGAGGTGCTGCGCCGGCCAAAGTTCCGCCGGTGGCTCACCATCCGAGAGGCAGATGCATTCGTCTGCGGCATCCGAGATGTCGCGGAGATCGTCGCCGACCCGCCGTCCGGCGCGGCCGGTGCAAGCCGCGATCCGGACGACGACTATCTTGTTGCCCTTGCCCGTGTCCACGCCGTCGATGCTCTGGTGTCTGGCGACGGGGATCTGACGGTACTGGCCCAGCAGCAGCCGCCCGTGCGCACACCGGGGGAGTTTCTCTCCCTACTCGGCGGCGTCTCTACACCGGGCCCGAACTGAATCGCCTCGGCCGGAAGGCGCGACGCTTTCCATCCTTACAGGGGCTATCGGTTGTTCTTGGCGGTCTGGTTCGTTGTCCTGCGCGTACTGCGCCCGTGGCCCTGGTGGTTCGATCTCCTGCTGGCCGGTGCCGGGCTGTGGGGTATCATCGTCCTCTACGTTCCATTCGACCACATCTCCACACCAGACAGTAAGCCAGAAACAGCCTGAGAGCGGGAGGGACCGACCGGCGCGCGCGCCCGAATTCGTCTTCTTGCTCACAAGGTCCCCCCGCTACCACTACGACGCCGCCGCGATCGTTGAGCCAGCTGCGGACGCCGACCCGACGCGCCCACGGGGCAGCACCGGCTGCCTTCGGCGTAGCCGGGCGCATCCCCACGCGGGGCGTCGGAACAACGCGGCAGAGACCGGCAAGCACACGTACAGCGTTCTCCACGGCCACTGGGACGCGAGTGGGCCGCGCGCCACGCGGAACTGCCGGGACGTGTGGACCATCCCGACACAGGCCTTTCGCGGGACCCACTTTGCTACCATGCCCGAGGCATTGGGCGAGCGCTGCATCCTGGCCGGTTCCCCGGAGGGCGGAACGGTGCTGGAGCCATTCGTGGGCTCAGGCACCGTCTGTGCCGTGGCCGCCCGCCTTGGGCGGCACAGCGTGGGCTTCGACCGGAACGAGCGTTACGTGCGCATGGCGCGCAGGCGCGCCCAGGCCATGGCGCAGCCCAGGTTCGCCCTGGGCAGGGTCGCACGCGGACGGGCGGTGCCGACGCGGCCGTTGGCGTGGCGACTGAGGGGAAGCAGGGGCGGCCGCTCCGCGAATCCCCCACTACAGCAGATCAGACTGTCACGCATGCGCGGAAATACAGAAGAACGGAGGTGCCCTCGTGCAGACGTCGCGGAACGGCCCCCTCTTCTCGCCGCGCTTCCGCCGCGCCGGGGCCGTGCTCGGCACCTACCGCAGCGGGCCGGTGCTGCGCTGGGCCCGCGTGGCGCTGGGCGTGGCGGTCCTGGACACCGCATCCATCGCGTTGCTCGCGTACACGGCGCCGTTCCTGCTGCTCTTCTCGCCAGGTTTGGCCCGTGCCGCCGGTGTGGCCCTGCACGCGGGGGGCGCCCTGGTGCTGCTGACCGACGCCGCGGCGTTGCTGCTGCTCAGTGGGTACGCGGCCGTCACGGCGGCCTGCGCCATGGCCTGCCGGCGGCGCTGCCGGGCGGCGGGTCTGGTCGCGGTGTACCTGGTACCGGAGGCGCCCGCGTCAGTGTTTCCACAGCGAAGCGGGCGGCGGCCACGGCGGTTTCTGCCCACGCCGCGTGACCGGGTAGGTGGTGTGCGGTGAACTGTTCTCCGGCGGCACGCTCGCCGTACAGCCCCGCAACCGGGAAGAACCCTGCCGAGCAGTTCTCCCCCTGAAAGCGTGCCAAGACGTCCGCGTGTGCGGGTGTGTCGGAATCCCGTCGCGCTCCCGCCATCGTCGCCCACCAGCCCTCGGGGCCACGCACGACCGCTCCGAACGGCGGCGTCCTCCCAGCTCGACGAACAATGCTGGCATCCGCTTGGCCCGGTACCGGGTACCAGAGAACTTCCGGCCGCAGCAGCGCGACGTCGCCCAGCACGGTGTCGTGGACGTAGGGCATGACCTCTCGGTAGCCGACGAGTGGCCCTTCGTAGGAGAGGCGTAGCGTGCGCCGCTCGCCAGGAGCCATGGGCGCCGGGAAATCCACTTCGAGGGCGTTGACCTGCATGTCCGGGAGGCCGTCCACGGCATGGAGGTGCTCCCGAAACGCGAGCAGGGCGCCGGCACCGTCAGTGATGGCGGATACGCGCAGGAGGCGGTAGAGCACGAAGTGCGCGCGCCATACCAGCCCGGTGGCGGCCACGATCTCTAGCGTACAGGTGCAGCGGATGTGTCCAGGCGCGTCCGGCATCACCGATGCCACCGGGCTGGGGAGAAGTTTCACGTCGAGGCCACAGCGTGTCCCTTCGAACATCGATGCTCACTCCTGTTCCGAGTCCGAAGCCTCGGGGATGCGCCTTCCAGTGGCAACGGGTGCGCAGCCGTCATCGTCTGCCGGTCGGGCATCCGCGCGCGACCACCCTTCGGCTTTGGCATCTCCGGCGGGAGCAACGCCGCGATTTCCACCCGCAGCTCGTCCGACAGCGACCACAGGCGATGGCCGGTTCGTGTCCATGGAGCGGGCCCTGGCCGGCATCGGCGCCGCAGAGGCGGCCTGGCGCTCCTCAGCGGAAGCGCACACGATCCGGCAACTCGGCCCAAACCACACGCTGCTCGGCCGACGATCCCCGCGAACACCCCGGCGCTGGCCGCCGGCCGCCTCCGCGCAGGCCGCTTGCAGGGCCGAGGCCGCTGCCCACGCCACTTGTTCGACGGAGCGGGCCGGTCTGCGCCGCGACGTCACGCGGGGGCGCTTGCCCCAGGGGATGGGGGCGCGTACCAGGACGCCCGGGCGCTCCAGATCCGCGCGTAGAGCCCTTGCTGCGCAAGGAGTTCCGCGTGGGTGCCCTGCTCCACGATGCGGCCGCCGTCCAGGACGAGGATCCGGTCTGCCGCTCGGGCGATGCCGAGGCGGTGGGAGACGACGACCGCCGTGCGACCGCGCCCAAGGTCCAGCAGCCTGCGGACGATGTCGACCTCGGCCAACGGGTCGATGGCGGCGGTCGGCTCGTCCAGGACCACCAGTCCGGCGTCGGGCAATGTGCCGCGAGCCAACGCCAGGCGCAGCCACTGCCCGCCGGAGAGGTCAGGGCCGCCGAACTCGGTCGACGCGCTGTTGGTCTTCTGCGACCGCGGTACGCCGACCGGCCGCCGTGACTTCGCGATCCTGACGCTGCTCGCGCGGCTCGGCCTGCGAGTCGGCGAGGTCGCCGCGCTGTGCCTGGAAGACAGCGACTGGCGCCGCGGTGAGATCATCATCCGCGGCAAGGGGAATCGCCACGACGCCCTGCCGTTGCCGGCTGATGTCGGGAAGGCGATGGCCGCCTACCTGAGCAGCGGCCGCGCCGAGGGCGCCCTGGACCGCACAGTGTTCGTCCGTGCCCAGGCCCCGTACAGGTCGTTGACGTCTGGCGGGATCATCCAAGTGGTCATCTATGCCGGTCAGCGCTGTGGTCTGCGGCTACGGGGCGCCCACCGCCTGCGTCACTCTGCCGCGACGGCCGTGCTGCGAAGCGGCGGTTCGCTGGAAGAGGTCGGCCAACTACTCCGGCACGCCCGCCTAGCCACCTCCGCCATCTATGGCAAGGTCGACGTCGATCGGCTACGGCAGATCGCCCGCCCGTTCCTAGAAACATGAGCAACCGTTAGGAGAGCGGCACTCAGGCGACCACAGGGAGCCTCCCGGGGCAGACGGTCGGCAAGACGCGGACATGCCTGCCGTGCCAACCGCACAGTCCACCACCAGGGCGCTTCCACTGCCGGTAGCCCTGCTTCTCCCGCCGCGGCCCATGCCTCCCCGACAGGATCGGAAACCACGCATTCCCGAGCGTGACGACGGCCGAGCACGCGGGAAGGGCTGCTAAGGCCACTGCCAACGGCGCAAGTGTAACCAGGTGCTCTTTGGTCAGCGCTGAGTTCAAGATGGCTCGGACGGTCAAGGGGATGGCCACGGTCGCGGCGGTCCCCACCAGCGTCAGCCCCACGGCAGCGGCACACTCGCGGTGGAATGGGGACAGCCGACGCAAGATCCAGACAACAGAGGCAACTGCGGCACGCCACGAAGATGAGCTGTGGGTTTCCATGCTGCCTCCCTCGTGCATCCGAAGGCGTGATGTGCGGCGGCTCTGGTTCTTCACGCGCGTGCTAGTGGCGTCTCGTATTGTTTTGGCCCACGACCACGACCAAGAGCAGGGGATCGCCAGTCCCCTGAACTCGGACCGCGGGTACCTATTCGGTCATATGCGTGGGGGTCCTTCTGGCTGCGGGGCGGGGGTAGAAGGCGGCGTAGGCCCTGTCGGGTACGCCAGGAGGCGCACGCCTGCGTTTCCCGGTGTTGCGGCTCAAGTTGACAGTTGTAGGGGCTCAGATTAGGTGACGTAGGGCTGGGGTCTTTTGGTCGAAATGGGTGTTCTTGCCGTGGCGGGGGCCGGGGCGGTGTCGTTTGATGGGGAAATAATGAGGGGAGCGCCCCAGGCCGTGGAAAGCCGGCGGTCCGACCAAGAGTTCCATCGGATCCCCGATGCGAAGGCGCATCGTCTCTCGGACCGGCTTAGGGATGACCAAACGGCCGAGGTCGTCGATGCGGCGGACGATGCCGGTGGCTTTCAGCAGGGACCCTCCCTTGCGACCGGGACCGTGATGCGTTATTGATGTGGCCGCCAGGGGTCGGCCACCCACCGGACCGCCGCGTGCCGGACGGGGCGGGCGTCGGGCGAGTTCCAGGTGTTGGCCGTGCGGATCTGGCACGCCGCCCGACGTCGCCCGGGCATCGGTCGGGCATCCCGGTCAGCCACCCCGCTTGCGGGCCACGAGATTGAAGTGTTGGAAGGGCGTCTCGCGCTCCGCAGGGCTGAATGCGTCCCAGAAGGACTCGATGCGGTCGAGGACGGCCTTCTCGACTTCCTGGATCCGCTCGTCGGGTGCTCCACGGAGGATGAGTGCAACCCAGTGGATCTGGCCTACGAATGCGCGGGCAATGGCCGGATTGGGCTGCGAGATGGTGTCTTCCTCATAGACAGCGCGTTCCACATCCATGCCCGCGGCGACGAGGGCAGCACGGATCGTGTCCTCCGGCACCGCCCCGTGGCGTGGCGGTAGGCCGAGGCGCGCCGCCTCGTCATACGCGGGTTGTACGACTTGCCGCCAGAACGGGGGCCATTGCCAGGGGATGGGCGTGCTTAGGGCCAGCGCCCCCCCTGGCCGCAGCACCCGCGCCATTTCGGAGATGGCCCGGATCGGATCGGTGAAGTGCAGAAAGGTAGAACCGATGACGATGTCGACGCAGGAGGACGCCAGGGGCAGGGACTCGGCCGGCGCGGTCAGGAAGCGGACCCACTCGCAACCCGTCTCCATCGCGCGCCGCCGCGCCACCTGCAACTGGGCCTCCGACGGGTCGGTCACCACGAGCTGGCCCCTGGGACCGATGCGCCGCGCCAGTCCACCGTCGAAGGTGATGCGGCCGGAACCGGCGCCGACCTCCACGGCGGCGATCTCCGCCTCCGGCGTGGCGAAGGCGACGAAGCGTTGGGCCTGTTCCTCCGCTCGGGCCAAGACCTGCCGAAAGTAGGAATCGAACTCGGCGGTGAAGCGGCCCGCATACGGCGCGAGTGTGGCCGGGGGCGACCATGCCGCGGGGCGCAACTGCCGGTGCCCTTCCCGCGTCAGGATCAGGCGTGTCCCCGACCCGGCACGCAGGAGGATGCCCTTGGCCTCATAGAGGTTCTCGTCCGCCTGCTGTACGGCCGCCATCAACCCACCCGGGCCGAAGGGAGCCGACCCCGCGGACAGGCGCGGCCGTCGGCCAACGACTTCCTCCCCCCGGGCGGCTACCTCGGCGCAGACCTCCGCGCAGAAGCGATGCGCGGCATCGTCTTCCGCCCCTGGGAGGAGGACGAGGAACTCGTCCCCGCCGTAGCGGAGCGCGAGGCCGTCCGCGGGCGTGCGCGCGCGCAGCACAGCGCCGACCAGGGCGAGCAGGCGATCGCCCGCGCGATGCCCCAGGCTGTCGTTGACACCCTTCAGATCGTCCAGGTCGAACATGGCCGCCGCACCGGCGCGGGCGACCCAGTGCTGCTGCTGCCTCGACCAGACGAGGCGGTTGGCCAGGCCTGTCGTCGGATCCCGGTACGCCCAATCCGGCACGGTGTCCTGGCCGACCACGCTGAAGACGGCATAGCGGCCGTCCTTCAGGCGCGCGCCCACGAGCGCGGCCGCATGGGTCACACCGTCCCGGGTGGTGATGCGGCAGGGCACGCGCTCCGTGGTGCCGGCGACCGCCGCCGCGACGGGGTCGGCCCCGTCCACTTCCGGGTGCAGCGCACTCAGGCCGAGGACCTCCACGGCGCCGCTGCCGAGTACCGCGGTGGCGCTCACGCCCCAGAAGCACAGGGCCGCGGGGTTCATCGCGACGATGCGGCCGGCGGTGTCGACTACGCAGAGGGGGAAGGGAATCGCCGTGTACACGAGGAGAGCGGCCTCGGACTGGGGGAGGGGCACGGTATCCCGGGCAGGGCCGGCGTCGCCCGCTTCCGCCAACGCGCTTCCTCCTACGGGGGCCAAGCGTTGGATAGGACACCACTTCCGGCTTTCGACGGCGTGGTGGGGTTTCCTGGAGAAGGGAAGGCGAAGGGGAAGCGCGTCCACTGGTGGCGGCATCCCGCTGATCGGCGGAGCGCCCGCGGGGGGGGGGGGGGGGG
>JAJZZC010000183.1 GCA_021797775.1 Bacillota bacterium
CTTGGGGTCCCAGCGGTTATGGGCGAGCTGCAGGTAGCGGACCGTGGAGCCGTCGGCGTTGTGCCGGGTCATCGTCCGCAGGTACATGCCTAGAGTATAGGCGCGTTGTCTAGGCGACGCAAGGGGCTAAAGCGGGGAATGCCTGATCCTTCATTCTCAGTCATCACCAAGGATCGGGACACTCGTCAAGCCAAACGGATAACCGCGATCCCTCGTTCACCGACGCCGCCGCCGCAGCCAGTTCGTATGTCTAGGACAAACGCCCACTTCCACCAGTTCCAGCGGGCTCAACCCCTTCTCCCCCAAGGGACCCCCTCCGGCGGGTCCATCTAGAACCAGCCAAAGCGGGCGTGTATAGGGGCATGTTCACGTCCCTGCGCCTGCGCGCCTTTCGCATCTTCTGGATCCTGACGGCGCTGACCAATGCTGGCCAGCGGGCCTTCACCCCCGGGACCAGTTGGGAACTATACAGCCGCACGCGCTCCTCGCTCTGGGTGGGCGCCGCCATGTTCGCGACGCTGGCGCCGAGCGTCTTCGGCTCCCCCATCGGCGGCGTATGGGCCGACCGCATCAGCCGGCGCCACCTCCTTTTCCTCTCCATCCTCTCTGGAGCCGGCGTAGCCGCGGTCCTGGCGGTTGCGATTACGGCGCATGCCCGCTCCGCGCCGCTACTGCTCCTGCTGTCGCTGGCCTTCGGGACCACCTCGGCCGTCGGCCGGGTGGCGTTTAACGCGTTGCTCCCTGGTCAGGTGGGCAAGGCGGACCTGCTGAACGCCATCTCCCTGCAGGCGGTGGCCCAGCGCGGCACCGAGTTGGTTGGGCCCGCGCTGGCCAGTCCCTTGCTCGTCGCCCTCGGCGCGGGCGCCGTGTTTTCGCTCGTGGCGGTCATGCTGGCCGCGGCCGCGTGCCTCGCGTGCGCGATCGCGCCCCCCTCCCCCGCGGCCGTTTCTCTGAGCCAGGGGCTCTGGCGCCCCACCATGGACGGGTTCGCGTACATCCGCCGCAAGCCGGCCATCCGCATGTTGCTGGCGCTCGTCGGCTTCCACCCTGGATCTCGCAGTGTCAGGCGGGCGCCGCTGTCGCAGAAGGACTCTGCCATACGAGCGGGTGAGGTCGTGGCGAAGGGCGGCGCCTGGGCGCGAAGGCGCCGGGCAACCCCTTTGCGAAAATCAGGTCCACTGCTGCCTGACCATGGCGTACCTCGGCATCCTGCCGACCTTCGTTCGCGTTGCGGCCGTCGCGTCCATGGCCTCGCGGGCACGCGCCACGCCACCGGACGGCTCCCGGGGTAGGCCCGATCCGCGGGCGGGCGCGTTGGTGCGTGCGTTGGGTTCGCCCTTCGCTGGCGGCTCGTTTGCTACGCCTTGTCGCGGTCGGCTGAGCACGGGCAACGGCCCGTCGCGAAAGGTCGGCGACGCCGGCCAAACGGGCAGGTGGGCCCCGCGAGCTGACCGCCCTCGCGACGCGGCACCCGTGGGCCGCCCACGAGCCGATCAGAACTTCATGGGCGGTGCCGCTAGGGCGACGAAAGTCCTCTGTCGCGGCAGCCTCGGACTCCCGGGTTTGTACCGCATGGCTTTCGCTCCGGCGCGCGGAAACGGCCGTGCCGCGGGGGCGCCGTCGTAAGCGGCGGACGGGGCATGCGCCGCGGCCTGTTCGTCCGCGTGCGGGGGCAGGGGCCTCCCGCACCCCTGACCGGACACGGCAGCACCGGGCCCCGTTTCCGGTGGGCCCCCCAGCGCGGTTCGTGAGCAGACGCTCCGCAACCTGCCCCGGACGGGTGAGGCGGGGGAGGGCGAGGGCGCCCTCCCCCGCCTCACCTCAGAGCGCGATCTGCCCGGACAGGTAGCCGTGGTCGGACCGATCGAGGGCGGCGAGCGTTGGGCCCACCGGCTTGCGGCCGGTCACGACGTTGTAGAAGGCCGCGTCGACGGCGGACTGTACCTCCTGGTAGCTGGAGGGCACCGGGCGGGGAGCCGTATACGGCGAGGCGACGGTGGCGATGGAAACGGCCTCACCGGGATTCGCCTGCAGCCAGGAGCGCGGGATGTAGCGCAGAGCGCCGGGCGTCTCAGGGGCGAAGCCACTGTGCATGGCCCAGTAGGCCTGCTGGCGCGGCTGCAGGAACCACTGGATCCAGGTCCAGGCGGCGCAGTCCTGGGCGGTGCTGTGGCCGGCGAAGATCACGAAGCCCAGGCCCTGGGCCATGTTGGCCGCGTGACCGGAACTGCCGGCCGGGAAGGGGAAGGCGCCGACCGCAAAACGCCCGCCCGCCGCCGCCAGGATCTTCTGGTAGCCCGCCGAGGTACCGTCGGCGATGGCCAGGCGGCCGGCGCCGAAATCGCTGCGGATGGCAGAGCCGTGCGCCAGGATGAGCCACTGGTGCGTGAAGAGGTTGCGGAAGTACGTGAAGGTGCTGACCCCGGCCGGCGAGTCGAACATCGTCGCCGCGCCCTTGCTCCCGGGCCGCAGGTAGTGCCCGCCGTTGGCGCGGAAAGCGCTGAGGATGTGGGCAGTCGAGTCCTTGAAGGCCATGGGGATAACGTGCAGTTTCGCCAGCTTGGGCAGGATGGCCGCCAGCTGCGCCCACGTATGTGGCGGAGTCACGCCGGCCTTCTGGAACAGTTGCTTGTTGTAGAAAAACTCGCTGACCTTCAGGTCGGCCTGCAGGCGGTAGTGCTGGCCGCCGACCGTGCCGTTGGTGCGCACCGCCGGGTAGAGGGACTGGACCGAGAGTGGAAGCCCGCAGCGGGCCCCGGAAAGGTACGGATTGAGCGACACCACGGCCTGCGAACTCACGTACTTCTGGTCGTAGTGGCTGATCTCCGCCGTCAGGGGCGGCGTGCCCGCGGTCACAGCCGCCAGCGCCTTGGTGCTGGCCTTGGTGACGGTGAGCTGCACCTGGATGCCCTTATGGCTACGGTTGAACTGCTGCGCGAGAGCGCTCATGCTGGCCGCGACGGGGCCGCCGGCGTGCGACTCCCACAGGTCCACCACGATGGCACGTTGGGACGTCGCGGCGGCTGCCGCCGGGCCAGCCACCCCGGCCAGCAGCGTGCAACCTGCCGCCACCGCGGCCAGGGCCACCCGCATGCGCAAAGCGTGCCTGAAAGACAACGGGGACTCCCCTTTCGTCGGGCACTGGACGGCGCGGGGCAAGGCGGGCCAACAGCGCTCGGAACAGCGGGAAAGGACCGGGCCGCCACGGGACTCCCGCCCCCCGCGCCGGGGGGCGCTCGGCACGGGCGTGCCCGCCGCGCACCTGCCGGGGCGGGGAGCGGCGAGGGCAGTGGCCGGCAGCGCCGCCGCCGACCCCCGCTCCCGCTGTTCCGGTGGCAGGGGCCATGCCATGGCCGCGCGGGGCAGGCGGAACGGGCGGCCTGGCCGGCGACGGCGGGCCCTGCGGAGACTCCGTCTCGGGAGGGCCGCCGGGTCCCCCGGCACGGGCGCGCTAATCCCGGCCGCGGGCAGAGACGCACCGCCGGCAGCCACCGGCTGAGGGGCGCCGGGGATCGCCCGACCCCGCCGCGATGCGCCCCTCCATCCCGCCCCGCCCGCGCGGTCACCGGTTGCCGGGGCGCCTCCGCCGGCCCCACCGCCCGGGACGGGTGCACGGATCCCAGAAGCGATGCCCAGGCCCCCACCGGACGCCGGGGACGGCTGAACGCGGCACGCCGTCCCGTGGTCAGCCGCGGAGCCATCAGTCCATCACGCCCCCGCCCACGTCACCCGTGACCGCGGCCATCAGTTGCCGGCGCGCCGCGGCGAAAAACGCCACCAAGGGCAGCAGCGCGATGATCACGGCGGCGGACATGCGCCTCCAGTCGGACTCGTAGGTCTGGCTGAAGTGGGCGAGGATAACCTCCAGGGGCTGAATGGAACGGGAGGTGGTGACGATCAGAGGCCACTGGAACTGGTTCCAGGCTGCGATCGCCGCCAGCAGGGACACCGCATAGGTCACGCCCCGGGCCAGGGGTAGGGCGACGTAGAGCAGGTAGCGGAGCTCGCCGCAGCCGTCGATGCGCGCCGCGTCCCGGTAGCTGGAGGGCAGCGAGAGGAAGAACTGCCGGTAGAGCAGCACGCCGAAGGCGTTGAGCAGCAGGGGCAGGACCTCGGCCAGATAGGTGTTGAGCAACCCCAGGGCGTGGACCACGAGGTAGCGCGGCACCAGCAGGGCCTGTTCCGGCACCATGGCGCCGGCCAACAGCACGACGAGCACGGCCTCGCGACCGCGGAACCTCCCCTCCGCCAGGGCGTAGCCAGCGGGCGCCGCCGTGACCACGACGAAGCAGACCACGAACGCCGTCATGCCGGCGGTGTTCGCGAAGTAGTGCAGCCACGGCGCAGCGCGCAGCACGCTGACCAGGGGTCGCAGGTCGAAGTGGGGCACGAAGTCCGGGGGGATGCGGTAGACGTCGTTGCGCCGGCCGGTCGCCGTCACCACCACCCAGTAGAGCGGGGCGGCGAAGAGGATCGCGACCAGGACCTGGAGGAACCGCAGGACCACCCGCCCCGTGGCACAGCGGGGCACCCGTTGGGCCGGGCGCGCCCGGCCCGCAGCCCCTACCGATAGAAGACCCACCGTGCGCTCACCCACTTTTGCAGAAGCGCCGTCACGAGGATGAGGACGAAGAGGATGACGCTCATCGCGGCGGCGAGGCCGAAGTACTGGTACTTGAAGGCCGTGTAGTAGAGCAGCACGGAGTCGGTCATGGTGCTGTAGGCGGGGCCGCCCGCGCCTCCGTGGGTGCCGCCGGTCATCAGGAAGATGTAACCGAACGACTGCATGTTGGCGATCGTGGCGAGCACGGTCACGGCGAACACCGTGGGCGAGAGCAGCGGAAGCACGACGCGGCGGAAGCGCGCCCAGGCGCCCGCCCCATCCAGGGCGGCCGCCTCCAGCACACGCGCGGGGATGCGGGCGAGGCCGGCCATGACGATGACCACGTAGAGGCCGACGCTATGCCAGACGGTGGTGAGGGAGACAGCCGGGAGGGCCCAGCCCGGTGACTCCAGCCACCCCAGCGCGGGCAGGTGCAGCCAGCGCAGCACGGCGTTGGCCAGACCGAACTGCGGGTTGAAGATCCAGACCCAGACCAGTGAGGTGGCGATCAGCGGGGTCACGTGCGGCAGGAAGACGGCCGCCTGGATCCAGCCAGTGGCGCGGTGCGCAGCGCGGGTCAGCAGCAGGGCGAGCAAGACCGACAGGGCAACGGTCGGGGGCACGACCAGGAGCGCGTACAGGGCCGTCCTACCCAGGGACTCCCAGTAGAGGGGCTGCGCGAAGAGGATCGTGTAGTTGGACAGGCCAACGAAGTCGGAGCGCGTCAGGGTGAAGTTGAAGTGCAGCAGGCTGACGTACAGGAGCGACACGCCGGGCCAGACCAGCATCAGCCCGTACACCGCCAGCGTGGGCAGCAGGAACAGCGCCCACCAGTACCGGCGCGCCAGACGCTGGCGCCCCGCGGTCGACCGGGTCAGGGCTTCCCCGGCCGGGGGGACGGCTGGCAGCCACCCCGGCGCCTGGCCCTCGATCGTTTGTGACCACCTCCCAGGCCGCCGGGCAGCGGCCGGCGTTTCCCGTACCGGCCGTCAGTCTGCCGGCTGGTGGTCGGGGGATGGTTATGGCTTGGTTGGCTCCGCGTGAAGACTGGCTACCCTGCCCGTTAATGAGAGGTTGCAGCGGAGGGGGCCGGGTAGGGCTGGGGCCCACGCGTGGCGCCGCGGCCTGACGCGGGGTCGCCGCCGGCCGCTTGCGGCCGGCCCCGCACCGCCTCGTGGGCTGAGCTGGCGCGGGGCGGCCAGCTTCCGGCCCCAGACCTGCGGCAGACGCGGGCGGGGCAGTGGGTGCTGGGCGTGAAGGTCGTGGCGTTGCCCATCGCCGGCCAGGGCGGTACGAGCCTGAGGGGCCGGCGCGCCCGCGGGTCACCGGCCCGGCCCGCCCGCGGGCACGGGCCCACGGCCGGCCGACGCCACCCCGGGCGTGCGCGGCTTGGCCCCGCCCACGCCCGCCGCGGCCAGCGCCGCCAGGAACAGCAGCACGATGCCGACGAACCGCGGGGCGCGGTTGAGCAGTGTCTGGACGACGCCCACGGGGGCGGCGCGGGAGCCGGATCGCTGAGGACGTTGTCGCCGGCCCTCGGGGGCGGCAGCGCGAAGGGGACCTCGGCTCCGCCCACGTCCGCGGTGAGGGAGGCCCCCGGCCAATGGGGGCTCCAGAAGGTGTACCCGTAGCCGTCGAATGAGCCGCCCCCCGGGGGCTGGAAGGAGAGTGCGGGCACCAGGCCATCGGCGTTGAAGCGCAGCGGCACGGTGAGATAGCCGCCGCCCGCGCGCGCCAGCGTGGCGGCCACCAGGTGCACGGCCTCCTGGCCCCCGTTCTGCTGAGGCAACTGCGCGGGCAGGCGCACCCCGACCAGGTCCGTCCCCTGGTCCAGCGGGCAGGCGAAGGCATAGAGCCCCACCGCGTGCGCGACCTGCCCGCCGCGCACGGCGGACCCCGCGATCACCGCGGGCAGCGGGTTGCCCGGCGACCACCAGTCCGGCCAGTCCGCGGCGATTGCCGCGGCCGGCGCGCCACGGTAGCGTAGGGTGATAGCGAAGTGGACGGGGCCGTAACTGGCGGCCCCGATCAGGTAGAGGGTACGGTAGTGCCCCGCCGGGACGGCGAAGCCCGCGGTGGGGCGCAGGAAGGGCGTGCGCCAGTGCAGCGCCGCCGGCGCCACCGCGGCTGGGGACCAGCCGGGGCTCGGCGCCGCGTCCCAGGAATCCGAAGAGGTGGCCACCGGAAAGATCACCCACAGTGGGCAGCGGGACCATGCGGTCACCGCTTTGCCCCTTCCCTCAAACGGGTCTTCCCAGGGTGAGTCCGCTGCTCCTGCCGGGATCCATCCTCCGCCATTTCGTTGGTCGTGGGCCAAGCCTCGCGCACACGTACCACCGCCGGGTAGGGATTGCCGGCGGCCAGCAGAGCCTCGACCTCCGGGTCCGGGATGGCGCGTAGCGCGGACCCAGTACTGCACCACCGTCCGATGGGGCCCGCCGCTCATCGCGGGGTACTCCGTCTCGAGGCTGGATGGCCGATCTTTTGGTAGACGGTGCCCCGCAGGGTGGCGCCCCATGTCCCGCGGCGCCAACTGGCGAAGGATCCGGTCACGCGGTATCCGCGCGCCGACAGTTGCTGCCCATACCATGCCTCCACGGCGCTGCGGCTGGCGGGGAGGACGTACGCCGCCTCCCCTACCCGGAGGTACGGAGACGCGGGCACGCTCTCCGGTTGTTGCGGAAGGGACGGGCTGTGGTCGGACACGGCCCCGGGATACAAGGGCAAGGTCACCGGCACCGCAGCGCGCCGCGCCCCGGTCGGCAGCGTGGCCGACGCAGGATAGGGCTCCGCTTGCAGCAAAACGGTGGCACTAGGGGGCTGGGCGACCCGCAACCAAGAGCGTGGCCAGGGCCAGTGTCGTGGAGGGCAACGCGGGTCCAAAGCGCACAGTACCACACCACCTTCATCCTGAATCTCGCAGTGTCAGGCGGGCGCCGCTGTCGCAGAAGGACTCTGCCATACGAGCGAGTGAGGTCGTGGCGAAGGGCGGCGCCTGAGCGCGAAGGCGCCGGGCAACCCCTTTGCGAAAATCAGGTTCATTGGTGAGGACGAAGCTGGCGTGCAGGCGGGTCCGCCGAGAGCCTCGCGCACCGGCCCGGGTCGCCACTCGCCCCGCAAGCGGGGACCGCCGTGGCCCGGTGGCTCCGTGATGCGGTGGGCACGCAGGAGGGTGGCCCTTGCGGGCAGCGCGAGCCGCCGCGCGTGCGCCCGGCCACACACTGCCCTTAGCGTTAGTCCTACCCTCCGCACTGCCTGATCCTAGGATGCGCCGCTGCCGTCTTGGCGTCGTTGACATCCGTTCACCGTTCCAAACCGCCTCTTGCCATGGTCTTGGCCAGTTGTTCACAGTCCTTTCCGTCACCAGTCGCTTGCAGTGCGGAGGACAGTATTAGCAGTATGTGGTGGCGGAGGGGGCAGCGAAGAAGTGCTCACGACGCCGGCAAGAGGCGTTATACTGCGATGAACCTACACGCACTGGGCTGCGACACCCTTCGTTGTTCCTAAGATCAGGAAGTGCCCAGGGTGGTGCTAATGCGGCAACCGGCGCTTGAGCCAGCGGATCTGCCCACGGTGGTTCAGTTCGTCCTCGATCACATGGAACCACATCCAGTAGTGGTTGACGCGCCGGTCGCCCCAACGCGTCTCGGCGTGCAGCCAGGCGTCGTCTTTTCCCTGCAGCGCCTGCAGGCTCTGTTGCCGCACCGCGGAGAGAAGATCGATGTAGTGGCCGAGCGGATGCCCTCGGAGACGCTGCCTGCCCGCGTCCCCCAGTTCCCCGGCCGCGTCCCAGTCGGCCTCCTCCGCGTCCGAGCCCTTGGGGTGCACAATGTCGAGGGTCCCTTGGTAGAAGCGCTCCACGGCGGCGCTGTGCATGAGCAACGCGCCGATGGAGTTGCTCTCGGCATCGTGAAGGTAGTCGAGTTGGGCCACCGTGAGTCCCTCGACCTCCTGCAGAACGCTGTGGCGGGCGTACGTCATCATCGCGACAAGCCGGGCGATGTGGGGCGTATACCCGGGTCGGTCGGAGACGACCATCAACAACTCTGCCAAGCCGACCACCTCCTTCGCCTCGCGGTCTGCCGGCGGCGGGCCAGAACAAACCCTCCGCTTTGCCGGCGGTCTTCCCGAATCCTGCCAACCCGGGACGCCCGTGGTGGCCGGCCTCCGGGGGCGTCCCGCCCCCACCTATGGCAACGGGCGAAAGCCAGCCTCCCGGGCGGACAGAGGGGCCCCGTCCCAGGCGGAACGCAGCGAGCAGGGCCGCGGCGTTCTCGGCAGACGGCCTCAGCGACAAGGGTTGCCAGCACACGGCGACAACCAGGGGCGTACGGCGGCTCTGGGGAAGCCCTGCGTGCACCGCCACCGTGGGCACCCCCCGGCCAAGTCGTGCGGCCGTTGCGGTGGCGGGCACCGGGGGTGCCCTGGCCCACCGCCGCACGGCTGTGTGCGCCATCGTTCCTACCCCCAAGCCCCCTGGCGGGACGACGTCACCCTGACGCAGGAGACACCCAGCAGGACGGCGCCCGGCATCCCCGAACCCCACCCGCAGGCCCCGCTCTGGAGGTGCCGTCTTGGACCTCGAACTCCGTGCCTACCTGGAAGCGATGGAGCAACGCGCCGTTGCCCGCGACGCTGAGACCCGCCAGCACGTAGACGCCTTGGCCGCCAAGGTCGACGCGGTCGACGCCAAGGTCAACGCCACCCGGACGGTCGCCGAGGCCGCGCTCTCCGTGGCCGTCCAGGCCCGCGATGTCGCCGCCGCCGCCAAACAGGGTATTGAGGCTGCCCGCACCGAGGCACGCGCCTTCCACGAGGACACGTGGGAGAAAATCGAAGGGATGAAGGACGGGCTCTCCACTCACCAGCACGCCGAGAGCGACCGCCTCGACGCCGCCCGCGAGGAGGCGATGCTCAACCACCACGTTCTCCCCCTGGAGGCCAGCGCCATCTCGTTCGCCGAGCGTTTGGCCCGCCACGACAAAGAGATCCAGGCGCTTCAGCAGCAATAGCCGGGCCCGGCACCCGATGTTGACCGAATCGTCCGTCGGCCGGCACAGCGCCCCGCCGCACACGGGAGCCGCTTCCCCCCGGCTCGCTCGCCCCAGCCCACCCCCCCGGGGCGCGGGCCTCACCTCACCTGCGGCGGGCGGGCACGAGCCCCTCGGCCGCGCGGTGCGCAGCCCATTCCACCGCGTCATCCAGCGGACGCAGCGCCTGGGCGGCGGCCTCCTCGCCGTAGCGCCGGACCAGCGCGGCCCGGAGCAGGAAGTCGGCCAGCTGCGGGTTCTTCGGCAGGAGCGAGCCGTGCAGGTAGGTGCCGACGCAGTGGCGCCAAAGGGCACCCTCCCCACCATCCTCGCCGTTGTTGCCGCCACCCGCGCCTGGCCGCACGCGCCCGAGGGGCTGGCAGCCCGGGCCGAGGAAGGTCCGGCCGCTATGGTTTTCAAACCCCACCAGGGTGCCCGTGGCGCTGTCGCACACCACGTTGCCCACCAGCCGCCGCTCGCCGGCGACGGTGTGCGCGTCCAGGACAGCCGCGCCCGGGAGGCGCGGGCCCCGCGCGGGCTGGTAGTAGCGGCCGAGGAGCTGGTAGCCGCCGCAGACCGCCAGCACGGCGAGGCCGCCCTCGACGGCCGCCCGCAGCGCCTCACCGCGCCGGGCCAGGTCATCGGCGGCGGCGGCCTGCTTGCTGTCCTCGCCGCCCCCCACGCAGACGAGGTCTGCGCCTGCGGGGTCGAAGGCGTCACCGATCCCGACTGGGCGCACCTCGACCTCGATCCCACGCCAGCCGGCACGGCGCGCCAGCGCCAGCACGTTGCCGTGGTCGCCGTAGATGTTGAGCAGGTCCGGATAGAGATGGGCCAGCACCAAGCGGAACGGCACGCCGCCACGCGCGGCCCGTCCCTCGGCTGTCTCCCCCACGCGTGCTGCCCAGTCCGGGCACCGCGGCCCCACCCTCGGGGGTGGACGCCCGACGGTCCCCAGTGACCAGGGCTTCGCCCCCTTCACGGTCGGATTCGGGCGCGCGCTCGGGACTTGCCAGTGTCGAATCGGTGCTCAAACGGCCGCCTGGCGAGGTCGACTCCTACTGACCATTCCGTCAGGTGCATGAACGGCATCGGGCGCGCGAGCGGCGCAACCTTGGGCACGCCATCCCTCGCGTCTGCCGAACACCCAACCCCGCAACGCACCCGCTCCCTCCTGACCGTCCTGGCCCCGCGCCCCTGACGAACATCCCCACCGTCCACTAAACGGAGTTGCTTATTAATGATGACGCAGTAGGGGATTCTGACACTGAAATGGGTCCTTGGATGCCGCTGACTCAACGAGAATCCTTATACCATCCCAGAACCAGCGACGGAGGGACAGCGCTCATCCTCC
>JAJZZC010000184.1 GCA_021797775.1 Bacillota bacterium
CTGAGGGGGGAGGTGGCACAAGTGTACTGCGGCCACATGAGGGCACCGGACCTAAACGGGTTCCACAGCGACGCACGATCCGTTCGGCCCGGTGACACGAGGCTGCCTCCTACCTACCCAAAGGGGCGGCCGGTCGCCTTGGTGCCCAGGGGCCTGCCCCTCGCCACGACCTCACCCGCTGCCGTCGCGGGGTCCTTCTGCGCCTGCGGCGTCCGCCTGACACTGCGAGATCCAGGATCAAGCGGCTTGTTTCCCCGGGGACCTTCCGCCGCGGCGTGACGGTCCTCAGCGCCGCGCCCGTCATCGCCTTGGCCGTGGGGGAGTATTGCCTGGCCGTCGCGCTCTGGATGCTGCGCGATGTCGGTGCCGCGGCCGCCGGCCTGGCGGCCGCGCCGGGGATCGAGGGCTGGCGCCCCGCGAACAAGCCGCCTAGCAGCCGCATCCTTTGGGGGCTCGGCGTGGGCGTCGTGTCCGCCAGCACGACCGGGCGGTGCTTCATCGAACTGTTGCGGCCGTTCGGCTGCTCCATCGTGGTCTACGACCCTCATCTGCCGGAGGCCGAGGCGGAGCGGCCGAGGGTGCGCCTGGGGCGCATCGACGAGGTGTGTGCCCAGCCGCTGGTCTCGGTGCACGCTCCGAATCTCCCCGCGACGCAGGGTCTGATTGGCGCCGCCGCGATCGCCCATATCCCCGACGGTGCCCTCTTCGTCAACAGTTCGAGGGCCGGAGTCGTTGACTATGAGGCGCTCAGTCGACACCTTGTGGCTGGCCGCTTCCGTGCGGCGCTGGACGTCTTCCCCGAAGAGCCGCTGCCCGCGTCCAGTCCCTTGTATGGCCTGGCGAACGTCTTGCTCACCCCGCATGTTGCCGGGTACAGCACCGATGTCAACGCGCGCATGGGCCGTGCGGTCGCAGAGGACGTGCGGCGGCTCGCGACCGGGGACCCGCCGGCGCTGGCGGTGGACGTGCGGCGGTGGGAACTGCTGGCGTGAGCGTGTCCTGTGGTGACCCCGCAAGGGCGCGCGTCCGGGGGCTTTGGCGCGCCGCCGCGACACCCACGTGCGCGCGCCGCGGTGCCCACCGGAGGCGCGAGGGCACGCGGGAGGGGTGCAGAGACTCGCGGCCGGGGATCCGCCCACGCCGTCGCGCCCCGCCCGCGCGCGCATTCGGCGAAGGCCCGCGGCGGCTCTCGGCTGGCGGGCCGCCGGCGCTGGCGGTGGAGGTGCGACGGCGGGAACTGCTGGCCAGGGCGCCATGTCGCGGCGGTGCGTCCAGGGCGCGACTTTGGCGTGGACGTGCCACGCGATCGCCACGCGCGGGCCGCGCCACTGCCCACAGGCATGGCCGCCAGGCCTCAGTGCGCCTCGGGGACCGCGGCCGTCCAACCGCTTCCGTCCCTGCCCTGCGCCCCCCGATTCACAAACCGTTCATTCCACCGGGCAGCGGGGGGAGACAGGACTCCGCCGCCCGTGTACCGTAGGAGGTATCAGGCCCCTGACCACCGGGCATGCGACGCCGTGGGGGCGGGCGACGTCGGTCGCGCGCCGGGTTGAGCTATGGTCACGCCGTGGACAAGCCTGCGGCGTCTGGGCGCCGGGGTATGGACAGCGTCGGTCCGGTTGCGCGCACCGGGGGTGCGACGGACCGGTCTTGGAGAGGATGATGGTGCCGGATGAGGATGAGCGGCGGGCGAAGGCGACGCGGCTGGTCCCCGTGGGCGAAGGCGGTCGCCGGGCTCGCCGGCCTGGGGCTTGCCGTCGTGCTGGCGGCGGGGTGGGACTTTCACGCGCTGCTGCAGCATGCCGCAGCGGGGCCGCACAATTTCCACGGTGCCCACTGCGCGACCGGGGGGGGCTCGGCTACAGCGCCGGGCGCGGCGCCGCAGGCATCCCTGGGTCTTTCGGCCTGGCCGGGTTTCGCGGGCAGCACCACCCATAACATGGTTGTACCCGGGGTGCTGCCCGGCGGCCAGCCGCTATCGGCGTCCTGGCGCTTCGCCACCAATGGCAGCGTGGTGATGGCCCCGGCCGTGGTGGACGGGGTCGCGTACTTCGGGTCGATGGATGGTTGTGTCTATGCGGTCGACGTGGCCAGCGGCCACCTGCTCTGGTCCTTCGCGGCCCAAAACCAGGTGATGAGCGAGCCGCTGGTCGTCGGAGGCAGTGTGTACTTCGGCACCGGCAACAAAGAGATGGTGTCGACCGCGCACGGGGTCGTGCGGGGTTCGGGCGTCAGCGCGGTCTACGCACTCGACGCGCGCACAGGCGCGTTGCGCTGGATGGTCCCGGTGCTCGGCGAAGCCATGCCCACCCCGGCATATGCGGGCGGCGTCGTGTACGAGGCCACCGGCGGCAAGGAGTTCTACGCCATCTCTGCCTCCACCGGCCACCTGCTGTGGAAACTGGACATCGGTTCCTACATCAGTATGTCCTCGCCCACGATCACCGGCGACACCGCCGTGTTCGGCGGCGCCGCTCCGTACGCGCTCTTTGGTGTCAACCTGCGCACGCACGCCCTGGCCTGGACCGTGCCCTTCCCGCAGGCCAACAGCGCTGTGGACGATCTCACGCCCGCCGTGGCCGGCGGCGTCGCCTACGTGCAGGTGCCGGAGGGCAGCGCCACCAAGCGCATCGTCGAAATGGCCGTGCGCGTGAGCGACGGCCTGGTGCTGTGGCGGACCACGATCGGCACGGACTACCTGAACCTGGTGCAGCGTGCTCTCTGGCAGGGGGACCTGGCGGGACACGACGGGGAGGAGGCCGGCGTGGCCACGGTCACCGGGGGGCGGGTGTACGTCGGCACCCCGGGGCTGCACGGCCTCTGGGCGCTCGACGCCAAGACGGGGGCGGTGCTGTGGCGGAGCGCCGTGCCGGCCGCCATCCGCGATGCTCCGGCGGTGACGAGTAGCCAGGTGTTCGCGGTCAGCGACACGGCCCTCTACGTGCTCGACCGCGCTACGGGCACGGTGGAGATCCAGAAGACCTTGGGCTCATGGATCACGCGTTCTGGCGTGATGATCCCGTGCTCCACCCCGGCCCCGGTGATCGTCGGGCGAACGCTGCTCGTGGGCGTGGGTGTGGATACGAGCACCATCGAGGCCATCCCCCTGCGGGGCCTCTGAGGCGCTGGCGAGGTCCCGGGGTCCCGGCGGCGGCCGGGGCCCCGTGGACCCTCGTCCCACCGACGTCCCCCGCCAGCGCCAGCGGCACGACTCCGCGGCATGGCCGCCCGGCGTCGGACCGGCGGGAACGGTGTGGGCGGAAGGGCGTGGATGATCGCTCGCGCGGTTTGGGCACGTGTTTTCTAACCAGGAGAAGGCGACACGCCAAAGGCGGGGTTGGAAATCTCTACAGCCAGCAAGGCGCCGGCCACGGGTGTCGGCGAGGCCTCGGCCCTGGGCCAGTTCCTGCGCAGCGGTGTGACCTATTGGGCCGCCATGCTGGGGGCCGGGGGCCTCAACCTTGTCTTTAACGTGATCGCCCTGCGGATGCTCCACCCCGTGCGCTACGGCGAACTCGCCGCCCTGATCTCTCTGGTCAACCTGGTGCTCATCGCCAGTGGCGCGGTGTCGCGCACGGTGACCGCCGTGGTAGCGACGCTGGAGGACCATACCCTTGCGGCCTGGCTCCGCTGGAAGGCCAGCCCCGCCCTGGCCGGGCTCGGGCTCCTCGCGACGCTGGTCGTCGGCATCTTCGCCGCCTCCATCGCGCACCTGCTCCATCTGCATCGCCCGATCTGGGTGTGGATCGCGGCCTTTTCCCTCGTGCCGGGGTACGCGGGCGCGGTGGTCACCGGGGTCCTCCAGGGGCTGCGCATGTTCCGCGAGGCCGGAGCGATCAATCTCCTGGCGGCGGTGTTGAAGTTCGGCGTGCTGCTCCTGCTGCTCGGCGCCGGACTCGGCGTCACGGGGGGCACCCTCGCCACGCTCACCGAGGTCACCGTGGTTTGGGTGGGATCCTTTGCCGTGCTGGCACGGCCCCTGCGCGGCGTGGCCGCCCGCGCTGTGCCCTGGGTCCACACCCACCGCGACCTCCTGGGCCTGCCGGTGGCGCTCACGGTGGCGCGCCTACTCTACTTCAACGTGGACATCCTGATGGCGCGCCACTACTTGGGTGCGCGCCAGGCGGGGTTGTTCGCCGCCCTGGGCCTGACGGGCCGCATCATTGCCTACGGCACAGGGGCCCTCCCCCCCGTGATCTATCCATACCTGATCCGCTTCCGGGGCGACCGGCGGCTCACCGTGCGCACGTTGGGGCTGACCTTGATCGCGACGGCGGTGGCCGGCGGCGGGGTCATGGGGCTCTTTTTCGTTGCCCCCCACCTCCTCGTCCACCTCTTCGGTTCTGACACCGCGACGATCGCCCCCTACGTCGGCTGGTACGCCCTGGCCTTCCTCTTCTATTCGCTGACGTATGTCCTCCTCTACTTTCTGCTGGCGGCGGAGTCGTGGTGGGTCTGGGTCTACGCCTTCGGTGGCAGCATGTTGGAGATTGGCGGCTTGGTCCTGCTGCACCGGGACATCGCCCAGTTCACGGCGGTCGTCACCGCCTTCTTCGGCGTGATGTTCCTGCTGACCGGCGTCCACACCCTGAGGCTCCTCGCCAGCGGCCGCCGGCCTGCGGGGGCGCTGCCGGGCGGAGGCTGATGGCCGCGCGTCTCGCCCGTGCCTACGGGCGGCGGTGGTGCAGCGCGGGCGCACAGGGGTGCGCATTGCCGCGCGCCCCTTCCCGGGTAGGTGCCGATGGTCCCGGACGATGGGCGGGCAGGCCCCGGCGCACGGGGCCGTCCCGCCCACCGTCCGTCCCCAGGGCGAGCGCCGGCCGTGGCGCCCCTCGGTCGCCTGGTGCGCTGCAAGCGTCCCCTGTGGGGACACGAGGGCGCGGCCCTGGCCCAGGCATCGCCTCAGGACAGGGCCGCATGGACCGTGCCCTGTCGCGCCGAGCCTCGCGGGGCGGCTCGGCGCTGCCGTGAGCGCGGTCGGAGTCCTGCCGGCGTCTCGGGGAGCGGGGACTCCCCGAAGGGGGGCCAGTAGTACTACCCTCCGCACTGACTGATCCGAGGATGCGCCGCTGCCGTCTTGGCGTCGTTGGCATCCGTTCACCGTGCCAAACCGCCTCTTGCCACAGGCGTGGCCAGTTGTTCACGTCCATTTCCGTCACCAGTAGCTCTCAGTGCGGAGGACAGCAGTAGTGGCGCGTCTCTCAAAGTTGCTATCGCCGTGCGGGCCCCGCCGGCCATCGCTGAGGGCTCAACGCTGGGCCAAGAAAGGCCGCGGGCTCCCGTCACGCAGGCGCGGCCAGGGCCGCCGTGCAATGGGACCCGCGCCAACCGTGCGCTGCCCGGCCGCTGCGGCTGCGGACTGTCCGGGTGCCGACGGTCGTTCCTGGCTGGCGCGTTGGGCGCAGAGGCTCCACGAATCGGTTGAGACCGCTCCATCCTACGGGGGCGAGCCGATGGCAAGCTGTCGCGCGGGACCCCGCGGCGCGCCGCGCCGTGCGTCGGGCCGGTTGCAGGGTCCAGCGGGGTGCGGACGAGCGAACTCCGGGGCGGGCGGCCCCTTGGGTCCCGGTGGCCCAGGAGGCTGGGGGGGCGCCACCGGTGGCGCCCCCCCCCGCTCAGGCCGCCGCGCTGGTCGCCGTGCCGTTGGTCAGCTCGCTCAGCGGGATGGCCATGAGGGTGTCGGCGTTCTGCCCCAGGACGAGGGCCGTCTGGCCCACGATGGTGACGGGGGGAGAGGCGCAACTGAGCACGGTCGGGGGCGTGCTGAGATGCACGGCCTGGGTCAGCGCCCCCGTGAGACGGTTCAGGACGTAGACCCAACCGCTGCCAGCGGCGTAGATGTACTGCGAGGTCACCGTCGGCGTGGCGCGCAGCCCCAGCGGTACCGGCGCCTTCCACAGCGGCGAGCCGTTGCTGGCATTGAGTGCCCAGAGCCCAGAGACCGACGGGGTGCCCACATAGAGCGTCCCGTTGACCACCGTGGCCACGCCGGTCTCCTCGCGGTCGGACACGGTGATGGTGCCCTTGCCCAGCTCCGTTTGCCACATGATGCGGCCGGTGGTGGCGTTCAGCGCGAACTCCACGACCGTCGCTTGCGGGAACACGCCCTCGGGGTTCTGGATGTAGGTCACGTTGCCGGAGACCGCCGGGCTGACGTCGTCGATGCCGCCCTCGGCGCCCCACGGGGTTCCCTTGCCGAGCGGCGTCCGCCACGCGATCTGGTGGGTCGCCAGGTTGACGCCAAGCGCCGCGTACGGGTCGGCCCCTCCAAAGATGGCCGTGTTGCCGGCCGCCGCCACCGACGACATGCTGTCGATGGAACCGTCCCTGACCTGCCAGAGCAGCCTGCCGCTGGCCGCGTCCAGCGCGTAGAAGGTGGAGTTCCCCGTGGCCGCGTAGACGGCGCCGTTCTGGTAGAGCAGGGTGGCCATGACCTCGCCCGGGGTGGAGAAGTGCCAGAGCAGGCGGCCCGTGCTGGCGTCCAGGGCGTAGACGCCGCTGGGGCCCGTCCCGCGCAGCACGCCCGCCGGTGTGCTCACGACCGTCTTGTTGCCCGAGCCCACGAAGATCCGGCCTCCGACCACCAGCGGCTCACTCATTACCATGTTGGCCGTGCGGAAGGCCCAGACCTCCCGGCCCGTCGCCACGTCCACCGCGTAGACGCACTGGTCCGACGAGCCGAAGTAGGCGACACCGTCCACGACGGAGGGCGCGGTCGAGATCTCCCCGTTGGTATGGAACTTCCAGGACACGGAGAGCGGGCGGCCACCGGCCAGCGTGGCCGGGAGGATCAGGTTGTGCGCCGGGGATGCCTGGAAGACCGTCCAGGCGCGGAGGCCAATGTTCGCCCCACTGGGGGTGGCCGGGGCCTGGCCGTTCTGCGCGGCGCAACGCCCGCCGGCTCCAGACGCCGTGCGCGCCGACCGGCTGGCCCGCACGAGGGCGCCAGCGGCCACGAGGCAGAGCGCGACGCCGACCACCGCCGCCGCGGGGCGCGCGGCCCGCCCCCAGGGTCGGCGTCGCCCTGCGATGCGCCCGCGCCGTTCGTCTCGTGAGCTGCTCACCGGAAGTCCAGCGCGGCTGCCCCCGGCCGGTATGCCAAGGGGAGGCAGTGCGCTGGTTCCCTCCCTTCCGTCCGACCGTTTCGTTGGCTCCAGGCCGGGGGCCGGGCGCTGCCCCGCCGCGCTGGGTGACCGCGTACGGGGCCTGCGGCCCGATGAGCAGGCCACCCGGCGCCCCCCCGCCCGTCGGCCGCGGGGCGCGTCGAGGGCGTGGCCCCAGCCACCGCGCTCGCACGGGTCATCCGTATCGACTGCGAACCTGGGGCACGCGGCCCGGTCCGTCCCCCCGGCAGAGCGGGATGCCCTCTCCAGACCGACCGCCGGCCGCCGCGGACCGCGTCACGTTGGGAGCCGTCCCCCCTGCCGGCTGGCCGTCTTCCATCGCCACGGCGCATCTCCTCCGCGCCGCCAGCCTGGAGGGTATCAACGTTCTGTGAATCCAGGCCCCTTGCCGGGGGCGAGGCTTGGCGTGACGCCAGCGATGGGGCGATAATGGCCGTAAAGCACGCAGCAGGCTCCGGGGGGCGGCTCCGGAGCACATGGCCGCGACTGCTGGCGTCGCCGCGCCGCTGCGGTGGACGGCCTTCGGGGGGCGGAGCGTTGAGTCGAGGAGGCACGTGGCCGACCTTTCTGATCCTCGGCGCCGCGAAGTCCGGGACCACGGCCCTCTACCACTGGCTGCGCCAGCACCCAGACATCTACATGTCACCCATCAAACAGCCCCACTACTTCGCCGACCTGCAACCGACGTTTTCGGGGCCGGGGGATCAGGCCCTCAACCGTGACATCGTGACCGCCGAGGCGGACTACCTGCGGCTTTTCCAGGCGGGCACTGGCCGCAAGGCGCGCGGCGAGGCCTCGCCATTCTACCTCTACTACGCCGAACGCACGGTGGAACGGGTGCGTAGGGTCCTGCCCGAGGCGCGGCTGGTGGTGTTGCTGCGCGAGCCGGCGTCTCGGGCCTACTCCGGCTACCTCCATCTTGTGCGTGACGGGCGGGAGACCCTGCCCTTCCGCCAGGCGCTGGAGCGCGAGGAGGAGCGCCTGGGGCGGGGCTGGGAGCCGCTCTGGGCCCACCGTGGCCTGGGCCTCTACGGACGGCAGTTGGATGCGGTCCTGGGCGTGTTCCCGCGCGAACAGGTCGGGGTCTGGCTCTACGACGACATGCGCACGCGACCGACCGCGCTCTTCCAGGAGGTCTGTGCGTTCATCGGGGTGGACCGGGCCTTCCAGCCCACCCTCTCCCGGCACAACCAGAGCGGCGTACCGCGTAGTGCGACGCTCCACGCCCTGCTCGTGAAGCTGCGCGCGCCGCACCTGGCCAAGGCCCTGCTGCCAGAGCCGGTCGCCCAGTGGGTCGTCTCGCGCTACCTGCAACGCCGGCCCCCGCCCGCCGACGTGGCGGCCGAACTCCGGGCGTCCTACCGTGATGACCGGCGCACGTTGGCACGCCTGCTGCCGGATCAGGACTTCGGGCCGTGGGAGGCGGTGGGTTGAGCCAGCGTACGAGCGGCGGCGAGTCGGAGCGGCAGGCGGCGGGTGCGGGCGTCGCGCGGCTGCCCGGATCCGATCCCGGGTTCACCCTCTCGGTGGTGGTGCCCGCCTGGAACGAGGCGGAGCGCATCCCGGAGTGCATCCGCCGCATCGTCGACAGCCTCTCGCCGCTGGATCCCGAGGTCATCGTCGTCGACGACGGGAGCACGGACGGGACGGCCGATGTCTGCAGGGCGTGGATTCGCGCCCACCCGTCCCCCGACGTGCGCGTGATCGTGGCCCCGCACCGCGGCAAGGGGGCGGCGGTATGCGCTGGTGCGCGGGCCAGCCGCGGCGACGTCGTGGCCTTCATCGACGCCGACCTGGACGTGGCGCCCGAGGAGATCGCGCGCCTCCTCCGGGCGCGTGACCAGCAGGGCCTGGACATCGTGGTGGGCAGCAAGCGCATCCTCTCGTGGCGGGGTATGCGCCGGCCCCTGCCTCGCCGGGTGCTCAGCCTGTCCTTCAGCGCGTTGGCCCGCCTGCTCTTCCGTCTGCCGGTGCGCGACACCCAGACCGGCGTCAAGCTGTTCGACGGGCCGTGGCTGCGCACGGTGGCCCCCCATGCCCGGGTGCGCGGCTTCCTTTTTGACGTCGAACTGCTGGCGCTCGCCGCCTCCGAGGGGCTGCGCATGGGCGAGGTCTGTGTCCCCGTCGGCATGAGCCGGCCGGCAAGCCGCATCGGGCTCTACGACGTGGTGCGCTGCATCGGCGAGTTGGCAGTGATCGGTCGCTCTGTACGGCGTGCCCGCCGCTCGCTGCATGGGATCCCCGCCCGGCTCCCCGGGCGCGCCGCGGCTCGCCCGTGGGCGGAGCCCTCCAGCGGGCCGCGGCCGCTGCGGGCGCGGCCCTAGCGCCGCCATGCGCATCCTCATGCTCTCCTGGCGTGGTCCGCGCCACCCGCGCGCTGGCGGGGCAGAACACTACACCCACCGCGTGCTGTCCATCCTTACCCGCCGCGGCCACGAGGTGACGTGGTTCTGCGAGGGCCCGGGGGCCGAGATGTGTGATGGCATCCGCATCGTGCCCGGACCGCCGATCCCCGCGCTCTACCCGGCGGGGGCGCTCTTCCTCGCCCGCCACGGCCGCGCCTTCGACCTGGCTGTCGATCAGATCAACGTGGCCGGCTTTCTCGCCCCGTTGTACAGCCCCGTCCCCGTTGTCGCGCTCATCCACCAACTGGCGGCGGAGGTATGGCGGGCGGAGACGGCCCCGCCCTGGCGCTCCCTCGGCCCGCCGCTGGAGGCCGCCGGGCTGGCCGCATACCGCCGCGTCCCCTTCGTGACCGTGTCGCAGAGCACCTTGGCCGACCTGCGTGGCGCCGGCTGGCGCGGCCCTGGCTTCGTCGCGTATAACGGCGTCGAGTTGCCGGCCGCCGCCGCGCTCCCGGCCAAGGAGCCTGTGCCCACCCTGGCCTTTCTGGGGCGCTGGCAGGCCCGCGCCAAGCGCATCGAGCACGCGTTTGCCGCCTTCGCCCGCGTGCGTGCCGCGGTGCCCGACGCCTGCCTTTGGGCCATCGGCCGTGGGCGTCCTCCCGTGCAGGCCCCGCCTGGGGTGACCCTGGTGCACGACGTGAGCGACCGCGAGCGGGACGCGCTCCTGGCACGCGCCTGGCTGCTGCTCGCCACGTCGGTGCGCGAGGGCTGGGGGCGCATGGTGCTCGAGGCGGCGGCCGTCGGCACGCCCGCGGCCGTATACGACGTGCCGGGCCTGGGGGAGGCGGGCAGGGCTGTGGGCGCCACCATCGTGGCGCCAGACCCCGCTGCCCTGGGAGCCGCCGTGGCGCACCTGCTCGTCACGCCCCAGCGGCTGGTCGCCATGGGGGCCGAGGCCCGGCAGCGCGTCGCCGCCTTCACCTGGGAGGCGTCGGCCGGCGTGTGGGAGCAGGCGCTGGCGCTGGCGGCGCGTGGGCGGGGGTGAGGCGGTGAGGCGGGGGGCAGGGGGGGCCAGTCCCCCATACGCGCTGACTCTGGCACCGCAGAGCGGCCTTCCGAGGCGGGAAATGCTTGCGGAACGGCGGCTGTGAACGCCGAATTCGTTCTCAAGTTAGCGCCTATGGGGCAGGGGGGGGGCACGCCCCCTCTGTAGGGCCGAATGGCCCGCCTCGCGCCAACCCGCGCGCCTCGCTCGCACGCGGCAACGGAGCGGAGCGCTCCGCCATAACGCCCGGCACCATGTCCACCACCCCAGCGGTGTACCCCAGGCCCCGGCCCGCACGGCGACGATCCACCTCATGGGCGCGCCCCGGTCCACTCGGCTTCAGAGATGGGGCCATACGGCCCCCCCCCCCCCCCCCCCC
>JAJZZC010000185.1:0-4186 GCA_021797775.1 Bacillota bacterium
GAAACATCGCGCAGAAGCGTTCGCGGTAGGGGTTGAGCTCGCGTTCCGTCGCCGCCCGCGGAATGCCGCGCCGTCCGACCATCGTGATGTCGAAGTGGGCCGCGAAGGACAGGCGCGCAAAGCGTGGCCGCCCTGCCGGCGAAAGTGCCAGCCGCCCAGATAACCGTAGTCGAAGTCCCCGTGGGTGAAGCTCATGGGCTCCCGGCCATGGCGGCGCATGATGGCCAGGGCCTCCGCGTGGTCGTCGGGGTGAAGCAGGCTCACCTCGCCGCCGATGAGCTGCGCGTGGCCACTGGGTCCATGCACCGCGCGCAGGTATGCCATCTGCCGCTCGGTCTCCGCAAGGGTGTGCGGCCCGTCCACCCGCACCCGGTTGGCGTCGCGCGAGTGATAACACGGCGTGCATCCGAAGTTGCAGCGCGGGAAGACGCCATGCGTGGCCTCACAGCCGACGCCCGCCCGCCCCAGGGCCTGAGCCGGCGTGCGCACCGCTTCGGGCAGCGACGCCCACAGGGAATCCAGCGCCCTTGCCTTCGCTGGGTCGAGGGGCCGGGTGCGTTCCTCCCACCGCCGCCACCACGTGCGCTCTGGCATCCACCGCTTGCCCCCTTCCGCGCACACCGCGAACCGTACGGCCGAGCCGGCCTGACCCGAGGCCTTACCGCAGCGGCAGCCTCGCATCCCTGTCGGCAGGGAGCGAAGGATGCCTCTTCCCATCCCTGGCCTCCGCCACGGCGCTCAGGCGGGCGGCCAGGGTGGCGGGGTCGGGCACGACGCCCTGACTGAAACGGATGCCATCCACTGTCACCACGGGAGGGTGCCAGCCACCCCGCCGCAAGGCTTCTCCCAGCACGGCCAGCCAGGGCTTGACGCGCACCCGCACATCGCGTGACCCTGTCGCGCGCCCCGACCTTGCGGAGGTAGTCGTCCGCCCGCACCAGCCCGTGCATGGTCGGAAGGCCGACGTCGTCCTGCAGCGTGCTGGGGCCACCGTGGGTCCCACCCTCTGCACCGTCGACGGTCACAAAGTCGATGCCGGCTTCCAGCAGAACCTCCAGGTCCGCCTCGATGTAGTCGCTGACGCCGAGTTTCACACCCACCGGAACCGGGTGCTCCCGCTTGAAACCCCGCACCATCTCCACGAAGTCTCCGGAAGAATCCACCCCCCGGAAACGGGTCGCAATCTCCTCGACCTGGCCCGGTTCCAGCCCGAAGACCTCTCGCATCCTGGCGTTGATCATCTTGTCGGAGGTGGGTTTGGTCTTCATCGCGGCGGCGGCCTGGGCCCCCTGGCCGAGTTGGATCTCGATGGCGTCCGCGTTTTTCAGCAGTTCCGGCCGATTCATGGTGCCGTTGGGCCAGAGCCCCCGGTGATGCTGCATGATCAGCCGCTCGGACACCCGCCGTTCCTCGGGCAGGTACGATTCGCCGGTATTGGTCGCCGTGCCGGCCAGATTGGCCCCCTTGGCCAGGGCGACCTTCGCCTGCAGCGAAAGCGCTCCGTCGTACGACATGGCCGTGATCAGGATCGGGATGTCGACCTGGAGCGGCTTGCCCGCCCTTGGCCCGATGGTGGTCCTGGTGTCGATCTCCACCTTCTCGGACGTGGGCATCCGTGGCCGGAGGTACACCGGCTGGAAGTAAAGCTTCTCCCAGGGCGACGGGTGGAGCGGCGATCCCATCGGCCGGGAGATGGGCTTGCCGCCTTCGCTGGCCCGCATCATGGTCTCCACGAAGAATTCGCCGCCCACGTGCCGCATCACGTTCACCACGCCGAAGACGTTCTCCGAGTACCGGTTGCTAACCATGCGTCCCATGAGCGTGCCGGTCATGATCTTCAGCATCGAACGCACCACTGGGCGCCAGAGCAGCATCAGCATGGCGGCCAGCACGGCGAATGCAATCAGGGCCCCGAGGAAGGCTGTGAGCAGCGGCGGCACAGGCGATCCCCCCGGCGCATCCTCCCCGCGCCCACGACGCCTATACGGCGGGACGATGCTCGTCCCGCCGTCCATGCCGCGACGCCCGGGGGGGATTACGCCTCCCGACGGGCGAACAGGCGCATCCGGCGCAGGCGCAGGGAGTTGCCCACCACCAGCAGGCTACTCACCGACATGCTCAGGGCGGCCAATTGAGGCGGGATGCGGCCGGCCATGGCGAAGGGTAGGGCCACGGCGTTGAAGCCGAAGGCGCAAACAAGGTTCTGGACGATCACCCGCAGGGCGGCCTTACCGGCGGCGCGGGCCCCCAGCACACCACGCAGGTCGCTATGCGTGAGGATGAGGTCTGCCGCCACCGCGGCGACATCTGACCCCGAACCCATCGCCACACCCACATGGGCAGCGGCCAGGGCCGCGGCGTCGTTCACGCCATCGCCCACCATGGCGGCGCGCGGGTGGTCGCGCAGGTAGGCAAACTTATCCTCCGGACGCCGATCGCCCAGCGCGGTGCGGATCCCGAGTTCCGCCGCCAGAGCCGCCACCACGGGCATCCGGTCGCCGGACAGCAGCACGGGTTCCACCCCGGCGGCGACCAGCGCCTCCACCACCGCCCCGGCCTCGGGCCGTACCTGGTCGTCGAACAGGAACACTGCGCGGATGGCGTCCGCGTCAGCCAGCACGGCAGCCGTCCGCTCCGGAGACGCGATGTCATGCCCCCAGAGCGCGGTCACCCATTCCGGGCGGCCGAGCGCGAACGTCGTGCCATCCACGACGCCCATGACTCCGCCGCCGCTCACCTCCCGCCGATCACCGACCTCCGGCAGCGCCCTATCGCCAGCGGCCTCCCGCAGGGCACGGGCGACGGGGTGCGTCGACGGGCCTTCCAGGGCCGCGGCCACCGCAAGCCAGGCGGCATTCGGCTCGCCCACCAATGCCAGGCGGCCAAGGGTCAGGGTGCCGGTCTTGTCGAAGACGACCTCGCGCACCTCGGCCAGCCGCTCCAGGGCCGATGCCCGGGTCACCAGCACACCGAAGTCCGCGAGGCGGGCCGTGGTCTGCGAAACCGCGGTGCCCGGCGCCAGGGACAGCGCGCAGGGACAGGCGATCACCAGGACCGCCACCGCCCGTGTCAGGGCCTGCGCCGGCTCGTGCAGCCAGATGGCCGCCGTGATCGCGGCAAGCACCAGCACGAAGGGTACAAAGAAGCGGCTCAGGCGGTCGGTGAGTTCCACCGCCCGGACCTTGTCGGCCTGCGCGGCGAGAACGAGGCGGATCACCCGCGTCAGGCGCATATCCTCCCCGACCGCGCTGACCTCCATCTCCAGGGGCTCGCCCACGTTCAGCGTGCCGGCCCACAGAGGGTCGCCCGTGTGTTTCAGGGCAGGGGTGGCCTCTCCCGTCAGCGTACCCTCCTCGACCTCGGCCGCATCGCCCAGCAGCGTTCCGTCCAGCGGGATGCGGCTGCCGGTCGCCACCAGCATGCGGTCGCCGACCACCACGCCGTCGATCGCCATCTCCACGACGCGCCCGTCCCGGACCACGGTGGCGCTGCGGGACTGCAGGCGGGCCAGGGTTTTGAGGTTCTCCAGGGCATGGGTGGTGGCCCGGGCCTTGAGGTAGTTGCCCTGCGTGATGAGCACCAGGACCATCGCCGACGTGTCGAAGAACAGGGGGCGCCAACCCAGCACCAGACCCGCGACGCTGAAAAGATAGGAGGCACCCGCGCCGAGCGACACGAGCACGTCTGTGGTCACCGCGTGGGCATGCCGCAGCGCGCGCCACGCGGCACCGTAGAAGACCCGGCCGAGCCACACCTGCAGCACCGTGGTCAGGGCCGCCATGACCCAGACCGTGTCGCCAGGCAGGGGACGGACCCAGCCGTAGATCATCGCCGCGAAGATGGGGCCGCCCAGTGCCCAGCCGATCTGCGTGCGTCGCAGCCGCCGCCGCAGGTCCCGCTCCTGGGGAGACACGCGCAGCTTGGCGGCCTCAGCCTGGGTATAGGCGCGAAACCCCACATCCCCGATGATCCGCTTGATCTCGGCGACGCTCGTCGCGGCGGGGTCATAGCCAACCCGGATGGTCTCGGTCGCGAAGGTCGCCTGGGCCCGGCGAATCCCGGGTCGGCGGACCAGCGCCCGTTCCACGGCCTGGGCGCAGGAAGTGCAGTGAAAGCCCTCCACCACCAGTTCCTCTTCGGTCCCGCCGCCCGCCGCCGGCCCGCCTGTCGTCGTCGCTGCCAATGC
>JAJZZC010000185.1:4286-10855 GCA_021797775.1 Bacillota bacterium
CAGATTGAAGATCCCCGGCCAGAACCACACGTGGATGAAGTCTGTGACGACGCCCTGGCTCAAGCGGCTGCTCAGGTTGCCGGCGGCACCGCCCAGCATCAGCACCAGCCCGGCACTGCCGCGCTCGCACCGCAGGACCAGCACGACCAGGGCGCCCACAGCCAGCGCGGAGAGGAGCGTGATCAAACGGGAGTGGTCCGCCCCAACCCCGAGTGTCGCGCCCGCGTTATACACAAGGCGCAGAGACAGCCACGGTCGCCACGGCCAGACCGTGCCCGTATGGTTCAACGTCGCACTCGCCCACGCTTTGGAGGCGGCATCGACGCCGAGCGCCGCAGCTGCCGGGATCAGCCGCCACCAACGGCGTGACATCCGCGCGGAGCTCCTGTCGATCCAGCCTGCCGCCGGAGCGGGGGGCGGTGCGCGCCCAGCCCTCCTGAAAGGGGCGCGCGCCCGTCCGCGACCGACGATACTCCCATACGGCGGTGCGCGGCCGTAAGCCCGCCCACCATGGGCGAGTGTCCCGGGCGGATGCGCCATGCCAGGGGTCCCCGGTAAGGGCGCTTACAGTCCTGCCGACGCTGCAACACTTATCCTTGCCCTGTGCCGGCGGCGTGGCGGCGGCGGGCGGGGAGAGCGCGACCGGGGACGCGCGGCTAAGTGAAGCGGAGCAAGGGGGATGACCAATGGCCACCGAGGCGGACGAACAGAAGACGAACAAGACCAAGTTCGATGAAGCGTGCAAGTGCGGCTCGGGTAAGACTTACGGCGAATGCTGTGGCAGCGGCGATCCCTGTGCCTGCGGTTCGGGCAAGGCGTATCGCGACTGCTGCGGGGCCAAGGCAAAGAAGACGTAGTCGGCGAGCCCCAAAACATCCCTCCCCGAATGGCTCGCCATGCTCGGGTGGATCACGCTCGGAGGCTTGCGCACCCGGGGCTTTCCGCCGCAGACGGTGTTGAGCGCGCGGACACACCTGAGGCATGGGTGTGCCCGTGCGCTCGACGCTTCTCCCGGCCCCGGCACACCCCAGGACAGCCGCCCACCTCCGACGGGCATGGATGCGCCCGTCGGGGGACGCCCCCGCACCCCCGGGTTATCGAGGCGCGGCCCTCCGCCCAGCGCTCCGCGGCCGCTCCGGACTTCTCCTTGTTCGGCGGCCTTGGGCTCCCCAGCGTACCCGCCGCCGCCCGCTGCGCGGGCTGGCGTCCCGGCGCACGGGGGCCGTTCCCGTGCCGGTCCCGGCCCGGATCGCCTCGCCGGCGCCAGGCAGCCTGCGACCCTACGGGCTGCCCCAGGTTGCCGCGTCCGGCGGACTCCCGACTCCGTCCCGCTGCCCCGGCCCGCCCGGCGGTGCGCTCCGCGCCCTCTGGGAGCCCGTCAAGGCCGCCTCTCAAAAATGGCCTTGTGCGGGATGGTGGGGACGGTGGCGGTACCGAAGGCGCGGAGCATCCTGGGAGACATGGCCGCAGAGGGCGGGGCCCCAGCGGGGCCCCTGCCCTGGGGCCGTACCCCCGCTGGTACCTATTTGGTGAACTGCGTTGGGACCGCTACATCTGGTGGGTCGGCGGCACTTCCGCGGCGAGCGTGTACCATATCTAGTGGCTTGGCACGCACTTCACCGTATGCTTACCCCCGCTGGGTGCGGGTGGAGTTGGTCCGGGAGGCGCGCGCGGGGGCGTATCGGACCTGGACTCTGCGGCAGCCGGAGGACGCCGCGCTCATCCTGGAGCCGCTGCTCCGTCGCGAGCCGACCGAGACCTTCGTGGCCTGCTTGCTGGACACCAAGCACCGGCCGAACGCGATCCACCGCTGCGCCCTGGGCTCCATCGACAGCGTGCCGGTCGAGCCGCGGTCGGTCTTCACCGGGGCCCTGCTGACCAACGCGGCGGCGGTCATCGTGGCGCACAACCACCCCAGCGGCGACCCCGAACCCAGCCCACAGGACATCCTGCTCACCCACCGGCTGGTGCAGTGCGGCGGCATCCTCGGCGTCCCGGTACTGGACCACTTGGTCATCGGCGCCGGCTGCTGGTCGAGCATGCGCGCGCTCTATCCGGCGTGCTGGGAGAGGGAGCGCGCGTGAAGGCCTGGGAGGTTGTGGGCTACACGGCCGACGGGGAGGCCTGGTGTCCAGCGTGCGCGCAGGCCCGGTACGGGCCCGCGCACCCGATCCACGAGCGGAGAGACCGCGAGGTCGTCGCGATGCACCCCGTCTTCGCGGGGGACGAATGGGAGTATCGGCCGAGGTGCGGCGCCTGTGGGGCAGCGATCCCGGTACGGGTTGTCGACGTCAGGAGGTGGGGTCGATGAGGCGACGGGTGCGACTGTACCTGGCGGGAGCGGCGGGGTCGGGCAAGACGACGGTGGCGGAGATGCTGGTCCACGACTACGGCTTCGCGCGGGTCTCCCTGGGCGGCATCTGCCGGGAGGAGGCGCACCGCCGGGGACTCCCCGAGGACCGGGCCACCCTACAGGCGATGGGCGATGCGCTCCGCGGGCCGGAGCCGGCCCGCCTTGCCGTCCTCGCGTGGGAGCAGGCACGGCAGGTGCCGGGGCCGGTCGTGATCGACGGGGTGCGCCTGCGGGCAGAGGCGCGCTGGTTGGATGCCCGCGGCGCCGTCGCCCCTACCGTGCTGGCGCCGCCGCACATGCGCCACACCCGTCTCGCGCTCCGCGAGGGAACCGGCACCGTGCGCCCGCACGCGACCGAGCGCGAGGTCGACGGGATTCAGACACCCCTGACGCTGAACACCTCACAGGCGGAAGAACAGCTTGCCCACCACCTCCGTCTGCTGGTCACCCGCACCACCCTCCTGTCGGCCACCGCTTGCCACGGCACCCGTGCACCAGCAGCCCCGCCGTGGTTCGGCACGCACCGCCCTTGACATCCCCAAGTGCATCGACACATTATATTGTCGTGTTGGAATGGAGGTGGGCTGGTGCAGTCCCAGGCGCGCACGACCGCAATGCCGGACGATGCGGCCGAACTCCGCGCGAAGTTCTTCCACGGCCTGGCGCACCCCGTGCGGTTGCTTATCGTCCTGCAACTGCTGGACGGTGAGAAGAACGTCGGGGCCCTCATGCAGCTCTTGGGCCTGAAGCAGGCGCACGTCTCCAACCATCTGGCGTGTCTCCGCTGGTGTGGGTTCGTGACCGCGCGCCAGGAGGGCCGGAACGTCTACTACACCGTCACCGACCCGCGCGTGCGGGAGATCCTCCGCCTCGGTCAGGCGGTTGTTGCGGACAACGCCGAGCGCATCGCGGCCTGCACGCGGATGTAGGGAGGGCTGGTGGATGGATCGAGACCGACCGGGACCAGGGCACGACGGCGGCCCTGCCGACTGGGGACTGCTGATCGCGATTCCGCTGATGCTGCTCTGCTGCGGCGGCCCACTGCTGGTGGGACTCGTGGGGGCGGGCGCTCTGGCCGCCTTCTGGGCCCGAGGGTACGGCTACCTGGTTCTGGCGCTCTTGGTCCTGGCCGCCGCGGCGGTAGCGCTCTGGCGCTGGCGCCGGGCCGCTGCCTGCTGCCCCCCGCTGTCCGAAGCGCGCCGCGCTGCCGCAACGGCGGGTACCCCTGCAGCGGAGTCTACCTTGGTCTGCCGACCCGCACAGAAACCGTGAGCCTGCCGATGGGGTGTGCCGGTTGGATGCCGGTTCCGGATGGTGTCGGGCCCAGAAAAGAAAGGATGATGGTTCGATGGCGGAGGTCCGGCGACTGCGGCTCCGGATCCAGGGGATGAGTTGCGCGGGGTGCGAGGGCCACGTCATCCGTGCGCTGGAAGGGATCGGTGCCACGGAGGTTTCCGCGAGTTACCGTCGCGGCGAGGCCCGCTTCGCGCTTCCCGGCGGGGTCGCGGAGAGCACCATCACAGCCGCGGTGCGGGGGGTGGGATACCGCCCACTGGCCGTCGAGGACGCGGTTCCCGCCGTCGACGGGTGCGGTTGCGGCAGTTGCGGATGAGCCGGCCGTCGTGTGGTCCCACATCACGGCACACTGGAAGGGTCGGGGAGCAGGCATGGCGCAACGGTTGCGGATGCGGATCAACGGGATGACCTGCACGGACTGCGAACACCACGTGATGGCCGCCCTGGAGGGCGCCGGCGGCACCGACGTTTCAGTGAGTTTCCGGCGCGGGGAGGCGTTCCTCACCACCCCGGACGGGGCCGATCTTGATTCCCTGAAGTCCGCCGTGGAGGCAGTGGGCTACCGGCCGGTGGCGGTCGAGCCGGCGGAGGACCATTCGACCGGTCCCGGGGCCGCGCGTTCGCGCGAGACAAGCCGGGCAGGCGGCGAGTACGATCTCGCCATCGTCGGTTCGGGCGGGGCGGCCTTCTCCGCCGCGATCCGCGCGCGCGACGCTGGCGCCAGCGTCGTGATGATCGAGCGCGGCACCATCGGCGGCACCTGCGTCAACATCGGCTGTGTCCCCTCCAAGACCCTGTTGCGTGCCGGGGAGATCTACCACCAAGCCGGGCACCACCCGTTCGCGGGCATCGCCACCGAGGCCGGGTCGGTGCGGATGGGGGCCCTGACGGCGCAGAAGGACGAACTGGTCGGCGAACTCCGGCAGCACAAGTACGAGGACCTGATCGACGACTACGGTTGGGAACTGGTGCGCGGCGAGGCCGCCTTCGCCGACCCGCACACGCTGGAGGTCGGCGGGCGGCGCATCCGCGCCAAAGCCTTCCTGATCGCCACCGGCGCCCGCCCCGCCGTCCCGGACATCCCAGGCCTGGCGGATGCCGGGTATCTGACCAGCACGACGGCTTTGGCACTCGATCACGTGCCCGAGAGCGTGGCCGTGATCGGCTCCGGCTACATCGCCCTCGAACTGGGTCAGTTGCTGCGGCGTCTGGGGGCAAGGGTCACGTTGATGCAGCGGAGTCCAAGGCTGCTGAAGTCCTATGACCCGGAGATCGGCGAGGCCATGGCCGGGGTGTTGGCCGACGAGGGCATCGAACTGGTGACTGGCGTGCGTTACATCCGAGTGGACGGCGGCCCGGGCGGCCGGCGCGTGCACCTGGAGGTGGGGGGCAGGGAACGCATCGTCGAGTCCGCCGAAATCCTCGTGGCGACGGGACGCCAACCCAACACCGAGGCGCTGCACCTGGACCGTGCGGGCGTTCGGATCGGTGCCCATGGCGAGATCCCCGCGGATGGCGAGCTGCGCACGAACGTCCCGCACATCCTCGCCGCGGGCGATGTGACGGCGGGCCCGCAGTTCGTCTACGTCGCCGCCTACGAGGGCGGCCTCGCCGCAGACAACGCCCTGGGGGCACATCGGCAGGTCGACCTGCGCGTCGTGCCGGCCGTCACCTTCACCTCACCGGCCATCGCCACGGTCGGGCTGACGGAAGCCGCGGCCCGGCAGGCCGGGCACGACGTCAAGACCTCCGTCCTACCGCTCTCTGCGGTGCCGCGCGCGCTGGTCAACCGGGACACCCGAGGCGTGTTCAAGCTGGTGGCGGATGCCAGCAGCGATCAGGTCCTCGGGGCGCACATCGTGGCAGACAACGCCGGGGACGCCCTCTACGCGGCCTCGCTGGCCGTGAAGTTCCACCTGACAGTGTCCGACCTGACGGAGACCATGGCACCGTACCTGACGATGGCCGAGGGCATCAAGCTCGCCGCCCAGACCTTCGGGCGGGATGTGAACAAGCTCTCCTGCTGCGCGGGATAGCCCAGGAGTGAGTCCCACGCCGCGGGTCGGCGCACGTGCTGTGCGTCGCGCCGCGCGCCGGACACACAAGACACGCCGCTGACGCGCGGCGCGACGGGGGGGCCGGGGGCTGGTGAGACCGTCAGTCCTTGGCTCCCTCCGCCAGCGCCTGCAGACGGCCGACGCCGCTTGGTGGTCCCGCTGGATCCCCGTCATCTTCGTCCCGGCCGTGGTGGCCGCGACCCATCTGGTCGCGGTGTCCTCTGTGCCGTTGCGCTTCCTGTTGGTGCCGCCGCTCGCCGTGCTGGCCGAGCGCGGAGCCGCCGAACCCCGCGCCCCGACGGCGCGGCTGCCGTCCATGGTTGTGGCGCCCTCGGTCGGGGCGCTGCTGGGCACGGCGACGTCGGTGGCCCTGGGACCCACTGCGGCCGCGTTTCTCCTCCTGACCCTGGTCATGATGCTGCTGCTGCGCCTGATGCGCTGGCAGTTGCCGCCGGCCCTGGCCATCGCGCTGCTGGCGCTGGTCCTGCGCCTGCACACCTTCTGGTATCCGCTGGACGTGGCGGGTGCCACCTCGGCGCTCTGGCTCTGTGTCCGCGGGCTCGGTCGGCTACAGGACCGGCTGCGCCTGGACGGCGGGGCGCGGCAGATCTCGGACGCGCCTGAACATGGCCGCGGTGCCCTTGCGCCGCGCGTACGCAAGGTGCTTGCCAAAGGAACACTATGTAGCTTAGTGTATGGGCGCGGGCGATGGCCGGCGCCATGAGCGGCGTGCCGGCGGGATTGCTCTTTGCGGCGGGGGCGGCGGCGGCATTCAACCCCTGCGGGGTGGCGATGCTGCCAGGGTATCTGGCCTTCCTCCTCGGCCAGGGGACGGCGACGGACCGGCCCCGGCTCTGGGGTGG
>JAJZZC010000186.1 GCA_021797775.1 Bacillota bacterium
ACGAGACCCTTCTGGCTCGTCGATGAACCGCCGGATGCCGAACGGCACGTCCGGTGGTGTGGGAGGACGGGGGGCGCGACGCCCCCCTCCTACCCGATTACCGGTGAAGTGCGTGCCGAGCCACTAGCTGTGGTACGCGCTCGCCACGAGGGTGCCGTCGACCCACCAGGCGTAGCGGTCCCAACGCAGTTCACCGAACAGGTACGGTGGAAGGTGGAAGAGCGTCCGGCTCAACTGGCCGGTACCGGCCCCATGTGGGCGGGCCCGGATGCCTGCCGGACGGGGTCGGCGGTGCCGCGCGCCCGCCTCCCCGTCGGTCGGCGGCGAGCCGAAGAGCCGAGACGCCCCGCCACCCGATGTAGCGTCCCGCGCCATCGGGTCTCCGCGGGTACGCATGTAGACGGGTGGCTCCGTGAGCCGCCCCGATACGTGCAGCCGCTTTCGGTCACAAAACCGGCGCGGCCATGCCCCTGCGCCGCGGAGCTTGCAGACGGTGTGCGACCAGCCACGGCCGGGTACCGCCTCCCCTCTGTGGTGCCGGCCCCCCGGTGGACTGGTTCTGGTTGCCGGGGTAGGCTGTAGCGCGGGCGTGCTCGACGCCCGCTTCACGCGCTGTCGGGGAGTGGGATCGTTGGGGTGTGGGCGTGTGCTACGGGTGCTGGGGGCCGGGGTCCGGGCCGTGTGCGGCCGGCTCGCCCCAGGCGTCTCCCCGGGGCACCACCGTCGCGCGGCGAGGGGGGCCAGCTGCACGCGTGCGTGGCGCGGTGCCCCGGTTGCGGCCCTGGCCGGCGCGGCCGTGGCGGCGCTGCTGGCGCTCGCGGCGCCCGCCGCGTGGGCGCAGACGACCTCGCCCCTGGGCGCCTACCAGGGCGAGACCATCAACTTCGGGCACGATCCCACGGTCGGGCTCGCGCCGACCCCCTGCCACATCGACGCCAGCGGGCCGACGCTGGTCTTCAGCAACGACCCCGAGAAGGTTCCCGCCCCTGGCATCCTCTACCGTGCTACGGTCAGCGGAGCGGCGCGTATCCTGGTGTTCCACGTCAATGGCTCGCGGCAGCCGTTGCACATCGGTGTGCTCATGACGAATCCCGAGAATGCGCCCGTCAACGTCGTCGTGCAGCACATCGGGGTGGCCGGTCCGGGGACGGACCCGCTGGAGGTGGGCAAGCAGGCGGAGCACCTCTGGTTCCAACCCCACGCCTTCTACACCTACGCCCTCCTCGGCCACCACAGTTGGTTTCTGGACGGGGCGCTGGCCGACACGCCCGTGCCGCCGGGGAAGTCACTCGCCGCCGTGTACGATGTCACGACGACGGCGCCGGTCGTCTTCACCGTGGTGGCGCAGACGAAACCCTCCCTGTCTCTGGCCGGATTACGGGTGCTGCCCAGCACATCGCTCGCCGGTGGGTACGGGACCCCGATGCGCGGTACGTTCCCGGACGCCAACCTGACTTGCTCGGTGACGGCCGCCGTCCCGACGGCGGGCCTGACCGAAATCCGGCTGGGCACAGCGGGCACCTTCATCCAGGGCGTTTCCAGTGTGGACGGCAACGCGCCGGCCGTGGATGATGGCAACTACGGCGTGTTGTACCACCTGCACCTAACGCTGACGAGCAGCCTGTCGAGCCCGTACAGTTCCTATGCCGTGCTGCTGCACGCCCACAACAACGTCTTTGCCGGTGTGGCCAGCGTCTCCGGGAGCGGCGGCATGTTCCCGGCCATTGTGCCGCTCCCCATCGACCAGCCCCAGGTGCGCCGCGCCTCACAGGCCGTGATGCTCGGCATGGTGCGCCTGTTACCGCTGGTACCCACGACGCTGGACCTGCAGTGGATGCCAGCGGCCGGCAGCACGCTGCCGGTGGACCTTCTGGTGTATGGGGTGTATTAGCGGCCGGTCTTCCGCAGGTCACCGCAAGATGAGTAGTCAGCCGCACGGGGCCGCGGAGGCTCCGGGCTCGCCCGAGGTGCCCGTCACCGTCCCCACGCCCCCGCTGTCCGGGGAGGCGCCCGCGGCTGGGGTGCCTCCCGTCTGCAGGAGCGAGACGAGGGCCCCCGGTCCCAGCAGTGCCCGGACCTCCGTGCCGAGGGCACCACGCCCTCGCGCCATCCATGTCGCGACCCCGCCCTGCTCCGTTTGCAGGTCCGTGGCGTCGGCGTTGATGGCGCTGATCTCGGCCGGTACCTCCTCGCTCACCGTCAGCGCGCTCCCGTTCTCCAGCGTGGAAAGGCTAGCGCCGCCGAGCCGGGCGATGCCGAGGGCGGAGGTAGCCGCGGCGCGCGCCGCCTGGCCCGCTTTGCTTAGCGCGGAGGCGGCCTGGGGTGCTCCAGATCCAGACGGGCACGCGGCGATGGCGGCGATGGCCCCTGCGTCGTGGGCGAGTCGCCCGGCGAGCGCGGGCATGCCCGCCACCGGAACGCTAGCGGCGTGCTCGTAGGGCGCCGGGTTGCCGAAGCCGTACTGTTCCCAGGCCGGCACGAGGTTGGCCAGCGCCACGCGGTAGGCGCCCCAGAAGGCCTGTGCGTCCGCTGCGAAACGGTTGGCGGCGTCCCCGGCTACCTGCGCGCGGCCCGCTGCGGCGAAAGCCGCGCGCAGCGTGGTGAGCCGGCTCTGGGCCAACGCGTAGTGCTTATCGGCCGGCAGGACGCGCGTGAGTTCGACCTGCGCCGAGGCGTAGGCCCCCGCGCCCATGTCGGCGAGGCCTCGCTGAAAGGCGAGGCTCGAACGCGCGAGGGCGAGCGCCTCGGGTTCCTGCCGGGCAGCGGTCAGCCACGGCCAGGCCCCGCGGGCGGCGGCCAGACTTGCGGCGGCAGCGGCGTAGTGGCCCGCGCGCCACTGCGCCGCCGCCGCCCGGGCGTCGCCGCGCGCCCTCGTGTAGCGTACGCCGCCCAGCACCGCCACGGCCACGAGCGTGCAGGCCCCCGTTGCCGCCACGACCCGTAGCCAGCCCCTGCCCCGCCGCCGTGGCCGGCCCCTTCGCCCAGCCGCGACCTGTGCGGGCCCGCGGCCGCGGTGGCGCCGTCGCGACCGGGTGCGCCGCGAGGGCAACGGTTCCAGGCCGTCCGTGGTGGCCGGCGCGGACAGGGACGTCATGGCCCCGTTCCTCTCCTCCATGGCAGGCGGAAGACGCGCTGGCCACCGCCATGCCTGTCCGATTTTAGCGTCTGCCGGCGAGAGCTGGCGGGACCGCCGGTCTTTGGGCGCTCGCGACGCGGCGGGCGACGGTCGGCACCGCGGCCAGGCAGGGGGTGCGCTGCGGCGCGCAGCGCCTTCCCCTGGGCCGGTCCGCCGCTTCGTGCCTCTCGCCCGCCTTTCCCCGTGCCGTGCTACCCGTGCGGCCGGCTTGCGGCGGCCGCCGCCTCCCTCAGCCGGAGAGCAGGAAGGCCGCCGGGAGCGTGCTGGCCCCGGCCGGCATCCACTCCAGGTCGACGAAGGCCGTCCGGCCGGGGCGCAGGGCCGCGTGCGCCAGCACCACCGCCTCACCCGGGCTCAACGCGACGCCGCCGTAAGCCGGCGGGGCGAGCACCACCGGCCTGCCGGCCCGGCCGTCCGAGAGCAGGGCCAGCCCCGCGTAGCCGGCGCCGCGCCCGGTGAACAGCACGCTGAGGCGCCCGGGGTGCGCCAGTCGCGGCAGCGTGGCATAGATGCGGATGTTGTAGAGCACGCCATAGTTGCCGTAGTCGATCGTCACGCGGTGGTCGACCCAGGAGTAGCCGTGGAGGTAGCGCGGGTTCTGGCCCACCAGCAGGTAGGCGGGACCGGCCGGTTTGCTCGCCCCGACGTCGAAGTCGGCGTTGGGGAAGGTGCCGCGCATCAGCGGGCCGGGACCCGGCGGTAGCAAGGGCATGCCGTGCAAGTCGGCGCTCAGGCGCCGCTCGGCCACCGCAGACACCCACAGCGGCGCCACCGCCGAGGCGTCGACGATCGCGTTGACCAATTGCCCCGGGTGCGCCGCCCGGAGGCCCAGGGTGGGGTCCAAGAAGACGCTGCCCCCGGCCGGGACCGTGATCCAGCGCAGCGGTCGTGAGGCGAAATAGTGGGCCTGCGCCAGCGTGGCCACACCGAAGTACTGGCTGGACGGCCCGCCAATGCCGGCGCGCGTCACCTCCAGAGAGATCGGCGTGGCCGATGGGTTGCTGACGACCACGGTGAAGTGCAGCGGCGTGCGGGCGGCGTCCAGCGCGTACAGGAACACGCGGAAGGGCCCTTGTACGCGGTCCCGGTAGAGGAGCCCGGGGCGCGACACCGCCTCCGGTGTGTCACAGAGCAGGAGGGTGCGGCCGACCGCGGCCACCGGAACCCGCAACGGCTGATAACCGCTCAGGGGGTTGCCGGCATAGTGCACCGTGGCGCCAACCGGCAGCGCGGCCAGGGTCGCCGCGCGCGCGGGCAGTGAGACGGCGGACGCCGCCGCTAGGGCCAGGCCCGCGAGGCCGCGCAACGGCCACTGCCAGGCCGCGCGGCGCCGTTTCCAGGGGGAGGGGGGCACGCCCGCGGCCCCCGGCGGGGGGCCGGGGGGTCGTCCTTGTTCCATGGTGCATCATTTTAGAGCCTTTGCCCCGGCGGGACGGCGGCGCCCGCCGCGCCCGATCACCGGAGCGGGCAGGCGCCGCCAAAGGCGACGCCGCTCCCGCGGTATCCGCGCCGTCCGTTGGTCGCAAAGGCTCAGACGCGGCATCGCTCCGGCGGTCGTGGGCGCAGGCCGCCCCACCTGCGCACGGCCCGCGGCCGCCCGGTGGCGGGCGCGTACCCGTTGCCCGCCTTTGGCAGGCGACCACACGATGCGGGTGCGGCGCTGGCGCTCGCCGCTATGCGTTTGCCGACCTCACCGGACTTTGCCCGGGTGCTCGGCCGAGAATACCCATCACCCTGGGTGCGCCAGAGCGGACGGCCGGCTGTGGTGGCGTGGGGCAGTGCCCTTCGGGCCTAGGAGTGGGGCAGGACACACCGGCGCGGGGGGGCAGGGCGTGCCGGGCGCGCCGCTTCTGGATGCGCGGCCTCCGCGTGTTGTGTAACATGACACCCGGTATGTGCCCGGTACGGGCGAGGGGGCGTGGCGACGTGGCGCGCGGTCCGCTTTTCGCGTGGGGCGCGACGGTGGTGCTCGGGGCATGTCTGCTGGCGGGATGCGGCGCGGCGCCGGCTCCCAAGCAGTGGCCCGCGCCGCCGCCGATGCAGATCAAGCCCAACACCCCGTACAGTGCGGTGGTTCACACCAATTACGGTGCCTTCACGATCGACCTGTTCGCCGCCCAGGATCCCGTGGCGGTGAACAACTTCGTCTTTTTGTCCCGCCAGAGCTTTTACAACGGCGATACATTCTTCCGCATCATCAAGGCCTTCATGGTGCAGACGGGCGATCCGAACAATAACGGCACCGGTGGTCCAGGCTACCGCTTCGCCGACGAGCTCCCGCCCACGTACCCTTACGCGCCGGGCATCGTGGCCATGGCCAACTCCGGCCCCAACACCAACGGCAGCCAGTTCTTCATCTGCACCGGCGCGCAGGCGGCCAACCTCAACCAGCCGGGGCAGGCCAACTACACCGAATTCGGGCGCGTGGTGTCCGGGATGTCCGTGGTGCAGCGTATCGCCTCCATCCCCGTGGTGGCCAACCCGGTGATGGGGGGCGAACTGAGCAAACCCACGCGGAACGCGCACATCACCAGCATCACCATCGTGCAGGGGGCCGCGTCCAAGGCCGCGAGCGGCAAGGCGGGTTAGGTGGCTGGCGCAAGTCCTCTCTTGCGACACCCGCCCCCGGCCGCTGAGGATCAGGACCCCGGACGTCCACTGCCTGTAGTGGTCCGGGCGCACACAAACCGACTTGTGCAGTGCCGGCCTCGTAGCGGGCCGGATCCTCCCTGTGTGCACCTTCCCCTTCGGCCGTGGTCGGGATGTCTTTGCCCGGGACGCCCGGATACGCGTGTCCCGGCTGGCCGCTGGCCGTTCCGGAACGGTGTGCAGGTGTGGCAAGGCTCCCCGCTGCCGGGAGGGCCTTGCCCCTCCCTCTGTAGTGGGCGACGCGCGCGGCGTCCCCGTCCCCCCTTCCGCCAGTCTGACAACCCTGTCCTCCTCGATGCGACGACACGCGCTTCCGGGCGTCGACGCCGATGCCGCGGGGGAAGCGGCCGCCCATCCCGCCCCGCGTTGCACGCGGCCCCGGCCGCCTGCTACCGCGGCTCCCCGCCCCCCGGCGGCCGGAGCCACTTGCTCATGAAACGGACGTCTTCGGGCGCATAACCGCACCGCTCATAGAAGCCCACCACGCCCAGGTTGTCGCCGCGGATCAGGAGTTGGGCCTTGGGTACACCCATGGCCCGCAGGCGCTCCTCCACCTCGTCCAGCAGCACCTGTCCCACGCCGCGGCGGCGCCAGTCCGCGTCTACGGCGAGGTGGTAGATCCAGCCGCGCCGGCCGTCCCAAGCCCCCATCACCGCGCCGACGACCGATCCGCCGGGGGCCTCCGCCACAAGGCGCAGGTCGGGGTGCGGATGGTGATCCAGCTCCGCGCCGAGGTCGTTCCACGGCCGGGCGATCCCCGTCCGCTGCCAGAGATCCACGACAGCGGCCCGGTCGGCGCCGCGGTAGGAGCGAACGTGGGCCGTGGCGTAGGAAGCCTCGTCCAGCGGCATGGCGGGTGGCGTTCCTTTCGGCCGTCCGGTTGGGGGGGGCCCCTGTCCGTCGACGCCGACGCGTGCGCGACCCACTCCTTGGGAGTGGCCCCTCACCGTCGCGCGCCAGGAACTGCTCCAGCGTGACGCGCGACGGAGTACTTGTGGCGGTCATGGAGGCATGCACCGTCTCGGGGCAAGCATAGCCGTCCACCGGGGTGCCCGCGCCCGACGTGGCTCGCGGCGCCGTCGTTACGGCTGCCTGCCGCGCCCGCCCCTCACGCGGCCAGCGTGGCGCCGGGACCGCCGACGGGAAGCTCGTGGTCCGGCAGGCGGCGCGCCACGTAGAGGCCGCAGGCGATCTGCGCCAGGCCGAGGACGAACAGGGGCCGGAGGCCGAAGCCGGCGATGACCAGGGAGCCCAGGATGGGCATGATCGTACCGCGCGCGCCGAGGAAGGTGAAGTACACACCCGCATACTGCCCGACGCGGTCGCCGCCCAAGCGCATCACGTGGTTCTGCCAGCCGACGTCCAGCGCCGAATCCCCCATGCCCTGGATCCAGCTGGCGAGGACTGCCCCGGCGAAGTGGACGCCGAACGCGTAGAGCAGAGGGGGGCCCAGGTAGCAGAACAGGCCGCCCAGCAGGGCGCTGGCGGGCCGCCGCCGGTCCACCAGGCGTCCCCAGAGCGGGTAGCACACCATCCAGGCCAGTGCCCATGCCGCGCTGATCCATGCCACCTGAATATCCGAGAGATGCATGCGCTGCACCCAGTCGATGGGATAGCCGGGCGATACGAAGAAGTTCGCTCCGCCGACGAGTGTGACGGCCAGGATCATGCGCGCCAGGCGCGGGTCTGCGCGCAGCAGGCCGAGCGGGGAGACCCGCCGCCCGCTGACCTGCGCCCGCGGCGGCGGCTCGTGCAGCAGCCCGAACACGAGCGCCGATCCGACCCCGAGGGCGACGGCCGCGGTAAAGACCGGTCCCACGCCGAACCGGTCCAGCAGGCCGCCGGCCAAAAGCACGGTGGCGAACTGGCAGAACCCCAGGACGAAGCGCACCCCGGCCATCAGCCGGCCGCGCCAGCGTTGGTGGTAGATCTCGCGCTCGATGGCGGTGTAGGCGGGCGAGCCCGCGGCGCTCACGACGTTGAAGGCGCTGAAGGAGATCAGGTACGCGGCCATGCCGTGCGCCCAGCCGGTCAGGAGCAGGAAGAGGCGGCCGATCGCCGAGGTGAGCACCACCAGGGGCTTCTTGCGCCGACCCTCACCCAGCCGGGCATACCACGAGGACAGCAGGAGCGCCGCGGCTGGCACCGCCGTCAGCCAGCCGATCTCCCACGGCACCGCCCCGCGGCGCACCGCGATGACCCCGATGAAGGGGCCCGTCAGCCCCTGAAAGACGGCGAAAAGGCCGGCCGCCGCGGCGTCCACCATGAAGTTGTGCGCCGTCTCCACACCGAGCGCCAGTTGCAAGCGGCGCCACCACATCATGCTGCGGTCTGTCCCTCTCCGCGGTCTTCGGGCGGGCGGGGCGGGGGCACGCGCGCGGGCCGCAGCGGGATTGCCCGTGGGGGATCGCTCCGACGGAGCAGGGTCGCGCGCCCGGTAGCAGAGTGGTGCCCGCGCCGCCCCCTCCGGCGGTCACCGGACCCGGGCGCGCTCCTTTGGGGCCGGACGGGGCGGGGGGGGGCGGGTCGTCCCCAGGGACCAGGCGATGCGCCCTGGGACCGGCGGGGCCGGGGCGCGTCCGTGCGTTGCGGCCGCCTCCCGCCGGGGCCGCGCCGCCCCGTCACGCCGTCTCACTGGTCCTCGGATGCGGGGTCGTTTCCGGGCGCCGGGCGGTCGCGGAACAGGTCCGGGTGCGCCTCGCGAAACCGGCCCGCCACCTGCTCATCCGACTCGTGGGCGTACCGCTCCAGCAGCGCGCGCAGCCGCAGTTCGATGGCGTCGAGGACGTCGGCCTCCTCCGCCGCGCTGACGGTGGGCCCGCCCGTCGCCGTCGAGCCCACCGAGAGCGCGTCCGCCAGGATCTGCCGTGCGAGCCGCTTCAGGCGTTCGACCTCCATCGCCGTCCACCGGTCCTTCCAAAGCCGTTCCTGCAGCCAACGGGTCGTGGGGTCCGGGACGGGCGGGCCAATCGGATTAACGCGCGGCACCGCGGCTGCGCCTGGCAGCCGGGGGGCGCCCCTGGGTTCCGGCGCACCTGCCCTCTACGCCGGCGTCATGAGGGCGCCGCGCGCTGGTCGTGCACACGCTCGGCGCCGGCTCATCCCGGGGGAGACCGTGGCGCGCGCGCTACCCGTCCCGCCGGCGGCGCAGGAGTTCCGCCGCGCGCTCCACCGCCTCCATCAGGTTCCCCGCCGTCGCGTCCGGCACCACATCCCGCCGGTCCGCCGGCAGAGGAGCGCCCGCGCGGGCCAGCCACACGCTGCCGAGCCCGCTGCGGCCGGCGCCGGCGACGTCGGTGGCGGGGTTGTCGCCGATGAGCACGGCCCGTTGGGGCCGCACCGCCGCAGCCCTCAGGGCGATGGCGAAAAAGGCCGGGTCGGGCTTGCTGCAACCCACCTCATCCGAAATGACGACTGGTGTGAATCTCTCTAAAAGACCCAGGGCACGGAGCCTGGCGCGCTGCACCCCGCCGGGTCCGTTGGTGAGTAGCCCGAGCGCGCCGTCCGGGCCGACGACCGCCCGCGCGCGGTGGAGAGCCGGTAGGGCGTCTGGAAAGAGGCGCAGCCGCGCCTCCATCTCGGTCAGGTAGGTCTCACGCACCCCTCGCGCCAGGGTGGCGTCCGGTCGCAAGCCGGCCTGCTCCAGCACGGCGGCGCTGCGCTCGCGCCAGAGCGCCTCCGCGTCGGGCCGGCCCACCATGGTGTGCTCCCAGGCCCGGGCCCACGGCAAAAGGCAGCGCCGGGCAAGCTCGCCCGGCGCCAAGGGAGGGCGCGCCCGGGCCGCCACGGGTGCGACGGCGCGCTCCAGCGCCTCGATGTAAGCCCCGTGGAAGTCGTGCAGCGTGTCGTCGAAGTCGAAGAAGAGGGCGGTGCGCGCGTCGGGGCGGGCGGTCAACCGCAGCACCCCCCGGGCCGTTGCCCAGCCGGCTACGCGGGGGGGTTCGCTGCGCCCTGCGGCGCACCCTCCGGGCCAGTTGGGCCAAAGAACGCCAGGGCCGGTCGGTCCCCGCCTGCGCGACCCCGGGGGCGGCTGCGGGACGGGCGGGCCTGCCGCTCCCTGGCCCGTAGTGACCCCGCGCGTTGGCGGAGCGCCAGCCGTGTCACCCCGCGACTTCCGGCATCAGCACTCGCTTCCCCTGGGGGGGGCGATCACCCGGGCAGGCATGGGTGCGCAGCGGGCGGATGCGCCCGTTGCCTGCCCGGAGCCGTGACGGAGGGCGCATCGGCGCCTGTGGGACAGTGGGCCCGACGACGCGGGGCCGTGGCCGCACGGGCAGCGGCCGCGCCTGAAACGAGCCCCTGCTGCCCCGCCGGGTGCGGGCAGTGCGGCGCGCGCCGACCCCCCCCGACCGCGCGCTGGAAGGGCGAGAGCCCGCGGGCGACGGCCTGGCTCGGGCGTCCCCTCCGGCACCCCGTCCCCGAGCAGCGTTGCCCCCCGTGGCGGATGGTCCCGGCCCGCGCGGTCCTCGGTGCATGTGCAGGTCCCCGATGGGACATTCCTAGCCCCGGTGTCGCGTGCCGACCGGCGTGTGCGACGTATTGGCCTGTCTATGCACTCGGCCCCCGCGGGGCCGTGCGGTCGTGGCCGTCCAGACCGGCGGCCCCGGCGCCGGCCGTTCCGGCCCCAGGCTGCAAAGCCGTGCGACCCCGACGCGTCTACCGGCGGCGCTCGGGGCCCTGGTGCGTCGGGGGGACGCGACCGCACGCTGTGGGCTTCACGCTGCGCGAGGGGGCGGCCGCCCGGCGCCTGAGCGGGCGGATCGCACGCTGAGTCGACTGCGAGGGGGAGCGCAGATGGCCACCATGCCCACGGCTCGGCAGTGGACGTCGACGGCCGAGCCGCATCCAGAGGCTATCCATGTGGACGGGGGCGGTACCGGTTCCGGACGCCCGCCGCAGAGACGGGTGGCTCCGCTTGTCGCGTTGCTGGCGAGCGCCGCGGTGATGGCCGGATGCGGCGCCGCGGCGCTGCCCAGCCCGGGGGGGGGCAGTGGCACCTCCACCGCCGGGGCGCGGCGCGCGACGTCGACGGCCGGCACCACCGGCCAGCAGGCGGAGA
>JAJZZC010000187.1 GCA_021797775.1 Bacillota bacterium
CTCCCGCCATCCAGGCCCTCGGCTTGCTCCATCCAGGCGCCTCGGGCCCCAGGTCGCTTCGCTCCCGCCATCCAGGCCCCATTGGACGGACGGGCTTCCGGCGTCGGCGGACGTGGGGGTACGGCCCACTTCGCCCTTGCGCCGTCGCCCCCCGCATCCCCGGCCGCGGACGGTTATTCCGCCACGCCCAAGCAGCAGTCCGTCGCCGAGGTGTCGCCGCCGTGTTCCCATGCTGGGCTTCGCCGCCGAAGCAATACGCTCCGCCGCGATCAGCCCTCGACCGTTCCTAGAAACATGAGCATACGTTAGGAGATCGGCACTCAGGCGACCACAGGGAGCCTCCCGGGGCAGACGGTGCAAACGTTCGGTTCCCCCAGTATGGGCCTACTACTGTCCTCCGCACTGGAAGCGACTGGTGACGGAAAGGACTGTGAACAAGTGGCCACGACCACGGCAAGAGGCGGTTTGGCACGGTGAACGGATGTCAACGACGCCAAGACGGCAGCGGCGCATCCTAGGATCAGGCACTGCGGAGGGTAGTACTACAGGATTCTCCTGACAACAATCCTCGTCAAATCGGTTGGCTGCTACCGAACCCCCCAGGATCAGGCCGCGCTGGGGCGGGACAGGGGCCCTGTGCCATGGCGCGCCGCTTGCCCTGCGGCGTGCGGGCGGCCGCGCCGGTTCTTTTCCCCGGGGACCACCCTCCGTTCGACGGGGGGCGCAGCCTTTACGGGTCCACACTCTGCTGGGGCCACGGACCGAGCGAGCCGGGCGGCCCCGCCCCGCCGCGGGAGAATCCGGCCGGCCTGGGCAGGCTATGGCCGGACGAGGGAGGTCTCTCCGGTCGCGACCCTCCAAAATGTGCCGTCCCGTGCGAAACGCCTCTCCAGGGAGCGGCGCAGGGGGTCGTCGACGCGGGAAGCGTAGGGCCGCGCCGCCACGCATAGGCTCAGCGCTGGACGGCTCAGGTCACCGGGGCGTCAGCGCGCGGAGCGTAGGGGAGGGTCCAGGGTGAAAGCGACGGGAATCGTGCGCCGGATCGACGACCTCGGCCGTATCGTCATCCCCAAGGAGATCCGACGGACGCTGCGCATCCGCGAGGGCGATCCGCTGGAGATTTTTGTGGACCGTGATGGCGAGGTCATTCTCAAGAAGTACTCACCCATCGGCGAACTGGCCGACTTCGCCAAGGAATATGCCGACAGCCTCCACGAGACCGTGGGGCATATCGCCCTGATCACCGATCGCGACGCCATCATCGCGGTGGCCGGCGCACCGAAGAAAGAGTTTTTGGACCGGCGCGTGGGTTCCGCCGTGGAAGCCGCGATGAGCCGTCGCGAGACGGTCCAGTACCGGCCAGGAGAGCCCCTGCCCGGCTCCGTCGCCGGGGAGGAGGAGGGGCAGGGAGCGTTCGGCTCGTTCGTCGTCGCGCCGATCGCCGCGGGCGGCGAGGCCATCGGCGCGGTGATTCTGGCCAGCCGCGAGGGCGGCCCCGCGATGGGTTCCACCGAACTCAAGCTAGCGGAGACCGCAGCTGGGTTCCTGGCGCGGCAGATGGTGCAATGAGCCCCTGTGGCCGGCCGCGGGCACCGGGGCGGGACCGCGGGGGCCGGTGGACGGAGCGGGTGGGGCCCGCCGCGGAAAGGCCTCTGCCATGACCCCCCCGAAGAAGCGTGATCCGCGCGGTCCAGCCGGGGGGATCCCCCCCGTGCGGACACGTGGAGGGGGCTCGGGGTGTCATGGATATGGACGTGCCTGGGCGGCGCCCGGCGCCGGTGGCTCGGGGTCAGGTGGCGGAAGGTGATGTGGGGCGCCCCCGGGACCCCTTGGGGGAAGGGGAGGCATTCCAGCGCGTCGCCGCCACCGTACGCCGCCTGCGCGCCCCCGGGGGCTGTCCCTGGGACCGCGCGCAGACGCATGCCTCCCTGCGCCCTTACGCGCTGGAGGAGGCGCGCGAGGTGGCCCTGGCCATCGCGGACGGGGACGCGCTTGCCCTGCGCGACGAGCTCGGCGACTTGCTCTTGCAGGTGCTGCTCCACGCGGCCATCGCCGAGGAGTCCGGCGCCTTCTCGCTGGGCGAGCTGCTGGAGGGTCTCCGCGCCAAGCTGGTGAGACGGCATCCCCACGTCTTCGGGGAGGCCACCCCAGCCGCATCCCCGGAGGAGGCGGCGCGGCGGTGGGCGGCCGCCAAGGCTGGGGAGGCTGACGCCGCACTCACGGCAGCGAGCGGGGAGGGGCTGCTGGCGGCGGTGGCGCGCACGCGGCCCGCGTTGACGGAGGCGCGGGAACTGGGGGAGCGCGCGGCGGAGGTGGGTTTCGACTGGCCGGGGCCCGAGGAGGTCGCCGCCAAGCTGCACGAAGAGCAGGACGAGTTCGCGGAGGCATGGCGCGCCTGGTGGGCATTGCGGCCCACCGCTTCCGGTGCGGCGGCGGGCGCCAGCACCCCCGGGGGGGTGGAGGAGACGCCAGGCGAACGGGCGGCGCGGTTACACGCTGAGGAGGAATTCGGCGACCTGCTCTTTGCCGCCGTACAGGTTGGCCGGCTGCTCGGCATCGACGCTGAGGTCGCCCTGCTGGCCGGCAACGAAAAGTTTCGCCGCCGCTTCGCGGCCGTGGAAGGGCTCCTGGCGGCGGAGGGATCCGGCATCCACGGCCACGGATTGGTGGAACTCGATCGCTTGTGGGAGCGCGTAAAGGCCGGGGAGGCCCCGCCGCAGGGGCCGCCGGGGTAAACTCGGCGCTTGCGTTGCGGCGGGCCCCCCCTTATTTTGGCGTTGGGCCGGCCATGTGCAGGGAGTCGGCGAGTTGGGAGCGAACGCGGGCGGACGTTGGGCGCCGGCCCGCAACAAGCGCAGGGAAGCGGAAAGGGGACGGGCGATGAACAAGCTCGATTTGGTGGGCGCGGTCGCGGAGAAGGCCGGGATCACCAAGCGCGACGCGGAACGCGCCGTCAACGCGCTAGTCGAGACCATCGAGGACGCGCTCAAGCAGGGCGAGCGGGTGAGCCTGGTCGGCTTCGGGACGTTCGAGGTGCGCGACCGCAAGCCGCGTGTGGGGCGCAACCCGCAGACCGGGGAGGAGATCCGGATCCCGGCCGGGCGCGTGCCGTCCTTCAAGGCCGGCAAGGCGCTGAAGGACCTCATCGAATAGCGTCTTTCTGGCCCTCTGGGGCCTCCGTGCCGGCCGGCCCGGGGGCCCCGCTTGCGGGTCGCCTGCCGCGCACACCGGTCCTGGCGCGTAGGCCCGGCGCGGCTGCCGCGCGTGCCGCGAGTATGGTGTCGCACACTACCGGCGATGTGGCCCCGCTGCGGCTGGGGGCTTCACGGTTCGTCGGCCGGTGGGGGCCCAGCGCGCACGTCGCGCACCAGCTCCCAAAGGTCGGCCGCGCTGGCCTTGCCCACGGCGCCCGCGGGCACGCTCACCACCCGTACCTCCAACTGCCGCCAACCGTAGTCGATGCGCAGGACATCCCCCGCCGCCACCTCCGCCGAGGCGCGCGCCGGGTGCCCGTTGCGGGTGACCCGCCCCCCGTCGCAGAGCGAGTTGGCCAGCACGCGCCGCCGGACCAGCCGGCTCACCTGGAGGAACTTGTCTAGACGCACGGACCCGTACCTCCGTTCGGGGCCGCCGCAACGCAACGCGGTCGGCTAGGCAAACGCGCGACCGAGACCCGCGCGCCATGGGGGGCCAACGTCCGCCCCGCCGCCGCGCGCGTCCTCTGAGCCCCAACGGGCGCAGGGTGCGGCCCCGCCGGAGTGGCGCTACGCCCCGGCCCGGCATGACCGGCCGCCCTCGGGGTCAGGACCTTTCCTCCAGCCGGCCGCACGCGCGGGCGCACGCCACCCCGATGGTTCGCCGCCAGACCTGGCCCGGGCCCAGGGGGCACGTCCCTGGAGACGGCAAGCACTCGGGAACGAGCACCTCGCGCCTGCCCCCGTTCGGCCGGCCCCGCCAGCCCGCTCCCAGCGGCGAGAGACCTTTGTGCCGCCTGGCCTCGATCACTGGCTTCCCCCCCCCGCCTCTCCCGCCGACCGCGCACCTCGCCACACCCTTTGCGTTCCGCGGACCCCCTCTCGCTTACGCCGACCACCGCACGCGCACCTTTCCCCCATCATCGCGCCGCGCCGCCCCCGCATATGCTGGTCCACCGGCCCGGCGGGGGGTGGCGGGATGGACATGCGCGAGAGCCGGACGGACGGGCGCCCCGGGGCGGGGCGCGCCGCTCCGGCGGGGCAGACGGCGGCAGGCCACCAGTTGACGTTGCGCGCGCGCGAAGAGGCCGAGATCAGCGGCGTGCTGCACGTGGCGAGCTTCGACGACCACGAGATCGTTTTGGACACGGACCTCGGCACGCTGACGCTCCACGGGCATGACCTGCAGATCAAGCAACTCGACCTGGCGCAGGGCACGTTTTCCGTGGAGGGTCTCATCGACTCCCTCAGCTACGCGACAACGGTGGCGCGCGGTGCCCAGGCCGGCCGCGGTCCGGGCCACCAGGCGGGAGGGGGGCTGCTGGCCCGTCTCTTCCGCTGAACGGCGCGGGCGCAGCACGGCAGGGTCAGGCACGCCCACGCGTGCGCCCGGGGTGAGGGCGGCGAGGCTTCCGCCACCATGGAGCCCTAGGTTGCTGCCCGCGCCCTGTGCGGCGCCCGCTGCACCAGGGGCCCGCCCGCCACCTCGCGCACGGGCGCCTACCCCTTTGCGTCTCTGGCCCGAGCAGAGCGGCCGAGGGGGGCTGCTGCGTTGCCGCTGGCGCCGCCTGTGCTCACGCAGGGGATCGCCTTCACCTTCCTGGCGCTGACCGGCTGCGCGCTGGGCCTGTCCTTCGACCTCTACCGGGCGTTGCGCTCGGTGCGCCGCATGGGCCGCCTCGCGGGCGACCTCGCGGACGGGGCGTATGGGCTGCTGGCCGCCGCCCTGGTGGCCGCCGGACTGCTGGGGGCCGCCTGGGGGGAACTGCGCCTCTATTCGGTGCTGGCCCTCGCGGCCGGGGGATCCGCCTACTTCCTCCTCGCCAGCCCGCTGGTGCTGCCTGCGGCGTGCAGGGGCGCCCGCGGTGCCCACCGCCTCACCGTGGGCGCCCTACGGTTCGCCTGGCGCCCCGTCCGCTGGTGCGGTGGCCAGGCCGCACGGGGCGCGCGCACCCTGGCGGAGGTGTCCCGGAACCTGCCGCGGCGACGCACCCCCACCCGGGGTGCGGCCGAAGGTCCCGCGGAGGCACCCCAGCCCCCTAGCGTCCCGGCGCGTGGCCGCAGGTCGACCCGCCCGCGCCGTCGAGGGCGGGGCCCTGGGGCACGGCCCCCACGCTGAGCCGCCAGTGCCCTGGGCCCCCAAGGCGCCACCCGGGCCCACACCGCGGCCGCGCGACCGGGCATGGGCCCGTGGGGGCGGGGCCCGCCGCGCTGCAGGGGTCCCGTTGTCCCCTGGCCCATCCGCAGGCACGTGCCAAACAGGAGGCTCGGCCCTTTCGGGCCGCCCTGGGCCGGGAACTGCTGGCCGGCGGCGGCCCGTGCCTCCCGGGGCCGAGACCGAGCCAAGACCACGTCGTTCCGAGCGGGTGCATGGTGCGACAGGCGACCCTCTCGGCAGGAGCGATCCCATCGGCGCGCATCGGCCGCAGGGGGACTGGCGGACGGCTTCCACGCGTGGCGACCGGGCGGTCCCTCCGCTCCTACGCGACCTCCGGGATGGACCGCCGCCCTCGCAGCGGGCGGGTATGGCCGTTCCCGGACAACCGCTACCGAGAACGACGCCTCCCTGGGGCGCCGCCCAGGACGGGCAGGAGGGCCGCCGTGCTGGGCGAATGTGGTCCGTGCGTCCCCAGTTTGTACACAGGTTGTACACAGGGCGTGGATAACCCGGTATGCAGTTGGAGATCCGCGGCGTAGAGCGACTGAGCTTCCGGGAGCGGCAGGTCGTGGCGCTCAAGGAGACCGGGCAGAGCGGCGAGGCCATCGCGCGCCGCCTGGGCCTGAGCCCGGCCACCGTTGCGACGCTCTATGCGCGTGCCAAGGCCAAGGGGTACCAGGTCGTGCTGGTGCTGGACGGGGATCCCCTTGGGCTGCACGACCCGTCCGCCGAGGACGAGCCGGCGCCGGGCGATGGGCGAGACGAGGGGAAACGGGAAGATGAGGCGTGACCGCCAGCCCGCCCAGGCCTCCGTGCTCCCCTTGCGCCAGGGCGTCGCGCGTGGCGAGGCACCTCCGCCGCGCCCCCGCCCCCCGCGCCCGTCCTGGATGGCCCGTGTGCGCGCCCATTGGCCGCGGTACGCGGTGCTGGCGGCGGCGCTCTACGGCGTCGGGGTCGGTCGCCAGGACGTTGCCGAGTACCTGCGCCTGCGGCGGCAGGTGCACGCCCTGCAGGCGCGCGAGCGCGCGGCGTTGCGGGCGCAGGCGGCGTTGCGCGCGAAGATCGCCTACGCCAAGACCAACGCCTTCATCACGGCCGCGGCGCGCCAGCGATTCGGCCTGGTGTCTCCCGGGGAAGTGCCGCTGGCCCCGATCCAGCCATCCCCCCCGGCCGGCGCGGCGCAGGGCGCCAACGGCGGATCGGCGATACCGTAGGCGCGGGTCGGGGCGAGGGACGGTCGTGGTCCCGCACGACATGGCAGCGGTTGGTGTGGGTGGGGCGTGGCTTCGCGCGACCCGCGGGATGGGTGGCGGGAGGCGCCGGCTGCCGCGGTCGGCCGCGCGATGGGGCGTGCCGGGTGTGGTGAACAGCCCCGCCCGCGGCTGCTGGGAGCGAGCTCCATGCGCAGCGGCCTCGGGCCATTGGGGCGACCGACCACCCCGTTTGGGCGGATGGCGCGCGGTGTGCCCGTCTCGGCGACCTCAGGCCGGGGTGACGGGCAGGATTGTCCGGCTGCAGGCTGGGCGCGATGCCGCGCTGGCGGGTGCGGTGGGGCGGTGCATGGCGAGACGGGTCCGTACGGGCTAGTCCCTACGGAGGGCAAACTGGCCACGGGACCCACCAGAAGGCGGAACCTGGCGGAATTTGCGGTCATCTCCTCGTTTGACAGCGTGAACGACCGGGGATTATAATTCCTCCTGCTAGCCGCCGCTGCGGGAGGAATTGGAGCCGTATGTCGCTCGCCGTTGGCGACATTGTCGAGGGAACCGTCACCGGGATTACCAACTTCGGGGCGTTCGTCGAGTTGCCCACCGGGCAGACCGGCCTGGTCCACATCTCGGAGGTCGCTGACTCCTACGTCAACGACATCAACGAGCATATCAAGAGGACGGACAAGGTCAAGGTCAAGGTCCTGTCGCTGGATCCGACTGGAAAGCGGATAGGGCTCTCTATCCGGCAGGCCGTGGAGGGCGCGAGCCCCACGCGTTCGTTCAGTGGGCCGCGTGGAGGCGGAGGGGGCGGAGGCGGGCGCGGCCGGCGGCCGCTGCCCGGTTCCTTCGAGGATAAGCTCAAGCGCTTCATGAAGGACAGCGAGGAGCGCTTGGGCGACCTGCGGCGTAACACGGAAGGCAAGCGGGGCGGCCGGGGCGGCCGGGGGTTCTGACCGGCGGCCACGGCGTCTGGGGCGCGTGGTTCGCGGGGCTTGGCTTTTCATCATGCGCAAGGTCCCTTGTACCTGGATGACAGGCTGGCGCCCGTTGTGGGGTAGCGGGGCCTGCTGAACCGCCGGGCCTTCGTGTGGTGGTCTGTCGGCTCTCTCTGATCCCCAGTTTCTCGTTGGCGTGGAGCGTCGCTGCGGAAGTAGCGGCGCTTTGCGTCCATGTATCCCTATGCCGGGGTGGCGAAATGGCAGACGCGAGGGACTTAAAATCCCCTGGCCGCAAGGCCGTGCGGGTTCGAGTCCCGCCCCCGGCACCAACAGCCACAAGGGCTTGCGGGCATCCGACCAAGCGGCCCATTAGACGACGGCCCGCCGACATCTAACGCGATGTCTAACGGGCCGTCGTTTGTTGCCGGGGACCGTCTTCGGCGGCCGGGTCATCCAGCGCCAGGATGTCGGCCATCTTCGAGGCTGCGGCAGAGCGCATCGGTGCCGTGACGTGGCCGTACATGGCTTCCGTTGTCGTTGGCGTGCTGTGCCCCAGCCGCTCGCTGACCACCAACACGGGCTCGCCGGCCTCCATCAGCAAAGTCGCGTTCGTGTGGCGGAGGTCGTGGAACCGCATGCGGGGCGGAAGCCCGGCCGCCCGGAGGAGCCTCTTGAAGAAGTTCCTTGCCTGGTCGGCGGAAAGGGCGGTGCCGTCCTCTCGGCAGAAGATCAGGTCGCCCGGGTGCCACGCGCTGCCGGCGCGGGCCTGTTCGAGCCGCTGGCGCTCGCGGTGGGCCGCCAGGTCAGTGAGGTCGCGCGGATCGAGATGGACCTTGGAGCGAGCCCGTTTGGCCTTGGTCTTGCCGTACACCGGTATGCCGTCCACGATGTCCTTCTGCGCTCTCGCCACCGACACGGTGCCGGCGTCCCAATCGACGTCCGACCAACGCAGCGCGAGGATCTCTCCCTGCCGCAATCCGGTCGTCAACGCCATCCGGTAGAGTGCGAAAAGCCGATGCGCACGGGCCTCTGTGCTCAGTTGTCGTGCCTGCTCTCGGCTGAGTGTCGGATACTCCACCTTGGGCACGGCCGGCGCATCCACCGCGTCGGCGACATTCCGGGTGACGAGCCCCCATTTCAAGGCGTCGTTGAGGGCCTTGTGCAGCACGGCATGATGCTCGTGCACTTTGTGCGGCGACAGCCCGCCGGGGCGCCCGTCCGCGCGCCCGCTCCGCAGCTTCTTGGCGTAGTACGCCGACAGCATGGCCGGAGTCAGATCGCAGATCTTGACCTTGCCCAACGCGGGCAAGATGTGCAGGGTGATCGCGTTGCGGTAACTGGCGACCGTTCCGGCCTCCAGGCCCGCGGTGGCGGCCCGAGTTTCCAACCATTGCGGCAGAAATTCTTCCAGCGGCGTCTGGTCGGTCGGGAGCAGTTCGCCCCTTGTGGCGGCCACGATGAGTTTCGCTTCGACCAGCTTGGCCTTGGCCCGATCCCGCTCCCCGGTGGAGCGCCAGACCTGTTTCTTCTTGCCGGTCACAGGATCGGGTACCCGGAGCACGACCTGCCAGACTCCGTTGCGCAGTACCAGAGCCATCACCGCACCCTCCCCAGCTGGCGGCGGAAGAGCCGGCGGCCCAGGGGCTGGCGGTCGTCCGGAGCCGCCGTCGGCGGCGTCCACTCACCCCGCAGGAAGGCACAGAATTGATCGGAGGGGATCCGCCACAGACGACCAACGCGGAATCCGGGTAGCTTGCCTGCCACGAGCTGTTGCCGGACGCATTGGGGGGTCACGCGCAGTTGGGGGGCCGCCTCCTCAGGGGTCAATACGTGCACGGGGACTTCGCTGGGGTCGGTGTTCACGATCAGTCATCTCCCTTCGTGGTGAGAGGGCTTCGACCAAGGCGTCGAGTAGCTCGGTCGCCAGGCCGACGTGATGGAAAGCGGTTTGGTGGCCCAAGGGTGCCAGTCCCTCCCGCCAGGCTCTGCCACCGACACCCCAGACCGGCCCGCGATCCCGTGGCCGCGCGGGTTACGCATGTGGTCCTGCGTTGCGCTGGCGCCGCGGAAGAGGGCTGGATTCCGCCGCCCCCGGCGGCGCCGCGGCCTCCTCTTCCCAGCGGGCGTACTGATCGGCGGGGATGCGCCACTGGCCGCGTACGCGGACGGCCGGCAACTCCCGCCCGCTGAGCATGGCGTAGACGGTGTTGTTGGAGACGCGCAGGTCGTGCGCCACCTCGGTCGGCGTGAGATAGCGGGGCGCGGTCTCGCGGGCCTCGGACCTGTCCATCGGGGACCTCCTTCCGTGGGGTGCGTCGCGCTCAACCAAAGCGAACGCCCCCGGCCGGCGGCATCCGGTCGGGGGCGTGCTGTATAGGTGAGGTGGGTCGAGCGACCCTACTGCCCGCGGGCGGCGGAGAGGGCCTGAAGCCGGGCCGTGTCGGTCCAGCGGCGGCGGGTGCCGGCCGTGCGGTGGCCGTCGCGCGGCAGTAGCCTGCCTCCCGCCGCCTCGGCGGCGACGGCGGCCACTTCCTCGGCGCGGGGGTCACGGGTCGTGAGGATCATGGAGACGGTTGCGGCGGCGGGCCCGTCGACCGGTAGACCGGTGCGGGCAAATCGGGCCACAGGGGACGCTGAGCACCGTGTCCGTTGGGGCAAGACGGTAGCCACGGCGTCACGCCGCCGGCCGCGGCGGAGTTCCGCGCGGCAGCCGGCCTGGGCGCGTTCGATGTCGGGCGGGTCCCGGTCCAACAGCAGCACGCGTTCTATCGCCTCGTCCGGGCGGGTCGCGCCCGCGTCCGCCCAGAGCGCCGGGCGGTTGGCCCTGTCGATGGCCACCCAGTGCCCGTGCCCACGGGCAGCGGTATATTCGGCGTCGCGGCCTCGCCAGACCCCACAGAAGATCCAGTTGCGGTAGAAGACGCGGACAGGACCCGCCGGCCGCCATGGGGGCATGCGCAAGCCACCATCCCTTGTACAGCGGGGGATACACCAGCCCGCCGAATCCAGCGAGGGACGGGTCGCCCCCGCTAGGTGGACGGCGATGCGCCGAAGGGCGCCGTGGATACTGAACGTGCGCCGTCCTGGTGGATATGTACCATAAGCACCTACTCAATGCAAGCACATCGCATTTGCGTTCTCTCAGAACGGCACCGCCTGCGGCATTTGCGCAAACTGGTGCGCGAAACGTACGATGGGAAGGACGCAGAGGACGGAAGGAGGTCGGCGCCGTGACTCCCCTGCCGACACGGGTGCGCCTGCTTCGTACCGAACGGGGAGAGACGCAGGAGGAGTTGGCCCGGGCCGTCGGCATGAGCAAGGAGACCGTCGCCGGCTGGGAGG
>JAJZZC010000188.1 GCA_021797775.1 Bacillota bacterium
CGTGCTCATGCTGCCGCCGAGGACGTGCCCCACCGAGACTCCAGCCACCACAAGGCGGGCGTCGCCGCGGCGCGGCGCGAGCCCCCCTGCTGGCGAACATCCTGTCGGCAAGCACCCGCGCTGCCCCCGCGGCATCCCGGGACCTGGAGAGGATAATGCCCAGTACTTGGTAGACCGACCGGCGGGCAAGAGCGAGCGAATAGTGTCGAAGGTGTCTCACGGTGCTTGACAGGTTCCGCGGTCCTGCCAGGACACTTAGCAGCGGCCCGACGGGGTCAGTGTACCACGCATTGGCTGAGCTGAGCCGCAGCTGCCACGGGAGCGCTCCGGGAGCGCTGCCGACCTCTTCCTCGCGCCCGCCCAGCCCCGGCCAATGCGGGAGATGCCGCCAGGGCATCGGGTGGCTCGGATCGTCGGTTCCGAACCCGCCGCGTTCCCCATAAACGTACCCATAGACTTTGCGTGAACGGGTGCGTTCGACGGGGAACACGCGTTTCTTGGCATCGCGGAAGCCGCGTCAAATGGGCATTTCGGGGGCAGCCGCGATGGCCAGACAGGCGCGCCCACGACTACCGAACAGGGGGCCCCGACAGGGCAGGCGGTTGCCGGATGGGCGTCCACACTCCCCTGCGGGGAGGACGCCGGGAGGCTCCGGTCGATGACCCGTCTGCCCACCGGGTAACGCCGGTTCGCTACGCGTGTGATGCTCGGCTAGTGCGCCCACGATGTCCTTCAGCAGCAAGTTGACCGGGGTCGTGGCGATGTTGGTGCGCAGCGTCCACCGTGGTAGAACGGCGCCGGCGCAGGCTGCGCGCCAAGTGGCTTGGCCGGTTGCCCAGCCGCCGCACCGCCTCCTCGACACGGCCAGAACCCGCCGGGCAGCTACGTCCCTCCGGCGTCGGCGGAGCGCGAGGCGCTCAGGGCCTTCATCAGGGCCGGTCATCCGGTGCTCGCGCACCACGGAGGCATCGCTGCTACTGACCACGGCAAGTGACACCGAACACCGTGCGTGTTGTTCACGCTATTGGACAGGCCTGCCGGCTTGCGAAGCCCTGGCGGGTGACTGCTGCGCCGCCGTAGGCTGTCTCGCCGGGCGGCATCCCCCTCAGTGACGCCGCTGCCGCTGGAACCGGCGGCGCCAGAGGCTCGCCCGCCGGGGCCGGCAGGCCGATCGCCAATACCGTGGCCAGTCGGTCTGTACGAGCGCAGGCTGTGCATGCGGGATGGGGCAACGTGGTGCTTCGTGCGGATGGAAACCCACTCTAGCTGTGTACGGGGTCGGCGAGGCCGCATTGGGGGCCGCAGCGGCGGTCGAGACGCGGTTGACGCGATCCAGGGCCTCGCGGAGATCCTGGGTGCCGTCTGTCGTGGGACGATGTCGCCGGCGGGGCCCTGATCGGACGGGCCGGTCGCCGGTGCGCTCGGAGGGTGTCCCAGGGGTGGCGCCACAGCCTGATCCGTATTTGTCCCGTTGGAGGCAGCCCATACCGATCACCCCTGCGAGCGGGTTCCTGCCCAAACCGAAGGGTCTCCCGCCTCCGCGGCGAAGGGCTCCCCATGGCCCCCAGCGGTGGGACGATGGCCCCTGGCCGTTCGCTGGCCGCGTCGCCCGCTCCGCCCGTCCTGCGGCTCGTCGTCCGCACCGCTTGGGCGGAGTGCCGCTGGTCCGCGGTCGCCTTCCTGGGCGTCAACCTCGTCAAGGGGCTCACCCCGGCCGCGCAGGTGGCGCTCACGGCGCGCCTCCTGGACCTCGTCCTGCGCTCGGCCCACGCCAGCGCGGCCGGCTTCGCGGCGGCGTTGCCCGCCGCCCTGGGCCTGATCGGCGTCACGCTGCTGCGCGCCACGCTGGCGCACCTGGACATCCCGCTCCAGGAACGCCTGTCGTTCGACCTGCACGCCGCGTTGGACGGCCGCAGGCTGGAGGCCGCGGCGCGCTCACCGCTCGCTCTCTTCGACCGCGATGACTGGTACGCCCTGGTGCAGGCCGCGGGTACCTCGGCCGGCACGGCGGCGGAAAAGGTCATCGAGCAGGTGGCGTGGCTGCTCAACAGCGCGACCACCGTCGCCGCCGTCGGCGTCCTGCTCGCCGCCGCGGCCTGGTGGCTGCCGCTGGGGCTTCTGGCCGGGACCCTGCCCACGGCGCTCTGGGAGCTGTGGCAGGGTGACCGCCAACGGCGCTACACCCTGACTGAGGCCCCGGACCAGCGCCTGCTCGGCTACCTCGCCAGCCTGCTGGCCGGCGAGGCAGGGGAGGGAGAGGCGGCGGAGGTCCGTCTCTACGGGCTCGCGGGGCATCTGCTGCGCCGCTGGCGCAACCTGTTCAGCCGCCTCGGCGCGGCCCAGGCGGGGTTTCAGGCGGTGCAGGCCGCGGCCGCCCTGCCCGTACGGCTGCTGCGCCTAGGGGTCTTCTTCGGCGGCCTGGTCGTGCTGGGGCTCGGCGTCCTGCACGGGCGGATCGCGGCGGGCAGCTTCATGGCCCTGGCGGGGGGCCTGAGCACGTTCAACCAGGAGGCGGGCAACGCCGCCGCCGCCGTGCGCCGGATCCGGGTGCGCACCAACGCCCTTGCCGACTTCGCCCGGCTGGCCGCCGCCGCTGGGTCGCCCCCAGGCGCGGCGGCGCCGCCCACGGCCAGCCATGCCCCCCGGGGCAGCGCGGACGTGGCGCGGCGGCCTGGCCCCCACGGTGCCGCCAGCGTTACCGACCGGCTGGTCCCGGCGGGGAGCCGTCTAGCCCCGGGCCAGCCCTTTCCCCGCCCCCTCCGCGAAGGGATTGTCTTCGACCGCGTGACCTTCTCCTACGCCAGCGCCTCGCGCCCGGCCCTGCGCGACCTCAGCCTCACCCTGCGCGCGGGGGAGTGCCTCGCATTGGTCGGGGCCAACGGCGCTGGGAAGTCCACCCTCGTGAAGCTCCTCCTGGGGCTGTACGCCCCGGACTCCGGCCGCATCCTCGCCGACGGCCACGACCTGGCGGCGTTGGAACCCGCTGCGCGGCGGACCGCCTTCGCGCCGGTGTTCCAGGATCACCTGCATCTGCAGTTCACGGTGGCGGAGGCCATCGGCTTCGGGGCGTTGCCCGCGTTCCTGGGGGGAGAGGATGCCGGCGGCGGCCGCGCCCGTCTGGAACGGGCCGCCCGCGCCGCCCGCGCCGCCGACTTCATCGCCTCCCTGCCCCGCGGCTACGACACCCCGTTGGGCCGCGCCCTGGACGACCGCGGCACCGACCTATCCGGCGGTCAGTGGCAGCGGCTCGCCACCGCCCGCGCGCTGTACGCGGAGCCGGAGGTGCTCGTGCTGGACGAACCCGCGGCGGCGCTCGACCCCCAGGCCGAGGTGGAACTGTACGCGCAGTTCAGCGGCCTGGCCGCGCGCGGGCGCACGACCCTCCTGGTCACGCACCGGCTCGGCGCCGCCCGCATCGCCGACCGCGTGGCGGTGCTGGACGGGGGCCGCATCGCCGAGGAGGGCACCCACGGCGACCTCCTGGCGGCCGGGGGTCTCTACGCCGGACTCTGGGCCGCTCAGGCAGGGTGGTACCAGTGAACGGCGACGGCCAGCCCCGCGGGCCGAAGGCGCCGTGGGCGCCGCCTGAGCCCGGTGCGCCGCCCGCGGCTGCCGGCGCACCGCCGCCGTCCGGGCTGTGTCCCGGGTCGCCCGCAGGGGCGACCCCACCCGCGGCCGAACGCGGCAGCGGCCCGCTGCGTCCCGCGGTCGGGCCGGCAGGAACGTCTCCCTCGGCCGGTTCCGCGTCCGAGTCCGGTGCCCCCGCGCCCAAGGCCCCGCAGGCGCCGCCAGAGCCCGCCGCGTCCCCCACGGTTCCTGGTGCATGCCCGCCGCCCGGGCTCCTGCCCGCGTCGCCGCGAGACGGAACGTCCCCGTCCCCACCTGTATCCCGGCCTCGCACGCCCCGGCCCCTTGGTACCGCCCGGCCCCCGTCCGACGCGCGGGGCGCCCCGGCCGAGCCAGGCCTCTGGCAGCCCGCCCCCGGCAACGTCCGGCCCCTGCTACGCGCCTGCTGGCTCATCGCCCGGACACGGCCGCTGCATACGGCCGCCTACCTGGCCTTGGCCATCCTCCCCGGTGCCCTGTTCGGCCTGCAGGTGGTCATTCAGCGCAACGTCTTCGCCGCCGGCCTGGCCCTCCCGGGAGGGGCTCCCTTCGGCCGCTTCCTCGCGGCGGCCGCCGCCTACGCGGCCCTGAGCCTTGGCCTGTGGCTGCTGACCAGCGCGCGCGGTGTCTTCAACCGGCTGATCAGCAACGGCATCCAGTCCGCGCTGACGGAGGCCTACCTGGCTCACGCCGCCCGCCTGCCGCTGGAGGTGCGCCTGCACCCCGCCTACCACGACCTCCACGGCCGGGTCCGCGCCGCCGCCAGCCGCGAATCGGGTGACAACGCCATCCTCAAGCTCCTGACCCTCTTCCGTTACGGCCTCCAGGCCGCCGGCATCGCCGCCGGCCTCTTCGTCCTCAGCCCCCCGCTGGCCGTCGCCGCGGCGCTGGCCTCCCTGCCCTCCCTCCTCGACGGCGTACGGCTCACCTGGTGGACGCGCGCCCTCGTCCTGGACCAGAGCCGGCGGCAGAACCGGCTGCGCTACCTGGAGGAGCTGCTCACCGCCCGCGCCGCCGCGCCCGAGGTCCGCGCCTTCGGGCTGGGGGACACCCTGCTCGGCCGCTGGCGCGACCTCCTGCGGGGCCTGCAGGCGGAGCGCTGGGCCCTCGAACTCCGGGCCCGCCCGCTGGCCATCCTCCTCTACATCGCCTGCGACGGCCTGCTGGGCTACGCCCTCGGCGTGCTCTGGGCCCTGTGGCTCGTGACGCACGGACGGCTCGGGGTGGCCGCCTTCGCCGCGGCGGTCACGGCCCTGGCCACCTTCCGCGCCAACCTGGAGGTCCTCATCGTGCACGTCAACCTGACCCACGGCCAGACCCTGGAACTGGCCGACCTCTTCGGCTTCCTGGACGCCCCGCTGCCGGAGCGCGACCGGCCCGGCACCCGACCCTTCCCGGCGCCCCTCCGGCAGGGCATCGCGGTGGAGGGTCTCGGTTTCGCCTATCCGGGCGCCGCCCACCCCGCCCTGCGCGGCGTCACCTTCCGCCTGCATCCGGGGGAGAAGGTGGCCCTCGTCGGCCCGAACGGCGCGGGCAAGAGCACGCTGGTGCGCTGCCTGCTCGGCCTCTACCGGCCCACGGAGGGCGGTGTGTCCTTCGACGGCGTGCCCCAAGAGGTGATCGCCGCGGCCAGCCTGCGCGCCCACGTGGCACCCGTGTTTCAGGAGCACGCCCGCTTCCGCCTGACGCTGCGCGAGGGCGTGGGGTTCGGCCGTGTGGACGCCCTGGGGGAGGAGGCCAGGATTGTGGCCGCCACGCGTCGTGGCGGCGCCGGGGAACTGCTGCATGCTCTGCCCGCTGGCCTGGACACCTGGCTGGACCGCGCGCGCCCGGGCGGCGTGGACCTCTCCGGCGGCCAGTGGCAGCGTGTGGCGACGGCGCGCGCCTTCATGCGCGAGGCCGAGGTGCTGGTCCTCGACGAACCGACGGCCGCCCTGGACCCCCTGGCCGAGGCCGAGGTGTTCCGTGGGTTCGTGGCGATGGCCGAAGGGCGGACCGCCGTGCTGGTCAGCCACCGGCTCGGCTTCGCCCGGCTCGCGGACCGCATCCTCGTGCTCGATGGCGGCCGGCTGGCTGAGGAGGGCACGCACGCCGCCCTCCTGGCGCGCGGCGGCATCTACGCCGCGATGTGGGCGGCGCAGGCGCAGTGGTACGCGGGGTAGGGCGCGGGGGCGGGCCAGCGGGTGCGAGTTCCCGGGCGCGCGATCCGGCCGCTACCTGGCCCAGGTCCCTCCCCCCGTATGGGCGGCGAACGGCGTATGGTGCAACGCGGGGCCCCCGTCTGTCGCCACGTGCCGCTGATCAGGCTACTTGCGAAAGCGCTGACCACGGTATCTGCGACGGCCCGGCGGCCCTGGCGAGGGTGGACCATGATCACGTCGCGTCGCTGTTTGCCGGCGCGCTCAGACCGCTCAGACGGATCGAGTCCCCTCCGGTGGTGCCGAGCAACGTGCCGCCTCTGCTGCTTCAAGCCGCGAACGGATGAGAGTGCGTGCTGTGCTACCGTTACGCCCCAAAGGCGACGGCGGCGCGGGTGCCGCCTCGGTCGGTTCGCGTGAGGTGAGGCGCCATGACGACCGCGTCCCCTGTGTCGCCCGCCAGCGCCCGCATCCGGAGCGCCGCGCTGGACGCCGTCAGGCGGTGGCGCGTCGTGCGGGCCTTTGACGCCGCGCTGCTGTATGGATCGGCGGCGTGGGGCGATGCGGACGACGGCAGTGATGCCGACGTCATGCTCCTCTACGACCGTGGGGACCAATGGACCGAAGTCACGCGCCTGCGGGACGACACCGCCGAGCCCGCGTTGTCCTTCGACGTGGTCCATGCGTCATGGCCGGCGTTCGCCCATGGCGTGGCGGGGGGGTGGTGGCTGGCGCGCCTGGCGGCGGGCGTGGTGCTATGGGACGGGGACCAGCGGCTGGCGCAGATGTCCGCCGAGGCCCAGGCGGCGTGGAGCGACCCCCGGGCGCGCGCGGCGCGGGCGGACCAGGCCATGGGGCACGCGCCGGAACCGGGCACGGACGCCGCGGCCGGTGACGCCTGGTACCTGGCGGTGGTGGCTGCCGCGCAAGCTGTGCTGCTTGCCCATGGCGTGCCGCCGTCGGGACACCATCTGCTGGGGCGCCTGCAGGGCGTGGCCGGCGAAGCCGCCGTGCACGCGCTGATCGCGGGGGCGGGCCTGCCGCGCACCGGCGCGGCCGCTGCCGAGCGGCACGCCGCAGCCGTTTGCCTCCTACGCTGGGCCCGTGGCGTGGCGGACGGCCCACGCCCGGATCTGAGCGAGGCACAGACGCAGATGATCCGTTTCGCGCTCAGCGCAGAGACCGAAAGCGCGGTGGAGACGGCTGCGCGGGCGTGGCGCGTGCGGCGCGCGTGGGCGCAGTGGGGGTTGGCAAGCCGCGACCTCGCGCGCATCGCCGTCCTGCGCAACGTGGCGCCGCTGCTCGCCGTGCGCCCGGAACCCGCTGCCCTCGGTGCTTGGCTGTGCGCCAACGCGCCGCGGCTGGCCCCGCTGTGGTGGGAGGCGCTCGGGCTGGCTGCCTGGACCCCGTCCGACTTGGCGGAATCGCGGGAAGCCCGCCGCCGGCTTGCGGGCTGGGCGCGGGAGGGGGTGGGAGCGGGGTAGCGTCCCCTCTCGTGTGGTCGTCGCTGTGGCGTTGCGTGTTTATGCTATAGATAGTCGCTCACGGCGTTTGTCGTGCTTTGTCCCCGTTGGCCGCCGCCGCACGGCAGTGCCGAGACCGAGGCACCGCCTGAGCGCGTTGGGGTCAAGGCCAAGGGCTCACGCCATCGCTGGAACGAAACGCGAAGCGGGGAGGGTCTCCTTGGCAAGGATCATCGTTTCCAAGGACCTGCTGGAGCAGTTGCGCAAGGAGATCGCCGAGCACGGCAACGCTGTGCTTGCTGATGCGGGCGGCGATAACGAGATCGCGATCCAGGTGGCAGAGGGATCCATCGAACCTGAGGACGACGAAGAGATGCAGATCGTCATCGAGGCGGTCCGGGAACACGGCTCCGATGCGCCCTGGCTGACCTCTGAGCAGGTGCGGGAGCGCCTGCGCCGCGGGACGAGCGATGAATCATCCTGAGTCTCGCAGTGTCAGGCGGACGCCGCTGGCGCAGAAGGACCCCGCGACGCGAGCGGGTGAGGTCGTGGCGGGGGGCCGGCCCCTGGGCACCAAGGCGACCGGCCGCCCCGTTGCGAAAGTCAGGATGATTCCATTGGGGAAGAACTTTTCGGTGCCATCGAAGCGTTGCTGGCTCCATTATCCTCCTGGGAGGACCTCGGCGCACGGATGTTCCATGTACGGGGCGAAACGGTGCCGGTCAAGCGCCTGCTGGGCAAGGACCTGCGGGCAAACATCGACGCTAAGATCGACAACCTGCGCAACTTCATCTGCATTCCCGTTGTGTTGCTGCTCCTGGCCGCTGTCCTGGCGCACTTCGTGCCGGGTCTCTGATCGGGCCGCGCCCCCGGCCTCTCAAGCCCCTACGCCGCACTCCCGCCACCACCACCCCGTGCCCCAGACGAACTCCGCAGGAATCGGGCGCGCGGCAGAGGAGGGCCGCACCGCATGGCCGTGCCGCGGTGGTGGCGCCCCGCCAGGGGCCCTTGCGGGCGCGTATTCCTGCCCCTGACTTTGATGTGTCTTGACCTTGGCGCCCCCCCCCGGGCCTCACCGCTGCAGGCTGACCGCCGTGACGAAGTCGTTCCGCGTCCCGCCGGGGACTCCCGAAAGCAGGCTCGTCACCGACCCCGGGATGGAGATCGCGGTCAGCGTCAGGTTGCTGTCGATCAGGACGCCACCGCATACCGATCGCCCCGCCCCACATGTGGAAGCACATGTCGTCGGGCGCGCTGCCGTAGGAGCAACCGGAGTTGATGCTGGCGCCCTCTCCGCACGCCCTCCAGCAGCGTCCGCCACGCCGTGATGCGGGGCAGGGCGGCGTCGGCGCGGGCGCGAAGCCCGCCGCATGGACGGAGAGTGGGATCGGCTCCCGGAGTCCGCCCGCGCTTGGCTGGAAGCGGTGCGCCGGCATCCTGTGGTGCAAGGGGTCCTGCTGGCCGGCGGCTGCGGGCGGGGCGACCTTTGGCCCGGCAGTGACGTCGACCTGTGGGTGGTCTCGGACCAGGAGCGGTGCCCGGACCTGGGCCGGCCTGAGGTCGGGGAGCGGTTCGCCGATGTCCATCACGTGTCGATCGCCGCGCTGGGGCGCCTCATCGCGGAGCCTGACGCGTTCGCCGCCTCCCCCCTGGTGGACGAGACCGCTGGCGGCGTGCCGCTGCACGATCCAGACGGCCTTCTCCGCCGTTGGCTGGATGCGGTTTCCGGCCGCCTCGCCGACCCAGGGGTGTGGGCCGCGCGGGCCCGGGCGCGGCTGACCGCTGCGCGCGACGCCTTGGACGGGGCGCAAGCCGATCCGGATCCGCTGGAGCGCGCCCTGCTCGCCCGCGACGCGGCGCGGCTGGGCGCATGGGCGTACACGGCGGGTCGGGGCGGCTTGGTGACCAGCGCGCGGCGCTTCGCGGACCGGTTCCTGGCCAACTGCGTGCCCGACATCGGCCGGGCGTTTGTGCAGGCCTGGAACCTGGGCGGTGGCCGCGCGGAGGTGGACGCCGCGATCACCTCCCTGCGCCTCGCCCTTGCAAGCGCCCTGGAGATGGCCAGCAGGCATCCTCACCGTGAAGACGAGCCTTCTTGGGTAAAGGGATGGCGGGACAGCGCGCCGCCGGAGCGCGCGGCCTTCCTCGCGCGCCATCCCCTCCCGCTGCTCTTGGCGCCGACCATGGCCCGCGGCTACTACAGCGGCGCCCTCATGTGGATGCGTGGGTATTACCGCCTGGGCTTCAAGGGGCTGCTGGCGGCGCTGCCCCCGGACGAACGGCCCGTCGCGGCGCTCTGGCGCTTTCACGGCCTGACCGGCGACGAGCAGGCGTCGTGCCGCAGGTTGCTGGATCTGGTGGGGGCGACGCTGCCCTGAGTGCGCGTACCCGGGAAGCTCCTCTCCGCTTGGCGCGCCGCGCTGCTGCCAGACGTCCACGTGGCGCCGGACGAGAGGGTCCCACGGACGCTTGCCGGGGTGGGAGCAGGTGCAGGCGGGCGCACACTCGGGGATCACCGCGAGGCCGAGTGCCGCGTACCCGGCTGCGGTTTCAACCTGACTTTCGCAAAGGGTTTGCCCGTCGCCTTGGCGCCCAGGGACCAGCCCCTCGCCACGACCGCACCCGCTCGTACGCGGGGTCCTTCTCGGACAGCGGCGCCAGCCCGACACTGCGAGATTCAGGTTCAATCGGTGGACGGGTCCGACCGTCCATGGCCAAGGGGTCCGCCGCCTCTCCGGCGGACACACGGGGAGCGCGGGAGCCATCTCCCCCGCGCCCCGCTGGCGCCTACCGCCCCTAAACGGGATCGTCCGGGTCACCTCCACCTCGGGTGTGTCGATTGCGTACCAACGGCGCCGGCAAGACCACGCTGACTCAGGTCCTCCTCGGCTTGCGGCACCCGACGGAGGGCGCCGTCCTCTTCGACGATGTGGATCGAGCTCATGTCCCTCCCGGGGAGGTCCGGCAGCGAGGCACGGCGGTCAGCAACCGCGATCGGTTGGGCGGGAGCGCGTCCGTGGGGTGCATCCCTGGCGCGGGCGGTAACGGCGAGCCCGGAACAGCCTCGGCCAAGAAGGAGACATCAGCGATGTCGGCACGGACGACCCTGGGGATTGCCCGCGCGCGCGGCCCCTTGGCGGCTGCGCGGATGCTCGTGGATCGTCCTGTGGCGGAACAGGAACCGGCCGCGTTTCTGGCGACTGCGCCGCACTGGACGGCCGCACCTGGGGAGGTGCGTGTCGACGCCGAGGTCCGGATGGACCCTGGGACGGAGCGACTGCGCGCCCCGGGAGGGCCAGCGCGTCCCGCCCCTTCCGGGGATTCCCGATTCCGCTTCTCGCTGCCCATCCCCACCCTTTTTGGCCTTGCTGCCCCTGCTGCAGTTGCGGGCTCACCGGCATGACCGCGGCGCGACGGCTTGCGAGTCGCGTGGCGCTAGCAGTGGTGGAGGCGACAGGCCAAGGGACAGCTGTGGTCGACGGGCAAACCCTTTGCGAAAGTCAGG
>JAJZZC010000014.1 GCA_021797775.1 Bacillota bacterium
CGCGGGGCCGTAGGCCACGGGCCGCCCGGAACGGATCCGTTCGCGCTGCAGGGAGGGAGCCACCGCCTCCCCGACCGTGCGCCGCGCCCCACGTGCCAACCAGTGCCCCGGGCGCCGCCGCCCGCCGGAGCGGCACGGGCCAGCCGTCAAGCCCGTCGCGGCGCCCCGGGCCAGGGACACGGAGCGCGCGCCGCACGAGGCCGTTCCGCCGCCGCGCGGGGGTCCATGGCGCCAACGCGCCCCCTCGGTCCGCCACCGGAACGCCTTGTGCCGGTGGTGCGCGGGCAGGGGGTGGCGCCCCGCGCCGCCCGGACACGACCCGGGACCTGCGCGCCGGCCGACCGCGCCCACCGTGGGAAGGCGAAGACGACGCGGGGCAGGGCTCGGCGCCCGGGCGGCCCTCACGCCCCACCCCGTACCATGGGGCGGTTGGTCGGGAAGACACGGTCCATGTGCGCGACCGCCTCCTCCGGGGGGAAGCCGTGCTTGCGTACATACTCCGCTCGCAGGGCCACCTCGTGGGCCCCATCCGCCAGGGCGGCGGGGTCAACGGCAGGCGCCTGGCGCGCCAGGTCGTCCAGCAGGGCCTCCAGCCGGTGGTAAGCGGCGGTGCCGAAGCGGGCCGCGGTCTGGTCGGCGCGTCCGGCGTCCGCGTCGCACACCCCGACCAGCCGGTAGTAGCCGGCGCGCTGGAGCGCGGCGCACGTGGCCATGTGGGCCTGGGCGCGCCCACCCGCGCCGAGCGCCCCGACGGCCACGGGGACCGGAGCGTGGAGCGGCCGGGCAAGGGGCAGGGGATCCAGGGCCCGTGCGTCAGGCGGGGCGAGGGCGGGATCGGCCAACGGCACCACCCCCCGGGGGGCCCTGTTTGCCGAGGGCCGCGTGGGACCTGCCGCGGGATGGGCGGAAGCGGGGGGATGACTTCGGAGCGGCACGCCGGTCCGCTCGCGCCCGCCACCGCTTGCTGCACACAGGTTCGGCGCCACGATGCGGCCGCGGCGCCCGTGGGGTCACGGGGGCACTGACGGCCGTACGCCGCGAATTCAGCCTTCGCCCGCAATCGCCTGTGGCGCAAGCGACTCGCCGAAAACGACGCGACCCTGTGAAAAAAGGGGGGGCCGGCCATGGCGCCCTTTGCGAGATGTCCGAGGCCAAAGTGTGCACGTGCGGGCAGCGCGGCGTGGTACCTCGGGCGTGGCGAGCAGGGCGCATGGGCCAGCCCGTGCGGGTGCAGGCACCGGCGCAATTGGAGAGGGGCGCTATGTCGTCCGGGGGCGGGCGTACCCCGCGGCACCGCTGGCGGGCCCTATCGGGCACGGCTTTAGCCCTGTCTGCCTTGACGCTCCTATGGTCGCCCGGTGTCAGGCGTCCCCGAGACACCTGACCGTCGGACGCTGCCGCTACCAGTGGGGGTCAGCGCTGTCGTCACCCGGGGTGCGGGACGGCTCTACCTCGGCCATGCGGTACGCGGGCCCGTGGGCCACGGGCGTAGGGGCCACAGCGGAGTGCGACACACGGCGTGGAGGAAGCTCTGGCCAGCGTTGAGAACAGTGGCGCCATGCGCTTGCTTTCTTCGTTCCTCCCTGCCCGTGCACCGGCGACGGATTCCAGGCACGCGCGGCGAGGTCACGGTCCTTCGGGACCAGGACCGGCCCCCGCGCAGGTGGGTTCTTCATCCCATCTCCCGGCCCGCGTAGCCACTGCGCTCGCCGTGGGCCTGACCGCCCTGACCGCGTGGGGAACCCCTGCGGCCACCTGGGCGGCCAACCGGCCGGCGGCCACGGGGCCGTCGTCCAGCCGGACGGCCCCCGCGAGCGGCGGCGCCAGCACCGCACCCCACCGGGCGGCCGGCCGCCCCAGTACGGCCCCCGCCGCCGTCTGCGTCCCCTTCCACCAGGTCCTCTCCTTGGAGGCCCACCGGCCGGCCGTCGCCATGGGCTCTTACACGGAGCAAGAGGCCGCCAACGCGGCGCTGCAGGCCGCGACCACCCGGATGGCCGCCCTGCTGCACGTCGCTCCCGCTCCCGTCCGCGCGGCCGTCGCCGACCTCGGCCGGGACGCCATCGTCATCACGCCGGGCCCGACCCAGGGTGGGGCCACCCACCCCCAGGCGGATGTCCTCGTGCTCCGGCGGTACCTGGCGGCCAGCTGCGGCGGGCAGCAGGCGGCGGCGCAGCAGACCACCGGCGCGAGCGCTGCGGCCGGCGTGCCGGCAGCCGCTCCGGGCACGGTCGACCTCGCCGTCTGCGTCCCGTTCCGGCAGGTGCTCGCCTTCGTGGCACAGCGGCCGGTGCTGGCCGCGCGCTCCTACGTGGAGCAGCAGGCCGCCAACGCAGCGCTGCGCGCCGCGACCGCCCGGATGGCCGCGCTGCCGCGCGGCGCCCCCGCCGCCGTTCGCACAGCTGTCGCGGACCTCGGCAGGGATGCCATCGTGGTGACGCCGGGCCCGGCGCTGGGTAGCGCCGCCCACGCCGAGGCCGACGTTCTGGCACTACGGCAGTACTTGGCCGCCAACTGCGGCGGGCAACCGGGCACCGCCGCCCAGGAGGGGGCCATCCGCGCCGCCATCCGCGCCTGGCTGCCAGGGACCGGGATCACCACCGGCTGCATCTCCGTGTCGGATATCCGCGTCGCGCGCGCCGACGCGGCCTACGCCACCGCCGACCTGGTGCAGTCCTGCCAGCAACCCGGCGGGGGCACGGCACTGCTGCACCGCGCGGCGGGCAAATGGCAGGTGGGGGACGTCGTCCAGGCCATCCCCTGCGGCCGGGCCCCGAACCCGGTGCTGGCCGACCTCTTCGGCGCGGCGCTGCCGGCGCTCTGCCGCGCGCAGAGCGCCCCGACGGCCGGTACGCCCCACATCACCCCGATCCCCTTGCAGCAAACCGGACCCGGGTACCGCGTGACGGGCAGCTACCCGCAGGTCGCCGGGCTGCGCGGGGGCAACACGCAGGCGGCGATCAACGCGGCGCTCCGCCGCGCCGCCAGTGCCGCGGTCGCCTCCTTCCGCCACGGCCTGACGGCTTTGGGGGGCACGCTGCACCTGTCTTACCGGGTGACCTACCTGCAGGCGCCACAGCAGCCGTACCTCAGCATCCAGTTCCTCGCCTTGCGCAGCGTCGCCGGCAGCGCGCACCCGTCCGGCTCGGTCCAGACGTTCACCTTCGACCTGCGGTCAGGGTACCGTTACCGGTTGGCCAACCTCTTCCGCCCCGGGGTGGTCTACACCGCCTACCTCGTCGGCGCCGCGCGCACCCGGCTCGATGCGCGGTACGGCAAGGGGACGTGGCAGGCCATCGCCGCTGGCGGCACGGCGGGGCTGTTCGCCGCGTGGAACCTGACGCCAGCCGGGCTGCAGGTGACCTTCAACGGCGCCCCGCGGGCGCTCGGTGGGCCGGCGGTCACCATCCCGTACAGCGACCCCGTGCTGGCGAGCCTCGCGGCGCCGCACGCCCTGCCGTAGGGGGGAGGCGGGGCGGCCAGGCGGTGGGAGGGCACGCACGGCGCTCACCGCTGACGCCCGCGGGTGCCGGTCGACCGACCCGTCGGGCAGTAGCATCCTGAGACGGGCGGCGATCCCCAGCAGCTCCCGCTCGGACAGGACCGAGGAGGTCATGGTGACCGCCGTGCCGTCCAGGATCGCGAAGAGCCCATGAATGGTCTGCCCGACGCCGCCGGTGGCTCCGGACGTGCCGGCGTCGTAGACCAGGACGTCGTAATGACGGGCGGGGTCCGCCGCCACCGGCCTCTCGCCGGGCATGTGCGTGGGCATCACATACGCCTCGTCGAGCTCGTCGATCTCGAGGACCGTCTTGCCGGCACTACCGAACGTGAGATCCGATCCCCTCACCCCAGGCGGCGGAGTCTCCATCCACACGGGGGCAACGGCGGAGAGCAGCCGGGGATTGCCGGGGATGGACGCAGGGATTGCCAGCGGCAACCTCTGCTCAGCGGCAATCGCCCTGAGAGCGGGACTCGAGGCGTAGGGCAACAGGCCAATCGCGGAGGGGCTTCGCGTGGCGGACGCCGGCATGCCAACGCAATCGGCGAGGACCGCGGCGGCGCCCGTCAGGAGGGACCTCGTCTTCCCTCCGGTCCGGCTGATGAAGACGCATGCGGGCTGGATCGTGACGCATGTCATGACGGCAACGTGCTCGTTCACGAAAGTGATCCCTGTTTTATCGCCCGCAAGGCTCATGGCGCCGGGCTTCGTCCGTCCACTGGCGTAGGAGGTTGAGGCGACCTTGCGCCAGGTCTTGCCCCCGTCGGTCGTCCCGTAGAGCGTGGCGGCGGTGTTGCCCATCACGGCGGGACCCACCACCAGCATCCACCCGTGCCGTGCATCCGTGAAGGTCAGGAAAGGGAGTCCCTGAGAAGGCAGGTCCTGGTGCTACCAGCTGCGACCGCCGGTATCGGTCCCGAAGAGTACCAGGCTACTGCCCTCTAAGCCGATGACAAGGGCATGGTCGGCGTTGCGAAGTTCACGCCCCGTGCGCCAGCGAGGTCGACCTCGCTCCCGGGAGCAAATTCGCCGGTGGGCGCTCCGCGGACCTCCGCTCCGCGGGGTGTCACGACGGTCCACTGTACGCCACCGTCCGTGGTGCGCAGGACCGAGTCGGCGCTGAGCGCCCAGCCGGCATCCCTCGGAACATATGGACGTATTGCAGGTCGGGCGCCCGCGGCACGGCGTATGCCTAAGTGCTCCGGGGGACGGTGACCGGCGTGCCCACTTCGGAAAGCGACGGGGGGTGGTCCGTGAGGGTCGTCAGAACCCCTGGCTGACCGCGGATCACCAGCGCCCATTCCGCCGTGTAGGTGGGGGGCGTGCAAATACACCCCGCCGCACCCTCGCGGAAGGTGCCACGGATCACGAACAGCCAGCCGATGGCGCCCTTTGGTGCACGGAAACCCCGTTGGGCCTCTCCCAGCAACAGCCAGCGCCCTGTTAGCGTCGGTCCGAACGTAGGCGACGGAACGGGCCTCGTGGACGGCAAGCGTGGTCCCGTTGCCGAGAAGCGGCGGCATGACCAGTTGCAGCGCTTGTACCGCTGATTGCGCTACGGTGAGGACAGTTGACTTCGGGGGGCTGGGCAGAGGAGGAATCACGCCGGCCGGCAGCGCCGTGGAATGCAGTACCCGCCACGTGCGCCCGCCGTCGACGCTCTCGATGATCCCGGAGCGTGCGGCGGTCAAGCCGCCCAGGGTCTCCCTCGTCGGGTCGGGTCCCTGGCAGCACACGACCATCCAGCCAGTTTGCGGGCTGAAGAAGTCGACGCCCGCGCACCTTCCAGCCGCGCGGCTCTCCCCGGCTGCAGCCAGCGGGTGCCCGGACACGACGACCACCGCGACCGTGACCGCGAGCAACAACCGGCGGCGGAAGGCGCGGGCGGACGTGGAGAACCGCCACCGCCAAGAGCGGGGGGCGTTGTTGGCCAGCCGCGCCGGCAGTGTCACAGGCACCCTCCCCCGTCTTGCGACGTGATCAGGCCACCCGTCCGTTTCGGTCTTGACCGGCAGCTCCTGCGGGTCGTAACCGCTCGCGACGGCAGACGGTGACCGAAGGTGCGGCGAAACCCCCGGCTTTAGCCGTGGGGTGGGCCGCCGTTGCCCAAACAGGCGCGCCGCAGGTTGCTTGCGCCAGCAGGTTGGCAACCGAAGGTGGCGGATTGCGCCGGGAAGACCTCCGGCGCGTAAAACGTTGGAGGCATCAATCCTCGGCCTGGCGCGCCGGCCTTCGGCCCAGGGGTTGCGGAGCCACTCCCGCGGACGGCGCCAGGCGACACCCATCCGCGTTGCGTCGGTCCTCCGCCTACCGCCCGAAGGGGACAGAGAGCGGATCGTCCGCGCACAGAATGTCACGGACGCGGGGCTCGTGGAGTTGGCCGACCTCGCAGCGAGGGTCCGGTGCACGGTGCCCCGTCCCGGTCGTGTTCGGTCCGCGGGCAAGGTAGCGAAGCCGCAGACCCCGTTGACCCCGTTGTCAACCATTATGTATGCTCGTTCGCGGGAGGTGCGGCCGTTGCCCCTGGCGCGCGTGGACGAGGCCACGATGCAACGGGTGCGCAAGCTCGCCGCCCTGGAACAGACGACGCAGCAAGAGCTCATCGCCCGCGCGCTGGAGGCGTTCGAACGCGCGGTCCTTCCTGGCGACCGGACACCTTGCGCAGGTGCCGCTTGGCCGACCGTGTGCTTTCGCCTGAAGAGCACGGCGCAGACGGAACGAGCGAGCCTCGATCTCCCGCCAGCGGCGGGGCGCCGTTGACGGCGGTACGCTGCGACAGGTCGAAGGGTGGCTGCGGATACTGCTTGCGCTCTGAGGCGGCGGTCAGTGCGCATTTCGGTCATGTCGGCCTGCACATAGCGACCTTGCCGCATCTCCCGGATGGCGCCCACATGCGCGAGGCCATCGCGGCGGAACGCCGGGTAGTCCGCCTCACCTGGCGCAGCCCCGCCATCCCCACCGCCCCCCGCGCGACCCCGCAAACCTGGGGGGAACGCTCGGCGAAACGCGGCAGATGGGGCACCGGCTGCCCCCACCCCGCGCGGGTCCAGAGGGACACGACTTCTGGATCGTCGGCGATGGTCAGGGCGAAGCGTTAGCCCCGCAGTGAGCGCCTGGCGGCGGCCGCGCGTGACGCCGTCCCGAAACCACACGCACAACTCGCGTTACGACGCTTGCCGCTGCTGACCAGCGAGCCAGGACGCAAACTCGTCCGCGGCGGCGTCGATCTGGGATGCGTTGGCGATCGTCTTTCGCGTCCCGTAGACCCTCGCCAACGTCAGGTCGCCCGCGGCGTCCCCCGTGACCTCGGGCGACTGGAGCCATGGATAGATCCGCGAAGAGGTGGACACCGCGTCATCCCGCCGCAGCGGCAGGCCGACGTGGATCGCTCCCAGCACCGCCTGAGCGGCTCTGGACCACAGGAAGGCCGCGTACTCCCCGGTGATGGCGCCGGCGCGGTTGCCCGCGCCCACGAAGGCACAGAGATAGGTGCAAGGCACGGGGCGCCCGCTGGGGCCGCTGGGAAGCGGGTGAATCACCCCGGGATCCCATCCGCCGACACGGTTGCCCCATAGGGGAGACCAGATGTGCTGGGGAATGGCGGTAGCGTCATTCAACCTGGCGCTGGCGGCACTCCCGCCGACCACGCTCCTCCACGCCGCTAGCCCCTGTTCAACCCGGGCAGGATGGAATGTGAGATCCCCGGCGTCGGTCACTGCGCCCCCCTGCGCCAGCAGCGCCGCGATGGCGCTGTCGGTGCCTTCCGGATAATACGTGGACTGCATGAAACCTGTGGTATCGATTCGCCTCTCGAGCGATTGTACCCAGTGCGCCAAGCCCTCCCACGTCTGCGCGGGATCGAACGCGGCCGCGGTCCTGGCGGGGGCTCCCTCGTCCCGAAACAAGCGCAGTCCCAAGGGATCGCGCAACACGGGCACTCCCACGGCCGCAGTGCCCAAACCGGGGACGAACATGTACTGGCGCTCGTGGACGACCTCGGGAACACCCTGGCGCCAAGTATCGTACGTTCTCCAGGCGTCCACGGACCTGGAGAGCGGCGCCAGCCAGTACTGCCACGTGTCATAGGCGACGATCAGGTCCGGACCGCTCGTTCGTAAGACAGAATCGGGAAGCGGCACGGGGGCGGGCAGATTGACGCCGAACTTGACGTCCAGGGCGGTGCGCGACCTGACGGAAAGCCCCAGCCCTCCCGTGGGAAGCTGTGCCTGCACACTCCCGCTGATCAAACCCAACGGCGACGGCGACGCGACGGCCGGGCCGCACGGGGCGAGAGGCTTCGGGCAGGAGTACCAAGATAGCGAAGGAATCTCCATGGTCGAGACCTCGAGATCCACATGTACGCCGCCGTGTCGCGCATACAGGTCAGCACACTGCTTCAGTGCAGTGGCTAGGGCGCCCAGTTGGGTCTGCGGCAGACCTGTGAGTGCGACGCGTAGACGGTAACCTACGACTTTGCCGACGATCGACGATACATGCGTGGAGCACCCCCCGGACATTAGAGCGCCCACAGCCAACGCACCGGCTCCAGCCAATACGCGACGACGCCGCACCGGAGGCTCCCGAGTACCCAGGTCGCCCGCGGGGGCATCCGAAATGGTCTGTTCGCCGAAGGTGTCAGATCTCATGTTCGCCCACCTCCGCGTTGCAAGCCTCACCCTCTCGTGTACCTTCTCTTCCCACGGGGTCCCCGCCTGCATGAAAACCACTTTCGTGACGAGACGTCGTGGCAGGTGGTCGCTTGGGCAGGGGCTACCAGCGAGGGTGGCGGACTAGTCAGGTCACGTCACGAGGGCAGCGCCACCTCGTTTCAGCTCGACGTCAGCGCGCCAACCAGACCACTTGCACTCATCCTTAAGCCCCCTGCAGTCGTAGCAGGACCTTACCGGTGCTGGCGCGGCTGCCGATCAGCCGGTGGGCCTCCGCCGCCTGCTCCAAGGGAAACTCGGCGGTGATCGGCACGGTTACGCCACCCTGCGTGGCCGCGCCGCAGCGCCGCCTCCGTCAGGGCGCGCAACCGCCGCGGCGCGGCCGTACCGAGGCTCAGGATGCTGAAGCCGTGCACGCTGAGGGCGCGGGGAGCCCATTGGGCCATGTCCGCCGTCCAGGGGTCGGCCCCGCTGGCGTTGCCGAAGGAGATCGCACGCCCGAAGAGGGCCAGCGTCCCAAGGCTCCGCCGCCAGATGTCGCCGCCGACCGGGTCCAGGAACACGTCCACGCCGCGGCCGCCGCTGGCCCGACGCACCTGCGCCTCGAAGTCCCGCTCCAGGTAGACCTCGCCATAGCCGTGCGCGCGGGCGTGATCGGCCTTGTCGGGCCGGGAGACGACGCCGTAGACGGCCGCCGCCCCGGCCAAGCGGGCGACCGTGCCCACGCCGCCAGCGGCGCTGTGCACCAGGATGCTCTCGCCCGGACGCAGTCGGGCCGCTTCGTGGATCAGCCCGTACGCGGTGGATAGGACCATGATCAGCGCGGCGGCGCGCAGGTCCAACCCGTCCGGGACGGGCATGGCGAGCCGGCGGAAGCGATGGCCACCTCGGCGTAGCCGCCGCCGGAGAGCATCGCCGCCACCTCCTGACCCACCGTCAGGTCTGTTACGTCGCCCGCACCGCCCGCACGCGGCCGGACACCTCCAGCCCCGGGACGAACGGCAGCGCGGGGACACGGTAGCCCGTCTCCCACGCCTTGAGGTCGGCGAAGTTCACGCCCGCGTAAACGACGTCGATCGCGACCTCGCCCGGGCCGGGCGCCGGCTCCGGCCGGGCCTGCGCCCGGAGGACCTCGGGACCGTCATGCCCTGCGATAACGATGGCGCGCATACGCAACCTCCAGTTTGGAACGTTGCAGGGGCTCCCCGGGCTCACGCGTCCATCGCCCCCATATCGGCTTCCGGTGGTGCTCGCCCGGTCCGCGTCCAGATGTCGGACAGAACTCCCGCGCGCCGGAGCTACCACTTGGCGGACGCAGAGTGGCCCGGAGCCATCACTGCGCCCGGCGAAGGTGTCGCGAGTCGAAAGCGCCGTTGACTCTGTTGTAAGCTATTCCGTATACTCGTGTAGTAGGGGGTGCAGCCATTGCCTCTAGCGCGAGTCGACGAGCCCACCCTGCAACGGGTGCGCAAGCTCGCCGCTCTGGAACAGACGACGCAGCAAGAGCTCATCGCTCGCGCGCTGGAGGCGTTCGAGCGCACAGTCCTGCTCGACCGGCTGAACGCATCGTTTGCCCGAATGCGGGATGACCCACGGGCTTGGCGCGAAGAGCAGCGTGAACGGCAGGTATGGGAAGGCACCATAAGGGATGGACTGGAGGAAGCAGATGGGGCCGACGGCTGACGGGCCGCCGCGCCGGGGCGAGGTCTGGCTGGTGGATCTGGATCCATCTCGCGGCCACGAGCAGGGCGGTGTGCGGCCTGCCCTGGTGGTGTCGGATGATCGGTTCAACGCCGGCCCCGCGGAGCTTGTCGTGGTCGTGCCGATCACCAGTCGCGACAAGGGGATCGCCTCTCACGTACGCCTCGAGCCACCGGAGGGCGGCCTGCGTGCTCCCAGCTTCGCCAAAGCGGAGGACGTACGATCCATCTCCACCCTTCGTCTGCGCCAGCGGCAGGGCAGCGTGCACACCAGCACGCTGCGGCAGGTCGACGAGTGGTTGCGGGTGCTGCTTGCGCTGTGACGTAGCGGCGGGCGGCCGGTGCGGGGGGGGTGCGCGCCAGTCGCCGGCTTCTGCCCCCGCGGCCAGTGGCGCGCTTGTCTCCACCGTTTTGGCCGCGGCCGTCACCCGCCAGGTGCTGGCTGGCCCACGCGGAGAACCCGCCCTCCGCCGCCTCGCCGCTGCGTACCGGTCCCACAGCAGGTTGAGCCCCCACACTGGGGCCGATCTCAACCAGGGCCAGCGGCAGCGCAGGTAGCCCGCGGAGCGCGGTCGCGAACGAGCAGGAGCGCGCCGCGCCCAACCTCGTTGGTCTGGACCTACCGACCTTGCAGCATCTCCCGGATGGCGCCCGCATGGGCGAGGAGCGCGGCGGGACGCGGTGTAGTCCGGCGGCTCACCCGGCGCAGCCCCGCCATCCCCACCGCCCCCCGCACGACCCCACAAGCGGAGGTAGCGCTCGGCGGGGAGCAGCAAATTGGGCAGCGGCGCCCCCACCCCGCGCGGGTGCAGGGGGCGAGGACTTCCGGATCGTCGGCGATGGCCAGGGCGAGCCGCTGGACCGGGGGTGAGCCTGTGGCGAGGCGGTCACGCTTGGCAAAGTCCCGAAACCAACCCGCGAGCGTTTCCATGCTGTAACCGACCATCGGTCTTTCCACCCGTCCCTCCCCCGCTACCGGCCCGTTTCGTGGGCGTGAAGGGGGCGGCTCGTCCACCGCCCCCCCCCCCACCGCCTCAGTGCGGCCCGCTCAGCTCCACCCGCAGCGCGTCCTCCGGCGCCCCCGCGGCCCGCAACAGGTCCGCGACCTCCGGTACGGCCAGCAGGCCGACCAGCAGGTGCCCGGTACCGACCACCTCGGATCCGGCGCCGCGCGCGGCCGCGGGCGCATGCTTGCCCACGACCGCCGCGGCCTCAGGGTTTAGGGGGGCGGTTCCCTGGGTCCGCGGGCGCCGGGCCTTGGGCAGCGCCACCTCCACCGAAGCACGCAGGGCGGCAGGGTCGACCTGCAGCCGATCCAGGGCCGCGCGAGCCGCGGCGGCGCACACCGCGGGTTCTTCGGACAGCAGGCCCAGCAAAACGTGGCCCGGCAGGATGGCGGCATGCCCCAGGCGCCGCGCCTCGGCCTCGGCGGCCCGTAGCGCGTCCCGGGCAGCATGGTCGAGCCGGGGCTCGGCCGTACCGCCGCCTCCCATGAGACGCAGGGTCTCGGCCTCCACGCCCTCGCGTACGGCGCCGGCCTCCTCCAGGACGCGCGCCAGGTCTTCGCTGCCGTCGTAGACCCCCAGCAGCAGGTGCTCGGTGCCCACGTAGGCGTGGCCCATGGCCCGCGCCGCCGCCACCGCGTGCTCCATGATCACCGCCTTGCTCCGTGGGGTGAACTGCATGGGGCCCCGCGGCTCACCGGCGGCGTGCCGCGGCGCGGGCAGGAGCGCATCGACCCGCTCCCGCAGGGCCGGGACATCGACCCCCAGCTCTTCAAGCGCCCTGCGGGCGATGCCCTTGCCCCCTCCTGCCTCGTCGCGCAGGAGGGAGAGGACCAGGTGCTCCGTCGGCACGTAGCCCGTGCCCCGCTGGCGCGCCTCCTGCTGGGCCTGCTCAATGACCCTCTGCGCCCGTTCGGAGTAACGGCCGTACATCGGCGTGGTCTCGCGTGCCTGCGGTCCGCCGGGGGGCACCAGGCGGCGCACGGCCGCGCGCACGGCGGCATGGGGCGCGCCCCCCCGCTCCAGGACCTCCGCCAGTTCCTCGATGGAGTAGAGGCCGAGCAGCAGGTGCTCGGATCCCACGAGTTCGTGCCCCAGGCCGCGCGCCGCCGCGGTGGCGCGTTCCAGCACGACGGTCCGCAGGCCGGGCGTCGGCTGCGGCATCTCGCTCCCCAGCACGACGGTCCGACTGGGCGCCGGCTGCGGTAGGTCCCGCCCCTCAGGCGAGGTGGTGGCCGGCCCGAGACGCGCCTCGGCCGCCGCGCGAAGCGCGGTTACGTCGGCGTGTACCTGGTCGAGGGCTCGGCGGGCCACCCCGTCCGCCACGGCCGCGCTGTCAGCGGTGGTCAAGGCCAGCAGCAGGTGCTCCGGCTGCACCGCCGCGTCACCCCGGGTCCACGCCCGGTTGCACGCATCCCGTACGATATTGTGGGCCAACTCGCCAAAGCGGGCCTCCTCGGGCTGCGCCGCCGCGGCTAACGCGTCCGCCATGCGCCGCAGCTCCGCGCGCACCGCCTCCTCGCCCGCCCCCGCCACCGTCAAGGCCTCGGCCACCTCCGGCACCCCGTACAGCGCCAGCAAGAGGCAGTCGCTGCCCACCCAGCGCCGGCCGAGGGCCGCCTTGGCCTCCTGGGCGCGCCCGAAGACCGCGGCCAGAGCCGGGCTGCGGTCACGGTTCACGTCCCCCTCGCCCGGCGCGCCGTCCGGCGGCGGGAGCAGCGCCGCCGTGGCCGTGCGCAGGGCCGGCACATCGACGCCGAGCCGCTCCACTGCCTGGCGCGCCATGCCATCCTGCATCCGGCCCTGGGTAGGGAAGAGGGGCTCCCAGCGCTCGTACCAGTCGTCGGCGAGCAAGGCCAGCAGTAGGTGCGCGGGGTGCGCCTGCGCGTGCCCGCTGGCCTGGGCGGCCGCGGCCGTCTTCATAAAGGCAGCCGCGGACGCCAGTTCCCCCCAGTCCCCCCGTGGGCCAGGCCCCGGTTCCAGCCGGGGGGGATCGGGTGCCGGGGCCCGCGGGGCGGAGGGCTCGACGGCCAGCGCCTTGACGCGCAGTTCGGTCACCCGACGGCGCTCGCGCTCGATCAGGGCCTGCAGAAACCCCTTGACGTCCACCTCCGAGAGGCGGTACTCGCGGCCGAGCTTGAGGGCCGCCAGCGCCCCGTCCTGTATGTAGCGATACACCGTGCTGCGGTCGACCTCCAACACGCCGGCCACGTCGTCCACCGTGAGCGAGAACTCGCCGAGCAGCTCCTGCTTGAGCTGTTGGGCCCGGGGCGAGAGCCCGCCAGAACCTCCGTTCCCGGGAGCAGCGTCCACCACAGATCACCTCCGTTAGAACCTGTACGCCATCATAATGCGTTCTAATATCACCATACGCCAACCACGCAGTTAGTACAGCTAGCGCCGTTTCGGCCCGTTTCTAGGCGTCCGCGCCGGCTGCGCACCAGCAGGCTCTGTCGGGCTTGCTCGTTTGCGCCACAGCGCCCCCTGCCGTGGCCATGGCGGGCGCCCGTCGCGGGCACTCCGTTGCAGGGACCTTGGCCGACCGCGCGCCGGCGATCGTGGTCCCAAGGCACCGCCCCAGAGCGACCGTACGCCAGCCTCGACCCGCAACCGCCCTGCGGCGGAACCGGAGCCCCGTTCCCATCGTCTGGGTCGGCGGTGGGACGGCGCAGACTGGCCCGCTGGTTCGGCCCACGGGATAGCGGTGGGCGTCCCACATCCCGGGGCGTGGCCGCATCGCCGCCGCAGAAAACCGGAAACGGCGCCCGCGGTGGTCGCAGAAACCGCAGACGGGCCACGCCGCCGACCGGAGAACCGCGGGCACGGGTTCCGTGCCCGCGTGCGGGCGGAAGACCGTCCATCGCCACGGCAGATCCGTTCCGCGGGTTGCATGCGCAGCGTGGGACGGACGGGATGGCGGCGGGGGGCCGCCGCCCGGCCGGCATGTTCTGCTGGGGGGGTGGCGGCGGATCGCTGGGGACACGGCCGCAGGGCCCACCGGGCCTTGGAGGAGCCCCCCCAGGGGGCGGCGTTGGCGTACGGATGGCTGGCCCCCTCTCCGCCAACCGCTGGTACCTTGTGGCGGCGGCGGCGTCCATGCATGGCCCATCCGCGTGCGGGTCGCAAGGCGCGAGGTCCGGCACACGCCGCACGCAGCCGTCAGGGGTGGGGGTGGCCCCCGCGTTCCGGGGCCGGATGCCGAACGCGCTGCGGGAGGCCCCGCACGGCGGTCGGCCGGGTCGTCGGGCCCGGCCTGGCCCCCATGGCGGCGAGATGGTCACTTGCTCCGCTTGTGGGGAGAGGGCTACGCCCACTCCCGGAGCGGGCCATCCGCAACGACGCTGGGGGGGTGTGTGCCGGCCTGCACCGATGGACGGAAGACAAGAGAAATTAACCGGGCGGACGAGGATCCGGCACCCTGCGGCCGGGGGCCACCGTGTACAATCATTCCGGCGGGCAGGAGCGCGCCGCCGCCGCACCGTGCGGACCATCATTCGCCCCGGCGCACGCGCGCTTGCGGGACGTGTGATGGGCCCGCCGTCGTTAGATCCCCGTCAATTTGCTTCTTCCGACGCCCCTCCCGCTCGTGGGCGCGCGGCCTGCTATGGGACGCGCCGATCACGCGGAGAGAGCGTCGCATCCCGGGAAAGACCGTGCGGCTGCCCGGCCACGCGGCGAGAGGAGTGTCGACCATGACCCAGCAGGCCCACCGCATCCGGCGCTCCCTCCGCCGAGCGGGTCTGGTAGCGGTCTGCACAGGGGCCGCCGTCCTCATCCCCGCGGCCGCGGCCGCGCCCGCGCTGCTCGCGCCAGGTGGGGCGCTCGCGGCCAGCGCGACGCCCACCGCCCCCACCACCGCCGCCAGCGCATCCTCGATCGGAGCAGCATCGGCCGGCACGGCCGCCCCAGGGACAGGTGGGCCGGCGGGACCCCAGTTGACCGTGGTCGGCTTCGGGGTAATGAACATTCTCTCGCCGCCAGCGCCGCAGGCGGCGGCTGGCCAGCCGCCGGTGATCAACATCAACTTGGCGGTCAACGCGGCGACCGCCGCGGCCGCACTCTCCCGACTGGGGACCGCAGCCGCATCCCTGCGCGCCAAGCTACGGCAGGCGGGTATCCCAGCGGCGGCGGTCACCGAGCAAGGGCCGCCCAACCTAAACGCCAATGCGGGCGCGAACTCGTACCAGGCCGGGGTCTCGGTCCTGGTCGCGTCCGCATCGCTTGCGGTCGCGGCCGGGTTGATCGATCGCTTGCGGTTGGACAGCAACCCGAACGTCAGCAACGTGTGGGTCGACACGGGAACGCCGAGCGGGACGCCCTCTGCCCACGCTGTGACCGCCGCCTACGCGACCGCCTTCGCGCAGGCAGAGGCCACCGCGTTGCTCCTGGCCGCGGCGGACCACCTGACGCTCGGGCCGCAGGTGGCCGTCAGCGAGGGGGCGTCCGCGCAGAGCGAGAGTTGCAGCACGATGGGCGGCTGCAGCGGCGCCCTGACGCCCGGGCTCGACCAGCCGCCGCTTGTCGGGCCCGGCAAGCAGATGGTCGCTGTCACTGTGACCTACGCGACCACCCCGCGGTCGTCGTAAGATGAACCTGACTTTCGCAAAGGGGCGGCCGGTCGCCTTGGTGCCCAGGGGCCGGCCCCTCGCCACGCCCTCACCCGCTCGCGTCGCGTGGTTCTTCTGCGCAGCGGCGCCCGCCTGACACTGCGAGATTCAGGATGAAATCGCGGCAGCCTTCTACCCATACACCGCCTTCAGCGCCTCCAGCTCAAAGGGCCGAGCGTGGCAAGCGCCGATGATACGCGCCTCGCGCTCGGCCACGCGCTGCACGGCCTCTTCCATACGCGGCACCAGATCCGCGGGGATGGTGGTGACGCCGTGCTTATCTCCGTGCAGCAGGTCGCCCGAGCGCACCATGATGCCCCCGACACGGACTGGCCCGCCGAAGTCCACGATATGCACATGGGCGTGGGAGACCAGCAGGCAGGCGGCAAAGCAATGGAAGCCCAGCGCGCGGACCTCATCCAGGTCCCGGACCCCACCGTTGGTCACCGTGCCGACGCAGCCGAGGGCGCGGTGGACGTTGGCCTGCACCTCGCCCCAGTACGCGCCGACGGGCGTGGGGTCGAGGTCCTGGACCACCACCACGCGCGGCTCCGGCAGGGTGCGCACGAACTCCCAGAACTCCAGACGGGAGGGCCCTGGTGGCGGCACGGGCTGCGCAGCCGCCCGGATACGCAGCGTCACGGCGTAACCCACCATCGGTTCCAGTTCCGGGAAGACGCAGCGTACCTCGGGGCCCATGAAGCCGAGGTGGCGGGGCCGCACGGCGAACTCCTCGATCGCATTGCAGATCGTCGGCGTGCTATAGGCCTTCAGGCGATCCAGCGCCACGCGCGAGACCGGCACGGGTCATCCCCCCTCTGCGCCGTGCGCCCGCCGTCGCGTGCGGGGCCCGGCCGTCAGCCCCGCTTCGCCCCCGCAGCCCGGCGCCCTGTTGGCGGGGACTGCTCATGGGCGCCGCATCAGGAGCGCGTCGCGCCCGTGGCAGGCGGTTGGCCGGCAAGGGCACCCGCCCCCGCAAAGCGCAGGGGTAGCGATCCTATAGGGCTGCCGCCTGAGGTCTCTTTACCGGTCTTCCGACCCCCACGGGGAGGCGGCGGCATGCTAGCAGATCACCGGAAATTGTAGATGAAAAGATCTGTGCATCGACTCGTCGCGGCGAACGCCTGCGACATCCCACATCTTGCGGCCACCTCGGAAACGGGCCCCTACGGGAGGCCACCGTTTCCTTGTCCCTGTGCGCTCAGGCCTTCCAGCTCCAGCCCCGCGCGGCGACCGACTGTCGCAGCACCCTGGCTGAAGGGTGTTGGGACGGTCCCTTTCGCTACGGCCTCCGGCTCCACGCCCTTGCGCCGCGCAGGGGGCTGCGGTGCGTCCGCCGGAACCCGCGGCACAGGGCGGGGCCCGACGTGGGCCCCACCCATCCCGAGCCACAACCAGCCCGCCACGCGCTCGATCCAGGGCGGGATGCGCACACCAGTCGCTCCGCTCCCTCGGGCTTGCGGCGCGGGCGGCCCCGCAGCGCAAGCCCGCCTGCGGGCCCGGGACCACAGGTCCTGCCGCCCGCGTGGGGATGCACGCCCGCCCCTGAGCCGCGCAAGCCTTCCCCTTCAGCCCACGGTCGCGGGCACCCGGCCCGCCAGCACCTCGGCGAGCGGCTCCGCGACCAGGGTGTTGTCCTGGCCCGCCGCGAAATAGAGGGTCTGCCCGACCACGAGCGGCGCGGGCGTGGTGCAGGTACCCGTACCGGACACGGGCACGCCGACCCGGATCGCGTGCAGGAGCGCCCCCGTCTGGCGGTTGATGACGTAGAGCTCCCCCTGTCCCGAGGCGAAGATGGTCGGTCCGTCCACGGTGGGCGCGGCCCGGATGCCCGCGGGCAAGGGCGTCGGTGCCGCCCATACCGGTTTGCCGGTCTGCGCGTTCAGCGCCCAGAGGCCCTTGAGCGCCGGGCTACCCACGTAGACGACCCCGTGGACGACCGTGGCGACCCCCGTCTCTTCCTTGTTGTCTGGACCAAGCAGCGAGCCCGTCCCCAGCACCGTCTGCCAGAGGTTGTGCCCGTTCTGCGCGTCGATGGCCCACTCCACCACCGTGGCGTTGGGATAGGCGCCCTCCGGGATCTGCACGAAGGCCACACCGCCGGCGATCGCCGGGGTGATGTCATCCAGCCCGCCCTCGGCCGAGCCGACGGGCAACGTCCAGGCCACCTTACCGCCGGCCAGGTCGATCCCATAGAAGGCATAGGGATCGGCCCCGCCGACCACCGCGGTCTGGCCCCACGCCACCATAGACGACATGCTGACCACGGAGCCGATGTGCGTCTTCCAGGCGGTGCCGCCCGTCGACGCGTTCAGGGCATACACCTCGCCGCCGCCCGTGGCGGCGTATATACGGCCGTTCGCATAGAGTTCCGTCGGCATGTTCTCGCCACGGGTCGCATGTGCCCAGATCTGGCGGCCGCTGCTTTGCTGCAGCGCGTAGATCGCGTTCGGGCCGGAACCGCGCAGGATCCCCTTGGAGGTCTGCAGGATGATCTTGTTGCCGGTACCGACAAACACGCGGCCCCCGACCACCAGCGGCTCGCTCATCAGTTCGTTATCCGTGTGGAAGGTCCAGAGCACCCTGCCGCTGGCGGCGTCCAGCGCGTACACGCACCCGTTCAACGCCGACAGGAAGGCGGTCCCGCCCACCACCGACGGAGCCATCGTCATCTCCGCGCCGGGCCGGAAGACCCAGGAAGCGGCTAGGGATCCCTGACCGGTCGTGCCCGGCACTACGAGATCGTGGCCCGCCGTCCCCTGAAACGTCGGCCAACTCGCCAGTCCCAGCGTGGGATAGAGCGGCGCGGACCGCGCCGTCCCCATAGACGCGGTGCCACATTGGGCGGCAAAATGCACGCCAAACAGGGACGCGCCCCGCACCAACCCCACCAGGGCACCCGTACCAAGGGCTGCTACGATCACCAACCCCAGGACCCCGATCCGGCCGGACCCGCCCCGCCAGCGCCAGCGCCTCCTGGCTGGCATGACCTCCCCCTCTTTCCCTCCGCGCTTGGTGCGCGCGGCCCGTGCGCTCGGAACGCCCCCGCGGGCAGGCGGCCCACGGCGTCGCTCGTGCGCCAACCCACCGATGCGCCCGCCGCCGAACGGAACCGTCCCGGCTGGCGCCGCTCGCCTGCCGGCTCTGCACGCTGGAGAAGCCCCACGGTGCCGTTCCCCCACCCTTCCCTTGCTCCTGCCCCGGCTCCTGCCCCGGCAGGGTCGCGTCATTCGGGCGGGGGGCCTTCGCCCAGACGATGCCACGAGCGGGGGTGACTTCGGAGCGGCATACCGGTCCGCTCGCGCCTGCCACCACTTGCCGCGCACAGGTTCGGCCCCTCGATGCGGCCCCGGCGCCCGTGGGGTCACGGGGGCTCAGACGGCCGTACGCCGCGAATTCGGCCTTCGCCCGCAATCGCCTGTGGCGCAAGCGACTCGCCCAGAACGATGCGACCCTGCCTGCTCCGACAGCGGGTGCCCACGGGGGGGGGAGCGGTGACCATGGGTGCCGGTGAGAAGCGGCCACCGCCGGGTGGCCGCGCAAGCCCCCCCGTGCATCGGCGCGGCACCCCGGTTCGGCTCGCGGCGGCCAGCCTGTACACCCGATGGTCGCTCCAACGCGCCGGCCGACGGACACGGGCGACACGACGATGCTGGCAACCCATCGTCCGGCGCCAGAGCGACACGATTCTGGGGCGCACCCCTCACGGTGCAGCACACATCACTGGCAACTCCAGGACAATACCCGCGACCGGCAGACCGCTGGGGAGGCTACGTTTGTTGACCAATTGCGTAAAGTCCTTCTGGCGCAAGGCGTTTCCGCCGTTGACCCCAGTGCGCGCCCACTGCCTGGTTCCGGTAGCGCCTGCTGCGCACAACGCATGAGGCGTATGCCCGCGCCCGCAGGCCCTGGACAAGACACCTCGCCAGTTCCTGCACAAAGGCCGCGTTCGACAGGGCGCGTCGGGCGTCGCTACCGTCGTCGTTGCCAACGCGCCTAATTCCGGGCACCCATGCCAGGGCCCGGAACCGGGGGACGGTTCCCGCACGGGGTGAATCCGGCCGAGCCTGCGGCCGGTAGGGACGGCTCTCTCGCCCGAACCCAGCAACTAACCTCGGCGGCGCAAGAAGGGAGCAAACGGTTTGACGGTGTTCAGCACGTCCCGACGCGCGCGCCCGTGGTTCACTGCCGCCGCCCTGGCCCTGGCGGTCTTCTGCGCGTCCAGCCCGGCCTGGGCAGCCGGCTACACGGTCCGGCAGGGCGATACATTCTGGTCCCTCGCCCGTCGCTTCGGGGTGAGCGTGGGCGCCCTGGAGGCGGCCAACCCGGCGCTGTCGGCGATGGACCTCTACCCCGGCCTGCACATGCGGGTCCCAGGCGCGTCCGCGGCCTCGTCCTCGGTGGCGGCGTCACAGAGCGGCGGCGCGGCCTCCAGCCTCAGCCCTGCCGCCATCACCCTGATCGCCCGTGTCGCGGTGGCGGAAGAGGGGAACCACACCTTCATCGATATGGTGGGCGTCGCGAGCGTGGTGCTCAACCGGCTGCGGGCGCCGGGCTTCCCCAAGACCGTGTCCGGGGTCATCTTCCAGCCTTGGGCCTTCACCTCGGTGGCCAACGGCTACTTCTATAGCGTCTCGGCCACCGCGTCGGCGCGGCAGGCGGTGCGCGACGCCCTCGGAGGCTGGGATCCCACCAAGGGGGCCCTCTACTTCTATGACCCAGGTCCCGGGGTGACCGACCCCTGGATCTACACGCAGCCGGTTACCGCGGTCATCGACGGCACCGTGTACGCCCGGTAGGGAAGCGCAGGGCTGTCGCCACAGGCGCCAGCCGCGCTTCAGGGGCCATCCCGGACCGTCGCGCACGCGTGCGAGCGGTACCGGCAGCGGGACCAGATCCGCTCACGCGCCAGCGCAGGGGCATCTCGCGCCGCACGCTGGTCCGCACTGCCGCGGTCAAAAAGGGGGGGGGCGACGCCTTCGCCCCCCGGCCCCGAAGGCGCCACGCGGAGACCGCCGGTCCCTGCCGGCACGCGGACGCCCACCCCGCAGCCTCCGCACCCCGCCCTCAGGCGCCGAGCCAGCCGTGCAGGGTCTCCAGGCTCTGGCGCACCTCCGGGTCCGGGTCGTGGTACAGCGTCTCGCACTCGATCGAGAGGAAGCCCGCGTACCCCTGCCGCCGCAGCTCCGCGGTCACATCAGCCAGCCGGGCCACGCCTCGGCCCGCGGCGCAGCACTCATGGGCCCCCACGGCGGCCACGTCCTTGAAATGCACGTGAAAGATGCGGCCCCGCAACAGCCCACACGACGCCACCGGGTCGTCGCCCTGGCCGGCGTAGATGCCGGTATCCACCGTGGTCCCGATGGTCTCGGCATAGGCGGTCGGCAGACTGGCAAGCAACTCCGCCAAGGCCTCGGGCTTCTCGCCGTGGTTTTCGATCGCCATCCGCACCCCCGTGCGCCGGGCCAGTTCATCCACCAGCGGCGCCATCTCGCGGTGCATGCCGCCGGCGATCACCCCCGCCCCCAGCGCCTCGGCCACACGGAAGGCGGCCTCGACGTCCTCCCGTGGCGTGCGCGGGCTCGAGAAGAAAGAGGTGTAGGAGGCGCAGCGCAGCCCCTCTTCCTCCAGCATGCGCCGCGCGGCCGCCAACCGCGCCTCATCGGCGCCGACCGCCCGCAGGTGCGCCTGCCACACCTCGATGGCCGTGAAGCCCATCGCGCGCACGCGCCGCAGCAACGTGCGGAAGCTGCCCGCCCAGCGCTCCCCCGCAAACGCCTCCACCGTGGCGCGCTCGCACCGGCCCCAGTCGAAGCGCCGCACCTGGTAGCCACTGACGTCGGCGACATAGTTCGCGGAACACAGGCAAACCTTCAAGGCGCCACGTCTCCTCCACCGTGGGGCTCCCGGCGGCAGAGGCGGCCAGTTGCCTAGCCGGCAGCCACCCCATTCGCCCCACGGATACCAACTGCCGTGGCCTCCGCTTCGGTGGTCCGGACCGTGGACCTCCAGGGGTGGGAGCTGCAGGGGCTGCGCGACGGGCTCCTGCCCTGGTACAACGCTCGACCGCGCGCGCTGCACACGTGGGCGGTGCTGGGGCCGCCGCGACTGGGCGAAGCCGGCGTGGCCGACGACGGGGGCCGGGCAGGGTAAGGCGGCATCCACGGCCGGCCGCTGGTGCGGTGCGGGCCCCGCGCCACCCCGCTCGCCGCGCGTTCCGACCGAAGGTCCCCCGCCAACATGACGCCACCCAGGGCCCACCGGCACCTTGGAAGGCAACGCGGCCCGCGCCGCGAACCCGGTCGGCGCGGCGTGGCCGTGCGGTGCGAGGCTGCGGCACCGCTCGAGGGGACACCGGGCAGGCGCGGCCGCCCGCCCCCTCGCCCGAGGAAGCCGCCGCAGGCGCCCCTGTGAGGCAACGGGCCATCCCGTCGACCGCGTGCGTACCGGCGCCCGCCGCCGCGCACGATCCCACGGGGGAGCGCGTGGCGTGGGGTGCGCCCCCTGCGCCACGCGCTTCCGCCGCGCCCACGGCCGCGCGCCCCGTGGGTCTACGCCGCCCCCGTCCGGAGTTCGCCCCTGAGGAGGGTCCGCCATGCCTGATGCGATCTCCCCGACGCGCCTGGGGTCGGTGCGCTCCGCGCTGCCCGCTCTGCGCCACGCGGTGTACGGCAACACCGGCACCGCCGGTCCGCTCCCGGAGGCCGCGGCCGACGCCCTGCAGGACGCCTTCGCCGATGAGGTGGCGCGTGGCCGCATCGCTCCAGGGGCACACCGGGCCGCGCACGAGGCGGCGCAGGCGGTACGCGCGCAATTGGCGCGCCTGCTGTGTACGGAGGAGGAGCGCCTGGCCCTCACCCACCATACAACCGACGGGCTGAACATCGCCGCCATGGGCCTGCGCTGGCGCGCGGGCGACGTTGCGGTGACCACCGATCTGGAGCACCTCGCCAACCAGATCGTGCTGGGCGTCCTGCGTGTGCGCTACGGCGTGGAGGTGCGGCTCGTCCGCCTGAGCCGGGCACGCGGCGAGCAGGAGGCCGCGAGCATGCTCGCGGCGGCGATGCACGGCAATGTCCGCGCCCTCTTCCTCTCACACGTGTCGTACGCCACAGGGGAGGTCCTGCCACTGCGCACCCTGGCCGAGGTAGCCCACGCCGCCGGGGCCGCGGTGGTGGTCGACGGCGCGCAATCGGTGGGGGCCATGCGCGTGGCCCCAGCGGAACTGGGCGCAGACCTCTACACCGTGTCCGGGCAAAAGTGGCTGTGCGGACCGGAGGGCACCGGGGCCCTCTGGGTGGCGCCGGGCTGGGAGGAGCGTCTGCTGCCGGGGTTCGCCGGCTACGCGGGTGTCGCGCGCGTCGACGCGGAGGGGTACTACTTGCCGGCCGCGGGCGCCATGCGCTTTGAGGTCGGTACGTCCTTCGCCCCGGGACTGGCCGGCCTGGCGGCCTCGCTGCGCTGGCTGCAGTCCATCGGCTGGGAGGCGGTGTGGCTGCGCACCTTCGACCTGGCCGCGGCGGCCCGCGGCGCGCTCACGGCGGTGAACGGCGTCGAGGTGCTCACGCCGCCTGGGCACGCGGGCCTGGTCAGTTTCCGCGTCGCCAGCGTGGCGGCGGAGCGCGTGGTGGAGGTCCTGCGTGAGCGCGGGTACATCGTGCGCAGCATCCCGGGCTGGAACGCCGTGCGCCTCTCCTGCGGGTTCTTCCTAGACGAGGCCGAGATCAACGGCCTGGTGGCAGAGGTCGCCGACATCGCCCGAAATCTCGGCACCGTCGGCGGCAGCGCGTGAGCCGCCGGCCGAGCGGCGTGAGCCCGGCCGGCTGACCTTAACCGATTGGTTACCGTTGGTCCGGATCCCTTGCCGCCCGCCAGCGGTTGCCATATGGATGGGGTGGGGATCGGGATCCCGCATCCCTGGATTGCGGGTGATGTTGTTGTTGGCGCCTCGGGCACTGCGCGCACTGGGCCTGGCCATCGTGGTCTCGGCCCTGATGGGCTTGGGGACCGGTGGTGGACCGGCCTTCGCGGCCAGCGTGACCGCCCACGGCGGCGGGACCGCCGCGACGCGAGCGACAGCCGAGCAAGGTCGCTACTTATACCTGTGGAATCACGACGCGAACTTCAGCGCCGCCCAGTGCGCGTACCTGCCCAACTCACTGCACGCGGCCTGCGCGGTGGCCGTCCGCGCCCAGTTGGCCAACCCGCAGACCGTCCACGAGACGATGGCGGAAAGTCTGCACTACTTGGCGCTCTTCCAGCACACGCCGACCTTTGCCACGAGCCTCTGCGCGCTGCTGCCAGCGCGCTTCGTCGCGCCTTGTCTAGCCCGCGCACCGAGTGCCGCCGCCAGCACGGTGCAGTGCACTGGGGTGAGCGGTACCGTCTGCCAGGCCGCTCCCTCGCCCGCCACATCACCCGCGGGTGCAGCGGGCACGGGGACGTCGTCCGCCGCGACGACCCCTGCCACCTCTGGATCCGGCGCGAGCCCGCGGCCCGCGCCCCCGGCCGTCCAGCAACGCTACCTGTACTATTGGACGCACGACGCCAACTTCAAGGCACAACAGTGCGACCTCCTGCCACCGTCCCTCTGGTCCGCCTGCCAGGTGGCGGTCCGGGTCCAGCTCCAGAAGTCGCCGGTGGCCAAGGAGTCCATGGCGGAGCGTCAGCATTACGCCCAACTGTTCGAGCAGGGTGCGCACTTCTCCGCCGCCGAGTGCGCCTACCTCCCGGCGCAGTACGTCGCATCCTGCGTGGCCCAGCCGGGCGGCGCCCCGCACTTTACGCTGCACTGCACCGGCGCCAGCGGTACGGTCTGCCGCTTCGGGCAACCGCTATCGGCCCCCAGTAGCGGTGCGGGGAGCGGTGCGCAGACCACGGTCGCGATGGTCCTAGGGCAGTCCTCCACCCCGGGGACCACCTCGGGCGTCTACCCCGGCGTCATGCTCCACTTCCCAACCGACCCCACGCAGGGGCTGGCGCCGATGTCCTGCCCGCTGCAGGCCACCGGGCCAACCCTGGTGTTCAGCGACGGCCCGGAGCAGGTGCCCGGACCCGGCATCCTCTATCAGGACACCGTCTCCGGCAAGGTGCGCGTCTACCTCTACCATGTCAACGACTCGCCCTCGCCGCTGCACATCGGCGCGCTGCTGACCAACCAGGGGAGCGCACCCATCACCATCTACCTGACGCGGCAGGGCGTGGCCGGACCGTCGTCGGACTTCGTGGCGGTAGGCAAGCAGGCGGAACACATCTGGTTTGAACCTATGGAGCAGCAGCAGTTCACCCTGATGCCGGGCGGCTCGTTCTTCCTGGGCAACCTGGTGCAGCATGCGGTGGCCAAGGGCCAGGCCGTCAATGGCATCTACGACTTCCTCACCACCGCCCCGGTGCAGGTCAGCGTCGTCGCCGAGACCCAGCCAGCGGCCTCCACGGCGGGCCTGAGCGTCCTACCCAGCACCGTGCTGAACGCCGCGGGCACGCCGATGCGCGGCACCTTCACCGGGGCCGACCTCACGTGCACCGCGTCGGAGACGGTCCCCGGTAGCGGTCGGATGATGTTCTCCTTTGGGCAGGGCGGGAACACCGGGTCCTTCCTCGTCGGCACCTCCGCCGTGGACGGGGGGGCCCGGGTGGTGGACTATGGCAACTACGGCGTGCTCTATCAAGTCAACCTATCCCTGACCAGCTCGTCCAGCAGCCGCTACGATAGTTACGCCGTCATGCTGCACCCGCGCGGCGGGCCCTTCGCCGGCACGTCCGTGACCACGGGCGGCGTGGGCAACCCGGGCGTGGTCCCCCTGCCGTACAACCAGCCGTTCGTCAGCCAGGCCAACGATGCCGTGCTCATGGGGATATATCAACTCCATCCCGTGGCGGTGACGGTCGCGGATATGTCGTGGATGTCGGCCGCCTCGACCTCCCTGCCGATCGACCTGCTCATCTACCCGGTCAACTGAGGAGAGGGGAGGTGCCCCGGTGACGGGTCGCCTCCCCTCTCCTCAGTGCCCGTCGCTTCCCGGTCCCGGCTCCTCCTCCCGCCCCCCTCATTCCCCCGCTCCTCCGGCACCGTAACGGGAGGGGGGCATCCGCCCCCCTCCCGTGCACGCGGTCCCCGCTGCGACAGGGGCGCGTCGCCAGGCACCGCTACTGCGCGCATCCCGCTGCGGCATGAGCGGCCATTGAGACAAGCACGCGCGCCGCCGGACGCAGCAGCCCTTTAGCCCCCTTTAGCCCATTGCCGGCAATGAGCGGCGCCTTGGACGAATCTCGTTGCAGCGTGACGCCGGAAGGGCGCGCGCAGCGGAAGAGCAGCCGCCACGCCGTTTGCCGTGGGCCGCCCGACAGGCCCAGAGGGGCGTGTAGCCCCTGGGCCTCGATGCGTTGCCGCCACCGTCGGTTTGGCAACCAGCCCAGTATGGGAGGCTGGGGCCGGCGGCCGGCTTGGAGGTGCGGGCGTCCCAGGCGGAGCGGGGGAGCATCCGCGCGCGCCAGGAGGGACCCCTGCGCAGGCCGCGCAGTCGGGGACTTGCCCCGACGCTGCCGCCAGCCAACGGCCCGCCGTCAACTACGCGAAGACCAGAGGCCCCCCTAGCCGGGCCGCGACGGCACAAAGACCCCTGGGGGTCACCAGAGGGACAGGGAAACGCTTTGCCTCGCGAAAGAGGACGTTCACGAGGCAAAGCTAGCGGGCTCGCGGATACAGACTGAGCCACATCGCGAGGAAGGTCGCCGAGAACAGCGCGAGCACGGTGGCCAGGGGCGTGCCGCCGTGCCGCAGGAAGGACACCATCGCCCCGCAGGCGGTGGCGCTCGCCACCACGCCAGCCGTGGCTCTGGTCAACGGGTGGCCGCCGGTCGCCGTGCGGCCCGGACGATCCAGGCGCGCTCGGAGCCGGACCATGGTTCCTCACGCTTTTGCGCCGCGGGGCGCCATCCGGGCGCGCGCCGGCGCCTCGATAGGGGCCTCCGTGCTCCTCCATGCGGAGTTATCGGCAGGGCGTTCCCCTTTTTGAGGGGCGCCACGGGGTTGCGGGATTGGGCCGGCCGCCGGAGGGGAGGGCGTGGGGCGTTACGATGCAACCGGGCGGTACCGACCCGTGTGCTCAGTACGCCGGGCCATGGTCGTTGCACGTCCGCCATCGAGGAACGGTTCAGTTGGAGGGTTCTGCCGACGCAGGCGGCCAGGGGCTCACCTTGTGACTCCAGGGCTTGCGGCAATAGGCGAACGATGGAGCCGGACGCTGAGGCTACGCAGGGGGGCAAAGGCACGTGGGGTCCGGTTGGACCGTGGTGGTCAGCGACCACGAGTACGCGGACTTGGACATCGAGGAAGCGACGCTCAGCGCCCTCGACCACCCGGTACGCCTGCTGGCGGCCCAGTGCCGCTCGGAGCGGGAACTGGCGGCCGCGGCCGCCGACGCCGACGCTGTGCTCAACCAATACTGTCCCATCGGGGCGGAGACCCTGGCGGCCATGCGCCGCTGCCGCGTCATCTCCCGGTACGGCGTCGGCTTCGACACCGTGGACGTGGCCGCCGCCACCGCGCACGGGATCTGCGTGACCAACGTGCCCGACTACTGCGTCGACGAGGTCTCCGACCACGCCCTCGCGCTTCTCCTTTCGAGCGCACGGCGGGTGGCGGCACTGGACGCCCAGGTGCGACGCGGCCTCTGGGACTACAAGGTGGGCCAGCCGATGGGCCGCCTGCGCGGTAGGGTCCTGGGCCTCATCGGCTTCGGCCGCATGGCGCGCGCCCTGGCCGCCAAGGTGGCGCCGCTGCAGCTACGCGTGCTGGCCCACGACCCCCTTGTACCGGCCGAGGCCATGTTGCAGGCCGGCGTGGAGCCGGCCGCCCTGGACGACCTGGCCCGTACCGCGGACTTCGTCTCAGTGCACACCCCGCTGTCCCCCGCGACGCGGGGCTTGGTCGGCGCACGCCTGCTCGGCCTGATGAAGCCGACAGCGGTGTTGATCAACACCGCGCGCGGGCCCGTGGTCGACGAGGACGCCCTCGTCGCCGCCCTGCGCGCGGGGCGGATCGGCGGCGCCGCCCTGGACGTGCTGGCGCGCGAACCGCCAGCGCCAGACCACCCGCTGCTCGCCATGCCGCAGGTCATCCTCACGCCGCACGTCGCCTGGTATTCCGAGGAGTCGGAAGCGGAACTGCGGCGCAGGGCCGCGGAGCACGTGGCCCTCGTCCTGCGCGGCGAACGCCCGCCTCACCTCGTCAATCCAGAGGTCTGGGGGCGGGGGGCCCGCGGGTGAGGGCACGGGTGGGCGCGGTACGGGCCCCCCGAGGGAATTCCAGAAGAGTCCCCCATGCACGGCGGCGCCACCCCTGAAAAGCGGATGTCCGCCCGTCTCAGCCTGGTGGACGCCACGGACAGGACCCGCTGCCGACGGCAGGCCTCGGCACCATCGGCGCAGGGGCGACCGGGAGGATAGCCACGATGAATCGGGCGCTGCGGGATCACGCGTACAATGAAGAACGCTCGCTCTGGCTGCACCGGGCCATCGCGGCGCGTTTACGCGCCGATCCGGGGTGGGTGCGGGCCAAGGCAAAGGCCAACCTGGCGCGGATCCGCGGATCCCACGGACCGTCCGTGGGACCGTACCTGTGCCGCTGGAGCGAACTGCTCGACGGCCCACTAGACACCCTGGCCGGCATGCTGATCTCGGAGAGCCAGGATGCGCGGGACCTTCGCCAGTGCACCCCCTTCGCTGGCGTACTCTCCCCTCACGAGCGCTGGGAGGTGTATCGGGCGTTTCGGCAATGGTGGCTCGTGGGGGGTGGGGCGGGGTGACGCGGGAGCAACTGGAACACCTCATCCGGGCGGCAGGCGCCATCCTCGGCGACAGGGACGTGGTCGTGATCGGCAGCCAGGCCATCCTGGGGGCGCACCCCGCGGGGCTGCCGGAGGCTGCCACGGAGTCCATGGAGGCAGACCTCCTGCCCGTGGGGGACGCGGACGGGCGCAAGGCGGACCTTATCGACGGTGCCATCGGCGAGGCGTCACCCTTCCACGAGCGGTTCGCCATCTATGCGCAGGGGGTTTCCCGGGAGACGGCCAGGCTGCCCGCGGGCTGGGAGGAACGGTTGGTCGAGGTACGGGGAGAGAACACCTACGGTGTCACCGGACACTGCCTGGAGCCGCACGACCTGCTGATCTCCAAGTACGTGGCGGGGCGACCGAAGGACATGCGCTTCTGCGCCGCGATTGTCGCCGCGGGGCTCGTCCGCCAGGACATCCTCCTCGAACGGCTCGCGAGCACCCACTGCACACCCGATGAGGCCCAACGGGCCCGTGCCCGGATCGTACGCGACTTTCAGGCGGCAGAGCGCAGGGCGGACCGCTGAATCGGCCGCCGCATGTTCCCGAGTCGCGGGGTGGGCACACCGGTCGGACCGCGCCCGCCGCACTGGTCCTGTCGGCTCCTCGCGCTGAGAGCGGCAAAGGGCAGTCGGGGGGCGTGCCCCCCGACCGCCCCCTCGGTGCGCGTTGGCGCGTCCGGGCGGGACATTTCGCGGAGCATGGCCGACGATCGGCCACCGCGTGCGTCGCTCCCTGTGAGAACGGTCGGCAAGTCGGCCGACTACACTGGTCGGCGCAAGCGGCAGCTGGGCCCTGCTGGTGGCGGTGGGAGGCACTGTCCTGCGCGTTTTCGACCACTCTCCCGGTGGGCACGAAACAACGAGGGCGGGGCGTGGAGGGAAAGCCCCCCCCACGCCCCGCCCTCCCCTACCCGCCCCCCCAGGCGCGCCGCACCTCATACAGCAGGACCCCCGTGGCCACCGCCACATTCAGAGAACTGGCGGTTCCCCACATCGGGATGCGCACGGCAAGGTCACAGGCGGCAGCGGTCTCGGGCCGGAGCCCCCGCTCCTCGCTGCCGACAACAAGAGCCAAGGGCGGACGGTAGTCCACGCCCCAGTGCGCGCGCTCTGCGTGCGCCGAGGTGGCCACCACCGCCATCCCGCGTGCGCGGGCCCAAGAGACCGCCCGCGGCCCTTCGCCGGCCAGCGCCACCGGCAGGCGGAACGCCGTCCCCAGGCTGGCCCGCAGGCAGCGGCGGTGCGAGGGGTCAGCGCCGGAGCCGGCCACCACGACCGCGGCGGCCCCCGCGCCGTCGGCGGTGCGCAGCAGGGTGCCGAGGTTGCCGGCGTCGCCGACATCCTCGGCGATCACGACCAGCGCCCCCGGCGGAGGGTCCAGGGCATCCAGCGCCGCCGGGGCCCAGCCGACCACGGCGGCCAGCCCAACGGGGTTGTCCATGTCGGAGAGCTGCGCAAAGCGGCGCGCTGGCAGGTCGACGCGCGGCACGCCGTGACGCTCCAGACGCGCCACCGCATCCCAGGCCGCCTCGCTGCGCAGGCTCTCCGGGCACAGGAGCACGGCCTCCACAGGTAAGCCCGCCTCCTCGGCGGCGAGCACGGCGCGGATGCCCTCGACGAAGCACGCGCGCTCGGCCCGCCGCGCCCGCGGCTCCGCCAGCGCGCGCACACGCGCCACCCAGCGGCGTTCGGAGGGCGGCTGCGGGGCTCCGGGCAAATGCGCCCACCTCCACCGTGGCAAAGAGACGGGGTCCCGGTAAGGCGCGAGCGGGAAACAAGCCCTCGCATGAGCGGAACAGGCGCCGCGCGGCATGCACGGGTGCCCGCTCTATGCCCGCGGCTCCCCCTATGGTCCAACGGGAGCCGCGACGATCGCGGGCCTGGGTCCGGACGGCGCATCCGCGGGATGGGCACTGGCAGGGACCGGCCCGGGCGACCGTTCGGGGGGGAGAACCGCCCCGTCGCCCGCCCATCCACTGCCTGCGCGCACAGCGAACGGCACGCGGCAAGCGTGCGCCGCCTGGCATCCGGGTAGCCTGCGCGCCGCGATCCAGTCCCCGGGCTTCTGCCGTTGCCTGGCGCCCGCGGCGCCAGCACACGGTGCGCGTGCCGCGCGGGGCGTCCCCCCACCACACCGCTGCAGCGGCGTCGTGCGTCGGCCCCACCCGCTGGAAGGTCCCGGCGGGGCGGCCGTTGCCGCCGCCCCCGGGCCTGACCGGCGAACGAGGCTGCGCGGACGTCCCGACCCCTTCAGCCCTCGGGCGACGTGCCATCTGGTGCACCCCCAAGGCACATCCGACCGACGGCGCCATCTGGGGCCCGAGCGTGGTCCCCCCCCCGTGACGTTCGGCAGCGAGCAGGGACGGGGCCGCAGGCGGCCGCCTCCAGGGCGAGGCAGTCGCCGGGATCGGAGCAGGCCCCGGAACCGGCTTGGGGCGTGCACCCCGCGCGCTCCCGCTACCCCCGCGCCACCCGTTCCACCGCCACCGGGGCCCCGCCGGCCTGGAGCGACCGCTCCGCCGCCTCCGTGACGGCCAGCGTTTCCGCCGCGTCCGCATACGGCGAGCGCAGCAAGCTGCCATCACCGGCGCGCACCGCCTGCAGGAAGGCACGCACGATGTCCTCATACGGGTCGTTGCGGTTCTCCGCTGACCGTTGCTGCCCGTCAACCCAGTCGCGGAAGCCGCGCTCGCAGTCGTAGCGCAAGGCGGCACCCCTGGCGTAGATCTCCACGTCCGCGCGCCCGCCGCCGGCCTCGACCGCGCAGCACGAGGCGATGTTGCCGATCGCGCCGCACGCGAAGCGCGACTGGCAGACGGAGGCGTCCTCTGTCTGCATCTCTGGGACGTCTGTCAGCAGCCGCAGCGAGCCGGTGGCCGAAACGGCGTCCACCTCGCCCGGGAAGTACCGCGCCAGGTCGAAGTTGTGCGTGGTCTGCTCCACCATCTGCCCGCCCGACTCGGCCTTGCGCCGCCACCAGGGCGTGCCGGGGAGGCCGCCGAGGTAGGCGCCCAGGACCAGCCCCACGGGGCGGCCGGCCAGGATCGCCTGCACCTCCTCGTTCACGCTGTTGTAGCGCCACATGTAGCCGGAAGACGCGAGTACGCCCGCGCGCCGTACCGCGTCCAGCACCCCGCGCGCGTAGGCGGCGTGCAGGGCCACGGGCTTGGCCACGTACCGGTGGCTGCCGCGCTCGGCGAACGCGGCCTCTTGGCCCTCGTGCGCGAATGGCGGCACGCAAATGAACGCCGCATCGTAGCGCTCGGCCTCCAGCATGCGGCGCCAGTCGGTGAACACCCTCGCGCCGAAGGGAGCGGCCGCCCGGGCCACCCGCTCTTCCACCGAGTCGCAGGCCGCGGCCAACGTGGCACGGCCTGCCTCCTTTTCGGCCTGCAGCGTCTGCAGGTATCGTCCCGCGATCCCCCCGGCACCCACAAAGGCCACGCGCAGTATCGCCCACCGCCCCTTTCACCCTTGGCCGCGACCGCGTCGCCGGATGGGCCTGGTGCTTGGCGGGCGCGCGGGCGGTTCCTGCCGGCGGCGGGAGGGGCGGGACGGGCCAGCCCCCGGCCGCGCATGCGCGGAGCGCGGAAACGCGCGGCAAACCGTGGGGACGCGTCTTTGTGGTGTTGTAGTCGTGCGTGAGCCGTCGGCGCGGCCTTGCAGGCGCAGGGCTCGGCGGCCCCGGGCGACGGGCTCTGGTTACCCGGGCGGGCCGCCCGGCTCGTCACCACGCCCCCCGCATCGGTGCTGGCCCTGTGGCCCCTCGCCGCGGGCAAACCATCATCGACGCGTGTAGGCCTCCGGCGGCAGCGTCCTAGGCGTGACGCCCCAGGCACCCCTTGGGACAGCGCGGCACGCCATCCCTCGCTCACGCTGGCGCGCGCGCCTGACGACCGCGTTCGCTACGCCACGCGCGAACGCGCACCCGGCGGCGGCAGCGCGACTCCGAGGGCGACATTCGATCGCGCCGCGTGACCCGAGCCCGCCGGCCTGAACGGCGCGGCCCCTGGTCGCGAGGGCGTCGCGGAGGCCCGCCCACCCGCTCCCGCGTGCCCCGCCGGCCGTCCGGCATAGGAACCCGGGCACCGGCCGAGGAAGCACCGGGCACGACGGGAGGTGGTCCTTTCCCGTGGCGGTGGCGGAGCGCGACCTGGCGGACCTGTATCTGGAGGGGGACGCCGTCCTGCGCGCGCGGGGGGGCGACGAGGCGGCGATGGCGGGGCTCCTCGCCCGCTACACGCCGCTACTGCGCGCGGTGGCCCGCCGGTACTTCCTCCCGGACGGCGAGGTCGAGGACCTGCTGCAAGAGGCCACCATCGGGTTCCTCAAAGCAGTGCGCGACTACCGCGCCGAGACGGGCGTGCCCTTCCGCCCCTTCGCCGAACTGTGCGCGACCCGCCAGGTCATCACCGCGGTCAAGGCCGCCACCCGACAGAAGCACCTGCCGCTCAACGCCGCGCTGTCTCTGAGCCAGCCGGCCTACGACGACGGCGTGCGTACGCTGGAAGACGTGCTGTCCGATCGGTCCGCGGAGTCGCCCGAGGAGCGGGCCGTGCGCCGCGAGGAGTCCTCGGCGCTCGCGCAAGCCATCGAGGCCGTGCTCTCGCCCTACGAGCGCCGGGTCGCGTTCCTCTATCTGGAGGGCCGCTCCTTCCTGGACATCGCCTCGGCGTGCGGCACGCACGTCAAGTCCGTGGACAACGCGCTGTGGCGCGTGAAATCCAAGCTACGCCGCCACTTCGAGGGCGCCCTCGCCCCCGCAGACCCGGCCCGAGGGCTTTGAGGACGTGACGGGCCGTGAGGCCGCCGGGGCCACCCGAGACCGGTGTGCGACGGGCATCCCAAGCCGCTCCCTGTCGGAAGGGGGCCTCCCGGTTGTTCGGGCGCGGATGGGTGGGCATCGTGGCCTATCTGGAAAGCCTGGTTGACGGCAATCCCCTCACGCTGATCGTCGTCCTACTGGCAGCCGCGGTGTTCGTCCGCTTCCTCATCTTGCTGCTACACGGGCACGGCATCCCCCTGGCGCACCGGCCGGTGAACCGACACCCGCCGCTCCCCCGGGCCGCCCCGTGAGCGGGGGCGCGGGGGCTGGCCGCCTCCGAGCGGCGGCCCTTGCGCCGGCCCCTTCCCGACGCAGCCGACGGCGCTCCGACCCAGGCGGACCGTCACGGCGTCACGCCGCCCGCCCGTCGCGGTTCCCCGCTACGGTGGCGGCGCTACGGTGGCGGCGCCGCCCGCCGCGTCCGGCGGCGGATCGACGACCTGGAGCGTGTGCACGGCAAAGAGGTGCACCTCGTCGTGGACCACCGTCGCCACCCCGTATACGCGCACATAGGCGGCCAGGGCGTCCCGCACCATGGGTGCCAGTCCCTCGTCGAACCGGCAGAGGATGGGCCGCCGGCCGAGCGGCGGATGGATCCGGCAGCGCAACCGGCTCTCCGCGAGGTCGGCCATGAGGAGGCGCCCCTCGATCGCCTGCTCGCGCAACTCGGGCCTGCGCAGCCACGCCTGCACGGCGGCTTGCGTCGCGGGGGTATGGCGCGCGGACGCGCACCCGCCATCGAGCCGCAGATCCCAATCCACGCGGTCGACGCCGCGGCGCAGCACCTGGCCGGCGCCGCGCAGGGCCAGCAGCACCCCGCGGTCGTACCCGGAGGGCAACACGTCCCCGCCTTCCTCCATCCGCGAGAGCCCCGCCACGAGGCCGTGCAGCGCCTGCTCACCGAGATCGCCAAAAAGCGATCGTTCAGGCCCGCGCGGCGGGAGATCGCACGCAACGGTCACGCCGTCGTCGCCCCCTGTGGCCACCACCTCCAGCGTGCAGCGCTCGGCGACCTCCGCCGGCCGGCGGCCGGGCATGCCGCCCGGCCTGCCGAGCAAGACCAGGGCCACGCGATCCACTGCAGCCTGCAGGTGACCGCCATAGACGGCGAGGTCGCGCCAGGGCAGGCGCCGCCGTCCCGTGGCTGGGCCGGTGAGGCGGATGCAGAGGGGGGCGGGCGGATCGTTCATCGGCACGCCGCCTTTCCGCATCGGTTGGGCGTCGCAGGAGGACGCCTCCGGACGGGGCGCAAGGGCGCGGGCATCCCCGCCCGGGGCGCGCGCACCACAGGCGAGCACAGCGCGCTGCGGGTGGCGCGCCACCGGGCGCGAGGTTGAGGCTCGGCGTGGGCGCTCCGGGACCATGCGCTCGCGCACCATCATGCCATCCCCACAAGGCGGAGCGCCGGAGGCCTCCGACCGCCCCCCAGCGCGCCCCGACGCTCCGCTGCGAGCGGCCGCCGGGTGACCGGCACGGACAACCCCACCGGACGGAGGCCCCTGCCGTCGGCGACCGCGCGCCCGGCCGCGCTCGCCCCGCCGCTCGGGCGCGTTCGTCTCCCGCCCCCGGGAACCTTCCGGGTCTTTCGCACCGCGGAGTCCCGTGCTGACACCGCCAACGACGGCACGCGCGGGACCAGGGTCAACGCCCCGCTGCCGACCTCGCCGCATGCGGAGGCCTTGCTGCGGGAGAACGGCAGCGCGTCGCCAGCAGTTGGGCGGGCGGCCCCGGCCCGTCGTGGCGGAGCGAAGTGTTTGCGCGCAAGAAGCGAAACGTCCGCGACGCCGGGCCGCGGTAGAATCGCTAAAGGAGCCGCCAGCGATCAAGGTAGGCCTGGTTGAGAGCGCCCCCGAGAGCCCTACCGTATCGTGGGGTCCGTGTCGCGGCGCGCCGTCGACACGCGCGGGCTTCGGCCTTCGTCCTGAAGGCGACTCTGGCGCTGCTCCGTTAGGCTACCGGGCGCCTGTAGCCCCCAGACGGGAACAGGCCGTCACCTGACGGCGATCCGTCCTGACTTATTGGAAGGCGGCTCCTAAGGGGCGGGCTCCTCGCAACGTACAGAGGGGGTGGCCTCTTGGCCTGCGTGGGAACGGGACACCAACGGCACTCCAGGACGTTTGCCGACGACGACTCCCGCTGGGCGGCCGTGGCGCGGCGGGACCGCGGCGCGGACGGCGCCTTCGTCTACGCCGTGCGCACGACCGGCGTCTACTGCCGGCCCGGCTGCGGGGCGCCTTTGGCGCGGCGCGAGCACGTCCGTTTCTTCGCCAACGGCGCGGAGGCCGAGCGTGCCGGTTTCCGCGCCTGCAAACGCTGCCGGCCGGCCGGGGCCAGCCCCGCCGAGGAGCGGCTCGCCGCCGTGGTGCGGGCCTGCCGCCTGATCGAGACGGAACCGGAGCCGCCGCACCTGGACGTGCTGGCCAGGACCGCCGGCATGAGCCCCTTTCATTTCCACCGCGTCTTCAAGGCGACGATTGGGGTGACGCCGCTGGCTTACATCGCCGCCCGGCGTGCTGAGCGGGCGCGCAGCGAGTTGCGCCGCGCCGCGAGCGTGACGCAGGCCCTCTACAGCGCTGGCTTCGGCTCCAGCGCGCGCTTCTACGCTGCGGCTCCGCTGATGCTGGGCATGGCGCCGACGCGCTTCCGCCACGGAGGCCCGGGCGCCTCCATCCGCTTCGCCATCGGCGCGTGCTCGCTGGGCGCGATCCTCGTCGCGGCGACCGAGAAGGGCATCTGCGCCATCTCGCTGGGCGATGACCCGGAGGCGCTGCTGCGCGACTTGCAGGACCGTTTCCCCCGGGCCGAACTGATCGGTGCCGACGCGCATTTCGAGCGGTGGGTGGCGACGGTGGTCGGCTGCGTGGAGGCGCCGGCGCGCGGGCTCGACCTGCCGCTGGATCTGCGGGGGACCGCGTTCCAACGGCGCGTCTGGCAGGCGCTGCAGGACATCCCGACGGGGGCGCAGGTGAGTTACCAGCAGCTTGCGGCCCGCATCGGTGCGCCGCACGCCGCGCGCGCCGTCGCCGCGGCATGTGCCGCGAACCCGGTCGCGGTCGCCATCCCCTGCCACCGCGTGGTGCGGAGCGACGGCTCGGTCTCGGGCTATCGTTGGGGCATCGAGCGGAAACAGGCGCTGCTGGAGCGAGAGGCGCGAGCCGTTGCGGGCGCGGATGGGCGCGCTACGGGTAGCCTTGGCGGTCGAGGCCGGGCGATGAACCGTTGAGGCCAAGCGGTGGGCGAACACGGGACAAGGCTCTGCAAGGGAAGGATCCGCCCGGACCATCGCGACTTGGCGTGCCGCCGCTCCGCCTCCGTGGACCCGTCCACCGCCTCGGCCGCGATCCCCGCCTGGCGGAAGGCCTGGGCCAGGTCGTGCGCGTAGGCCACGCCCGCCGCGAAGACCAGGGCCCGCCGACCCGCGGCGTGCGCGGCGTAGACCGGGACGGCGGCGGCGTTGCGCGCCAGCGTGTTGACCGCGGCCTCCAGCTCCCCGGCCACGAAGTCCCCGGCCGCCGTCCCCACCCGGTCCAGCGCCACGTCCGTCCGCACGCGGAAGGCGCGCACGTCCACCAGGTGGCCCGCGCGGATCCCCTCCACCAGGCCGAAGCGGTAGACGACACGTTGGAAGGTGCCGCACTGGCTCAATCCGTCCCCACGGAAGGGGGTCGCCTCTCACTCGACAAGTGGCGGCGGCGCGGGAAACCGCCGTGCGATGTCCCGCGGCTCCCCGTCCGCGGCCGCCGACTCTTCGATCGCCAGCATGACCTCCAGGATGTGGCGCGCGTGGTGGGCCGAGCAGCGGGGCGGGCGGCCCTCCCGGGCGGCCTCCGCCAAGTCGACGACGCTGCGCGACCAGTTGGGGGCCGCCTCCGGACCCGGCAGCGCCACGTCCTCCCAGTCCCGCGCGCCACGCGGCCGCAGCCGCACCCGGGCCCCGAAGTTCTGCCATGGCCCTGCGTCTACGAGCCCACGTGGCCTTCCCAGCACGCACGCTGCTCCGGCAGCCAGTGCTAGAGCAGGTCCCGGCAGGCGACGTGCAGGTCCTCGGGACCGGCCAGGCCCCCGTCCCGCGCGGCCCTTCTGGCTTGGAGGCAGATCCCCGCGGTACGCGCGGGCCACATCTTGCGGCTCCACGCGCACTTCACCGAACGTTTACGCTGCGTCGGCCCCCCTCCGGTTACTTCGCCGGTCCCACGACGGGCGTCGGATCCGGCCATCGCACCCGGCAGGGATTAGGATGAACATCTCCACAAAGACCGTGTCGAGGCAACCGCGACACTCGCCCTGGCCGCACCCGCAGGCAGCGCGCGTAGCCCGTCGAACCGTCGGCCGCGGAGGGGGCAACCCAGTGGCACAGCCCGTCCATGCGGGACCGCCGCCGGCCGCGCTGGCCTCCCTGGTGGCCACGGCGTGGCCGGGCGCGGCAGTGACCGGACGGGCTACGCTGCAGGTGCGGCTGCAGGAGGGAGTCGGTCGCGGCGTCGAGCGGCTGCACCTGACCGGACGGCAAGCGCCCACCTCGTGCATCCTCAAGTGGCGCAACGACCGCCCGGACGACCGCGAAGGCCTGCTGTACGCGCGGGTCCTGGACGGGGCGCTGCTCGCCCCTGCCCTGCACGGGCGGGCGGCGGTGGAGGGCGTGCTGCTCCTGCTGCTGGAGGACGTCCCCGGACGCCCGCTGGACGCCCACAACCAGAACGCCCGGGACCTGGCCCTGCACGCCCTGGGACGGGCCCACGCCGCCTCCCACCGCCGGATCCTGCAGGCGCGCGCAGGGAATGTGGCCGCACTCGTGCGGCCCGGAGAGGAGCCCGCCGCCCGGGTGCTCGCCGAGTTGCATCTGGCGGGCGCCAACGCCAGGGGCATGCCCGTTGCGGCCGACCCGGATGTGTTCGACCAGGGGGATCTCCGGCCCGAGAACGTGCTCGTCGATCCGGGGGCGGGCCGCACGTGGATCGTGGACTACGAAAACGCGGCCGTGCGCCCCCGCTCCGCCGCACTCGCGCCCCTGTTGCGCGGAGCGCACGGCTGGCCCCCCGGACCGGCGGCCCAACGCGCCTGGCAGGCCTACCTCGCCGGCTGGTCCGCTTGAGCGGGCTCCGGTCGTGCGCGCCCCCTGGCCGGCGTCCCGATGGCGGTCTCCCCGCTCCCGGTTGCCGCACGGGAACCGACCACGGCGCGGCGCGCCGTGCACGCCCCCGGTCGCGCAAGCCGGGCAGGACGTGCTTTGCGCGAAGAGGCGCGCGACCTGCCGTGAGCGCCATGGCCGGCCCCGCGTCTGGCGCCGCACCGCCCGTCAGGCGGGCGCGACGAAGGGATGGCCGAGACGGTGGGCCCAGGGCGGGGTGTCGGGCACCAGGGCGCGCAGGAGATCCTCGTCGGCCGTCCAGTAACCCGCTCCTTCGCCAGCCGCCAGGAAGGCGGCGTCATAGAGCGTGGGCAGGTGCCAACGCTGGGCCAGCGCCCAGGCGCGGTCGGCCGTGTCCTCGCCCGCGAGGAAGACCACGGGCAACCCGCGGAAGTCCAGCCAGGCAGCGTCCGCCTCCGTGCCGGTCAGCAAACCCTGGCGGACCCGGCGGCGGATGCCCGAGCCCACCTCGGCCCAGGCGAAGGCGGGCGCCACCACGAGTACCGCCGCCTTGACGGCGGACGCCAGCAACGCGTCGGCGGCCGGCGCCTGCGGTTCCGGGAGCACGAGCTTGAACAGCACGCTACTGTCCAGGCAGATCCGCCTCGTCGTCAAAGGCATGCCGCCCACCCTCGCGCAACCGCCGGACCAGCGACGTCGAATCGGGCAGCGGGCCGCCGAGCCGCTCCGCGATACGCTGGCGATGCTCCAGCCTCAAGGCTCTGGCGGCGTCCTGCTCGAGGGTCTCCACTTCCTTTTCGGCCGCGCGCTGAAGTAACGCGTTGACCGACGATCCCTCGGCTCGGGCCACCGTACGCACGCGGTCCAGCAGGTCGCCTGCCAAACGCAGCGTGATGGCGACGCGCTCCGCCATCGCGGATCCTCCCCTCGCCCGGTGATCGCGTCTGGTTGATCTCACCTGCACGATATCCACCGGGCGCCCGTTACGCAAGCGGTGCGACGGCGGCAGACCGGTACAGCCTCGATGCGCACCCGCGGGGCGGGCGGGCCGGGCGGGACGTAGGGGGACTGAGCCCATGCGCTGACGCTCCGGGCGAGTGGCGGCGAGGGCGGTAGGCCGACTGAACGGCTTACGCGGTGGCGTGAGGTCCACCGACACCCGCGACCGACCTCCCTCGCTCGGCGCACGCCGGGTGACCAGGGTGGATGTGGTGACCAGCGGTTGCGGTTGATGTGGCGACGGGGGAAGCCCCCCAAGAGATCCTGAAGCACACACCCCGCTGGTGCGCCCCGCACGGTGCAGGACACTGCTCGGTCGTTGGCAGGTACCCGCCAGGTAGACGGCAGCAACAACCGGGCCGAAGGGGCCGACCATCCCCAGCGCGCTGCCGCGGGAACGCTGCATCGGCCGAGAAGCCGACGCGGTCGCCACCCGGTCGTGCTCCAAGGCTACGGGAACCTCGGCCCCCCACCGCCCGCTTCCCATCCGTCCCCCTCTCACCCCAGCCCCGCGCCGGTGTGCGCGGCGCGGGTCAGCTGCGGCGCCGGCACCGGCGGGTTGTCGCCGCGCGGCTGCTTCAGGGTCAACGCGCTCCCGAGGTCCGGGGAGGCCGCGTCGCGGCGGGTGAGCGGGGGCAGGCCGAAGCGGGCGCAGATCGTGCGCACGATGGCGGTGTGGTCGAGTGGCACATCCGGACCAAAGGGGTCACGGGCGCGGAAGACGGTGCCCGGCGCGATATACGGCGAGATGAGCAGGGTACAGACCCGGGGCCCCAGCCGGTCGAAGCGGAAGCCGAACTGCCCGGGCGGCGCGCCAGGCAGCGGGGGCACCGCGGCGGGCGGCGGCACGTGGTCGTACAGCCCGCCGTGCTCATCGTAGGTCACGATCAGCAGCGTCCGCGGCCAGGCCGGGCTGCGGCGCAACGCGCGGTAGACGCTGAGCAGCAGGCGCTCCCCGGGCCGCACCCCGTAGGGCGGATGCTCGTCGTTGCGGCTTGTGCCCGTCATGAGCGGCTCGATCCAGGAGACGCTGGGCAGGCGCCCCGTGCGCGCGTCGCTGTAGAAGCGGCCCATAGGGGCGAAGTTGGTGAACAGGCGCCAGCGCAAGCCCGCAAAGACCAGCCAGGTCAGCGGCAGGATCTGCGCCAAGTCGAAGTAGACCCGCCAGCTCAGTTCGGGACGGCCGGCCTCATCCATGCGGTTGAACACCGTGGGCGCGTCGTTGTGCAGCCAGTACTGCAGCGGCCGGTTGTCGACGAACCCCGAGGAACTGGCCGCCAGCGCGAAGGAACGGTTGGCCCACGTCTCCGACGGCACCGAGCAGAACCAGCGATCGCAGACGGCGTAGGCGTGGGCCAGCGAGCTGAGGACCGGCACCGCCCGCGGGCTGAGACAGTCCATAATGCGGCGCGACTCGGCCGGACCCGCGGGCAGGCCGCGGCAGCGCAGGGTCGCGGCGTAGTCGCGGACGAAGCCGTTCATGGGCGGCACCGGCGGGAGCGGGCGCGGCAGGTTGTACGGCGGCCGCGCGGGGCCACAGTCCCCGCCTGGCGGGCTGACGGCGCCGAAGAGCTGCGTGTTGACGTTCGCGTAGCCCTCGCCAGGGTCGTGCCCGGGGCTGTGGCCGTCCTCGGTGCGGCCGACGGGGGCCCATCCCGGGCGCGCGCCGGGGGCTGCGGGCGGCACGGGGTTGCCGAGGCGCCAGCCCGAGAGGCCGTCGAAGGGCTGGCCCCGCGGCGCCCGGTCAAACGGCGGGGGGTTGGCCGGATCGTAGAGCCAGCCCGCCACGTTGTCGAAGGAGCGGTTCTCCAGCATGAGGATCACAAAGTGGTCGATGCGCGCCAGCCCGTCCGGGACCGCGCGCCCGGCCGGCCGAGACCCGGCTGCCCTCGCCGTGGCGCCCTCACCTCGGAACCGTACTCTATCGCTCCCGCGGCAGCACCCCAAGAAGCCGGTGCGCGGAGCCGCCGGGCAGAGGCCGCGCTGGGAAGCGTGCCCGCCTCCACAGGACCGCCGACCCTCATGCCGGCCTGACTTGATCGACGGTGATGCGAGCGCGGCTCGGCGTCCGGGAGCCGCCCGCGGGGTACGCCTCGCCGTCGCGCCGCGGGGGCTCCTCTGCCCCCCCGGCCGGATGCGGCGGCCCGGGCCGCCGTCCGCTTTGCTCAGGCGGCGGTGCTCTGCTTGAGCGTCATCTCGGTGCATCCAGCAACACGAGAAGACGCGCCAGCACGCCCGCGACGACCGCCTGCGGCGCGGAGCCGGCCGAGCGCGCGTCCCGAGCCCGCCAGTCCAGCGTACGCACCTGGTCTGCGAGGATCACCCCCTGCACCGCCCCGCCCGCCGGCAAGGGGACCTCGAATGGGTATCCCTTCAGGCGATGCGTCACTGGGCACGCCAGGCACAGCCCGACCCGCGCATTGTATACGCGGGGCGAAATCACCAGCGCCGGCCGGCGCCCACCCTGTTCGTGACCGGCGTGGGGGGTGAACGCTACCCAGATCAGTTCCCCCCGGGCAGGTGCCCACGCTGAGCCGGGGTCGCCTACCATTCCTCGTGCCCCACGGATCCGCCGAAGTCGGTCTCTTCATGGAGGCACTCGGGCTTCACCTGTGCCAGCAACTCGTCCAGCGTAGGGCCAAGTCGCCGGATCACAATGGTCCCGTCCATGAGCACCATCTCCAGCGGGCAATCCGCGGTCAGACCCAGTTCACTGGCGTACCGCGCCGGGATGCGCACCGCCAAGCTGTTGCCCCACTTGGTCAAGCGCGTCTTCGCCGCCCTCACCACCTGCGGACGCCGGATATCCAAAGTATACACGCACAGACGGATGGCGCATCCGGTGACCCGCCGGCAAAGATCCGGCCGGCCGGCGCGGGACGCCGCGCACCACGGGCGAGCGCACGGCGCCACAGGGGCCGCGCCACCGGATGCACGGCCTCCACTCCGTGGCGGTCCTTCCCCGGCGGACCCGGATATCCGTTTCCCTGCCCATGCCGCCGACGGGGGCAGGCGCGGCACCCCCAGCGACTGCACCGCCACACGCAGCGGGTGCGCGCCAGCGGAGGATCCCACCGCCGGCGCCGCGCGCCCGCTCTGCCGGCCGGTCCCTCGCCCGGCGCCGCTGGCCCCCGCTACGCCGGTCGCCCCGTCGTCCCCGTGGCCTGCCCCTTCTGCCACTCCCCCACCCACCGAGCCTCGATGCCGGCGCGCCAGGCCTCGGCGGCGGATCGCAGCTCGGCGACGATGTCCGGGTGGTCATGCTGGAGATTGCCGCGCTCGCCCATGTCCTCCGCCAGGTCGGAGAGGTGGACGGCGTCCTCCGGCGGCGCACCCTCGACCAGTTGGCCATTGAGCACCAGCTTCCAGCGGCCCCGCCGCACGGCGGTCTGCTGGCCCATCTCCCAGAACACGCACTGGTCGGCGTGCGGCGGCGGCCCGCCCTGTACGACCCACGGCAGGAGGTCCGCGCCATCCACCTCGCCACGCGACGGATCATCGCCCGCCGCGGCGAGGAACGTCGGAAAGATGTCCATGGCCGCCCCCGCGCCGTGGAGCACCTGGCCAGCCGGGATGCGGGCCGGCCAACTGAGGATGCCGGGCACGCGGATCCCGCCCTCGTACAGGCTGAACTTGTGCCCCTTCAGCCCTCCGGCGGTGCCGCCGTAGTACGGGTCGCGCCGCCCGTCCAGCCAGTTGCGCGTCTCCCGTGACGGCCCGTTGTCGCTCTGAAAGAAGATGCAGGTGTCCTCCAGGACCCCCTGGCGCTGCAACTCCGCGACGATCCGCCCGACAGCGTCGTCGACCGCGCTCAGCATCGCCGCCATGATGCGGCGGTCCGGCGGCAGATCCCGGAACCGGTCCACGTACTCCGCCGGCGCATGCAGCGGGTAGTGGGGCGCGTTGAACGGCACGTAGAGGAAGAAGGGTTCGCTGCGGCGCGCCGCGTCGCGCACGTACGCCACCGCGCGCTCGGCGACCATCTCCGTGAAGTAGCGTCCGTTGGCATACACCTCGCGGCCGTTCTCCCAGAGGTCGTGCAGCGGGTCGTGGCCGCCCCAGTAGAAGATGTGCGAGTAGTAGTCGATGCAGCCGGCCATGAAGCCGAACCACTGGTCGAAGCCATGATCGTGCGGCCGGCTGCCCGCCGCGAGACCGAGGTGCCACTTGCCGCACATCGCCGTGCGGTACCCGAGGTCCCGCAGGGCGCTGGCGATGGTCGGCACCTGCCGCGGCAGGCCACTGGCGGTGCGATGGCCCGCCAGGATGGCGCGGACGCCGGCGTTCCCCGGGTAGCGGCCGGTCAGGAGCGCGGCCCGTGAGGGCGAGCAGACCGGCGAGTTGGCGTACCACTCGGTGAAGCGCGCGCCGCGCGCCGCCAGCGCGTCCAGGTGGGGCGTGCGGAAGTCGGTCGCCCCCATGCAGGAGAGATCCCCGTAACCCTGGTCGTCGGTGAGGAACACCACGAAGTTCGGGCGGCGCTCGGGGCGCCGCGCGAGCGATGCGGGCATGGTCCCACCCCCCACCGGGGCTTCGTGGGGGTGGCGCGGAGGCCCTGCGGGCCGCGCCTCCGCGTCGCGGGGGAGGAGCGGATTCCGGGGGCCTGCTGCGCCGCCGCACGTGCCGCCCGGGATAAGCGGGCAGATGCGATCATCGCGGTGCAGAAAAAACTCTCCGTGCTGCTGCAAATCGAGATTCCGGATGCCGAGAACGGATGCTGAGAGCGGTGGACGATCTGGCCGGGGTGGTTGGCACCGCAACGGTATGCGCGGCCTTGGACATGAGCCGGGCGAGGTCTACCCGGTACGGCGGCCCACGTTGCAGGTCTCGCGGATACCCGCTAAGCCAGCCTGGGCGCTAAGGAGCCGTCATGGAACAACTTTCCAGAGGACGAACCTTCGCCGGAGTCGTGGAGCGAGGGGGCGTGACGGTAAGGCAAATCGCCTCGGCCAAACGGCAGTTGGGATGCAGCCGCTCGCGGCGATTGTCGTCTGTTTGTGCACAATGGCAGTCGCCGAGAGGCACCGCCCAGACGCAGGCTATGCCCGGCCGCCTTGGGGTCAAGGCC
>JAJZZC010000189.1 GCA_021797775.1 Bacillota bacterium
CCACAGCGAACACCTCCAGCAGTTCCGCGATTTCCTCCGCGCCGAGCCGGCGCTGGCCCAGCATCACAACCGCCGCGGCACACCCTTCTCGCTCCCGCTCCGTCGGCAGGGTAGCCGCGAGCCGCAACGCTTCGCGCAAGGCGTCCGCGAGCGGGCGCCGGGAGTGCCGCATGATGCCGAGGAATGCCAGTTCCATGGCGTCCTCGCCTTGGAGCCCGATACCCGCGGCGACCTTGGCCTGGACGGCGGCCAGCGCGGCGTCCCCGTCGAGGTCTGCGCCGAAGACGTTGCGCACGCGGAGGTGGAGGGAACCGCAGTCGAGGGTGTCGGGGGCGCAGCGCACGGGATCAGTATAGAGCACGACGACGTCGACGGGCCGCTGGTGCTCCTCGGCCAGGATGGCGGCCCCGACCAGCACGTGATAGAGGTCAGCGCGGTGGTTGCCGGTGATCTCCTCGATGTCAACGTATGTGTCGTTGGCCAGACGGAAGCCGACGTCGACGACGCGCCGCCGGACGATGAATCGTTCGGTGGGGATGGCGGCCACGACCGGCGGCAGGTCGAGGCCAAGGGGAGCGAGGGTGTGGCCGACGCAAAAGTGCAGGCCGACCTTGGCGAGTTGGTCCGTGTAGGTGCGGACGACGCGGTTCTCGATGTGGAGGTCCCGGCCGCGCGAGCGCAACGGGCATCACCTCGATGCGAACGTATGGGCGTCCATTCGGCGGCATGGGCGAACATCCTGGTGGTGGGAGCAGCGCAATGTTGTGGGCGGCCGCAGCGAACAGCCGTCCCCGCGCCGACACGTGCGGCGCCCGCACGGTACCGCGCTTGGCTTGCCGTCCGTTGGGACGCCAGGTACGGTGTGCGGGGCTGGCCCTGGCTCCATGTGGCGGCCCCCACAGCCACGTCCACAGGCCTACGTCACGCCCCGTCGCGGTGGACCGGATGGGGCGGCTGTGAACCGAGGCAACGGCGGAACCTCGTCGCACGAAGAGGAGGGGGCTGGTAGCGGAGGCGGCGTGCGATGCACCGCATCGTTGCCAGGTCCGGTGCCGATGGGCTACCGGGAGGGGCGGGGGAGGAAGGGCGAGGCGCAGGGGGGCGTGGCCGCCATGGATGGAAGATGCCGCCGCGCGTGGGGCATGCTGCCGTGGGTGGTGGCGCTCCGGGCCCGGCCGTCTGGCCGGCCGCCCGCACGGGGCACGTGGCGGAGCGCCGCAGCGGTTCCCCGGCAGCGCCTTCCCCCGGCCCGCGGGCTCGGCAGGCGCAAGCGGGCACGGGGCGAGGGGTGTGGGCCGTGGATCCGTTTGGCCGCGCCACGGTGGGCGCCGCCGCCGCGGGCGCGGATCCTGCTGGGGACGCCGGCGCCGCGGCCGGCGCGCCAGCCGCTCGTCTGTCCCTGACCGCTCTGCGGGGCGTCGTCTTCGTGGCCGGGGCCGGCACAATGGCGATCGAAATGGCCGCCGCCCGCATGCTGGCGCCCTCGTTCGGGACCTCGCAATTCGTGTGGGCCGCGCTGATCGGCGTGGTGCTGCTGGCGCTGGCCGTCGGCTATCGCGTGGGCGGCCGCTTGGCGGACCGCCACCCGGGAACAGCCGGTTTGTTCGGGTCGCTTGTGGCCGCCGGGATCCTGGCGGCGATGCTCCCACTCGCCGGCCGCTGGGCCGACGCCGTCCTCGCCCGGGGCCTGACCGCCACGCCCGTGTCGGTGATCCTGCTTTCCTTGGCTGCCGTCCTCTTGCTCGTGGCCCCTCCCGTCCTGCCGCTGGCCTTTGCCACGCCGTTCGCCCTGCGGCTGGGCGTCGCGCAGGGCGGCACCGCGGCGGCGGGCACCGTCGTCGGTTCCCTGGAGGCCTGGGCCACGGCCGGGAGCATCTGCGGTACCTTCGTGCCGGCCTTCCTCACCATCCCGTTCTGCGGCACGGACCAGACCCTGCTGGGCATCGCCACGCTCCTCGTCGCGACCGGGGCGCTCGGTCTGGCCTGGCCGGCGGCCTGGCTGGCGGTCCTCGTGCCCGTCGCGCTACTGCCGGCCCTGTCCGGCCCCGTGCTCGCGCGTCCGGGCCTCATCTATGAGACCGAAACCCCGTACCAGTTCGTCCAGGTCGTGCGGCAGAGCGGTCTGACGGAGCTGTTGGTCAACGACGGGGCAGGCGTGCAATCGGCGTGGCGGCGTGGCTCGGACCTCACCGGGATGTACTTCGACGCCTACGCCCTGCTGCCGGAACTCCGCCCCGGCCGCGCGCGCAGTGTCCTGGTGATCGGTGCGGGCGGGGGCACCATCCTGCGGTAATACGCCGGCCTGCTGGGAGCGCGCTATCGCCTGCGGCTGCGGGGCTTTGAGCTGGACCCGGTGGTGAAGCGGCTCGGGGAACGCTTCCGCGGGCTGCCGCCCGCTCTGGCGGCCGACATCCAGGTGGGCGACGGGCGCGTGCTGCTGGCAGCCACGCACGCCCGCTACGATATCGTGATCGTGGACGCCCACGCGTCCGAGGTGTACATCCCGTTTGACCTTGCCACGCGGCAGTTCTTCGCGCTGGTGCGGCGGCACCTGCGGCCGGGTGGCATCGTCGCCCTCAACGTGAACGCGCTCTCGCCCCACAGTCTGCTGTTGCGCTCCATCGTGCGCACGCTGCGCACCGTCTTTCCGTACACCTACGTGGCCAAGGTCGGGGGGGAGTTCAACTACCTGGTGTGCGGGTCCCTGGCGCCCGTCGACGCGCGCGTGCTCACCCTCCCCGGCAGGGTGTCGCCCGCCTTGCGCCCCCTGGCGCGCCGCGTCGCCGCCGGCTGGCGGGCCGACGCCGGATCCGGCGGGTGGCTGCTCACGGATAACCGAGCGCCGGTCGATTACCTGACCAACCGCGAGATCCTGCACAGGGCCGAGCGGCTCGGCTACCTGGGCGGCGGGGCGACGCACAGTGCGTGAGCCGGTACGGGGACCGGCCCTGCCGCCCCACGGCGAATCCGTGCCACGCTGGCGGCAGCTAGGTAACCAACTCCCGCAAGCGCGTCACGAAAGGGGCGAATTGCTGGGGACAGGCGGATATCACGCTGTCGAGATTGGCGCGGCGGAGGATCCAGGGCGCATCGACCGTGTCGATGTATGCGGGCTTGCCGCGGTATGACGCGAACAAGGCCTCCACGATCCGTTTGGGAGGGTGGTCGCCATTCTGGTCTTCGACAGGGTGATGCCAGCGCCCGCGAAGTGCGTCTGTCGTGTTCAGCCGCCCGCGTAAGGCATCTGGCGCCGCCAACAGCAATACTTCCAGGTCATGCTTCAGGCAGTATACAGCAAAGTGCTCGAGCGCAGCGTCAGGTACACCTACTCTACTTGCTCGGTTGGTAAATCGGCCTTGCAGCAGCCGCTGCAACTCGGAGTGCGAACGATGGGCGTTCTCCGTACCATCGTACGGAGCCATCGGGTAGAGGTCGGGTAGTGCAAACACCCAGTCGTTTGGGTGCTCAGATAGATGGTCGGCGGCGTGCCGGGCCACGTCGCGCAGCAACGCGCCCTTGTCGCCAGCCGCAAGGAAGCGAACACCGACGCCCCGCTCCTGGTCGGTACGGATGAGCGGGGCGAGTAGCGCCTCGAGAGCGGCTCGGTCGGAAGGCCCTTCGACGTACACCAGGACCCTCACGCCCGCACCTCCAGTTCGTCCGAAATGTGCATGGCGGAGAGTGCTGCACCGCCCATCTCATCGACCTCTCGCCGCAGCGCAGCACTGTTGGCGGGGCGTAGAAACACCGCGCCACCGCGCTCCTTGCGCATGACCGCGATCTCCGGCAATTGGAACTGTGCGAGGAAATAGGGAGAGTGCGTAGCGACGAGCAATTGGCTGTGCGCGCTTGCGACCCGAAGGAGGCCCGCTAGGACGGAGAGTACGCGGGGGTGCAGGCCCAGTTCCGGTTCGTCGATGCAGAGCAGCGGCGGGATGCGAGGTCCAAGGCAGAGAACTGCCCAACAGAGGAGGCGCAGCGTACCGTCCGAGAGATCCGCCAGGGTGAGTTCGCCGTCTACGCCGTCTTCCCGCCAAACGGCCATCACGGTGCCGGGCCCTCCAACTGCCTTGACACCCAGGGATCGGAAGCCAGGTACGGCGATCCTGATCTGGTCTTCGAGTTCGGACCACCGGTCCTGGTGCTCTGACAAGAGATGAAAGAGGATGGCGCTCAGGTTGGAGCCGTCCTCCGCCAATGTTGGCGTGGGTTCCACGGGTACGGGGCGGCGGATGTTGGCCGTCCGCGAGACGTCGAAGCCGGGATAGAAGCGCCAGGAGGCCAGGTAGTATTGAAAAGCGGAAAGAGTGAAGAGCGTGGGGTCGAGGGCGCGCCGTAGCGCGAGTTCGTTGGGCGGGAGTGACCACTCCGGTCTTTTAAGCGTCCGCTGTTGGGGATCGCTGACGACACCCGTTCCTTCGCGAAAGCCGAGAAAGAGGAAGGGCTTCGCCTCTCCGGCCAGGGGATCGGTGGCCAAGGCCTCGGAAGTGATGCGAGGGGTGCCTACTGGCCCTCGGATGTCGACCGCGTAGCGAAGTGGGCGGCGTCTGCCCAGGTCGACCGCCAGAGAAAATGTGATCCGTTCTTCGCCACCCACGTGGAACACCCTCTGCCCCACGGCGGTCGCCGGATCGATTTCGGGCGGGAGAGGCTGTGTTGCCGCAAACGAGATGAAGCGTAGAAAGTCGAACAAGGTGGACTTGCCGACGGCGTTAGCGCCGATGATCACGGTCAGGGCATCGAGGCGCGCGCTCATGTCGGCCAAGGCGCGGTATCCGCTTACGTCCAGAGATAGGAGGCGGGACGGGCCGGACCTCTCGTTGGCGGGTGGCATGCGGGTCTGCCTCCTCTTCCAAGGTTGGGGCCTCGCTGCTAGCGACACGCGGCGTCAGCGCGTAGCGCCGTCCCCTCCCGGCCGGCGCCGGAGAAGTGGCTACGATCACCCCTGCCCCCCGGGAAGGGTACCATGCGCCCTGCGTCGTGGGGGGGCGGTCCCGCCGGGCTGAGCCGAGTGTCTCCAACGGCCTGTGGGCCTGCGCTGGCTTGTTGCTGCGCCCGGGCGATCTGTCGATGACGTGGGTAGCAAGCGAGCACGGCGCGGGCCCCGGCGGACCGCGGGCGGCGCAAGCGGCTGGCCCGGCACCCATATGCTCGCGTTGGCGCCCTCAGCGGTAAGCGTGTGACCGAGTCCAGCCTGGTGGCCGGCCGAGACGTCGCCGGGCCCCTTGCTCCAGGGCAGCCAGCGGCTCAGCCCGTGATTCGGCCAGGGCGGGCCGCTCGCCCTCAGTGGTGTCAGCAGCTTCCAGATTTACCGGTGAGCCGCCCGTTCCCTGAGCGCAGAGGCCGCTAGCCCGGGGCTTCTCCTATATATCGGGCCGGGCCCCGACCGGCGCTGGACGGTGCGCGGCGCCTTTCGCCGGCACTCCACGCGATAGGCGCAATGGGTGCGCGCGCGCTGGGATCCCCGCAGCCAACCACGACAGTGACGCCTGTACACTCGGCCGAACGCGCTGGCGGCGGGCGCTACGGGCACGCCTGCTGCCGGCCGGCGCCACCATTTCGTGGCCTGCCCCTCGGGAAGGAGAGGATTCTGGCCTCACCTCGCCGAACTAGCCTCGCGGCTTCTGCAGTTACGTAAATACCAGGAAGGGGGCGCGGGCGCTGCTCAAGTTGGGGGTTGTGGGCGCCGGACCCGTGATGCAGATGGTGCATCTCCCGTCGCTGCGCGCGTTGGAGGGCGTGGAGGTCGTTGCGCTGGCCGACCTCGACCGCGGGCTCGGCGAACGCGTGGCGCGTGCCTTTGGCATCCCGCGGGTCTATGGCGAGGTCTCCGAGTTGCTGGCGGGCGAGCCGTCGCTGGATGGTCTGGTGGTGGTCTGCGGCAAGCAGTGGCACGCCTCGGCCTGCCTGCCGGCGCTCCGCGCCGGCCTGCCCGTGTTCACCGAAAAGCCGCTGGCCGCGACGCTCGCCGAGGGCCGGGAGATGGTCGAAACGGCCGCGCGCAGCGGCGCGCGGCTGATGGTCGGCTACATGAAGCGCTTCGACCCCGCGGTGCTCGCCGCCCAGCGCTGCATCGCCGAGGGCCGGCTCGGGACCGTGCGCTTCGTCCGGGCGCACGATTGGGGAGGTCAATTCGTGGCCGGCAGGCAGGGGGTGTCGACCCGCCCGCTGGCGGACCCCCCGCCGCCCGCCCCCCGCTCGGGCGCGGCGCAGCCATCCACCCCGCCCCCGCCCTCGCCGGAAGAGGCAGGGCGGCGCGCCTTTGCCGAGTGGATCGAGGTCTGGATCCACGATGTGAACCTCGTGCAGGGCCTGTTTGGCGCGATCGGGGATGTCCTCTGGTCCTCGCCAGGATCGCCGCGGCTGGTGCAGGTCCGTTGCGCTTCAGGCGCGGAGGTCCTGTTCGACGTGGGGGGACCGCAACCGGGGGGCATGCCATGGGACGAGACACTGGAGGTGTTCGGCACCGCCGGGCGCCTGTCCCTGTCGTTCGCGCCACCCTTCCTGCTGCATGCGCCCACGGCCCTGCGCATTGAGGCTCCGACCGGGGTGGAGACGCCACGCTGTGGCTACGCCGAAGGGTTCCTGGAGGAGATGCGCCACTTCTGCCGTGCCCTACAAACCGGCGAGGTGCCGCACCCAGACGGGGCCGAGGCGCTGGGCGATCTGGAGGCCTGCGCCCGCATCGTGCGCGCGGCCTATCCGGGTGTTGGTGCCGCACTGTGAGGAGGTGGCGCCGGTGGGCTGGGCGGCGAGGGGGAGGGGCAGGACTGCGTCTTTCTCAGCGAACCGCTTGGGCGAGAGGCTCTTGCCGGCACGGCGCTCGATCGCCGAGTAGCCCAGGACGTGTCGGGCCACCCCGGTCGCGGCGGTGCCGGCGGCCTGGGCGCAGGGGCTTGGAGTCCGTGCGCCGCGAGCGCGGGCGCATCTGCGGCCGACCTCTCCCGCGGGTCTTGCGCCAGCCCGCCCGCCGGGCGCACCGGCCCAAGGCCGCTTGGCAAGGGGGGAGGGGCCTGCAGCGGCCTGGGCTGGATCCCTCGCTGCGCGTGTTTGCCTCTTGAGGTCGACGGACAGCCGTTTCTATCGGTCACGCGCTGAACAGCGTGGCGCCTCGGGCGTGCCCGCCTCGGGCGCCACGCAGGGGAAGGTGACGAGGTTGACCCCGTGCATCAACGGCGCGACGACGATGCCGTACCTGTTGGAAGACGACATCCGCTCCGCGGCGTCTGCGGGCTTTCCGCTGATCGAGCTATGGGCCCCGAAGCTCCCGCCCTACCTGGCCGCGCACACGCTGGCCGACCTGCGCGCGACCCTGCGCGCCAACGGCCTCGGGGTGGCCGCCCTATGCCCGTATGGCTTGCGGATGTTCGGAGCGTGGCGCGAAGGCCTGGCCGGGGTGGAGCGAGGCGTCGCCGCGGCCGCGGAGTTGGGCGCGCCGTTGCTGTTGGTCTGCCCAGACGCGCCGCCAGCCGACCTGGACCGTGGTGAGGCCGTAGAGATCGCGGCGGAACGGGCGCGTACCTATGGCGATGTGGCGCAGGCCGCCGGTGTGCGTCTGGCCATCGAACCGTTAGGGGGCCATCCGTTCGTGCCCGGTGCGCGCGAGGCGATGGAGGTTCTCCACCGCGCGGCGCATCCGGCTCTCGGGCTGATGATGGACACCTTTCACTACTACAAGTCGCGTGTCTCCGAGGAGGACATCCGTGGTGTGCCGCCGGGGCTCTGGACCATCCTGCACGTGAATGACGTGCCGCCCGGGGCACCGGAGGGGCTCAGCGATCCAGACCGGTTGTACCCCGGCGAAGGGGTGCTGCCCCTGGCCGACACGCTGCGCTACTTCGCGGGCATCGGGTTCCGTGGGGCCGTTTCGGTCGAGGTGTTTCGCCGTGCGTACTGGGAGCAGCCCGCCGAAGAGATCGCACGCCGGGCGTACGCGGGCGTGACGGGCGCCCTGCGGGCGGCGGGGGCGGCGGGGTAGAGTACTAGCCTGGGCACCTCCTGAGTGCCGGCCTCGTCCTGCTTCACCCCGAGCGGGGGCAGCGTATGTCTATGATGTGGCGCGCCTGTGCCGGGCGGCGCCGCGCCACTAGGTGGCACGACGTCGGGGTGCACCCGTTGCGTGGCGCGCAACAGGGCCCCGTGCCCCGGGGGCGCGGCGGGATCAGGCGGCCATCGGCCCAGGGCGGGTCGCCCGCCCGTCACTCCCGCGCCGCCACCAAGGCCAAGGCCAAGGCCAGGGCCAGGCCGGCGCCCACCACCAGGGCCAGCCCGGGGGCGCGGGCGGGCACGGCGATCACGGCCATCAGCCCGAAGCAGACGGCGGCCACCGCGACGAAGGGGGGGCGCCAGGCGGCCCCGCCGGCGCGCTGGGGCGCCACGGCCTGGCATAGGGCGCGCAAGGCGACGAGGATGGTGGCGCAGGCGACGCCCGAGCCGATCGAGGCGGACAGGGGGCGGCGGACGATCCTGGCGGCGATGCTGAGGAGGAGGACCACGAGCGCCGGGATGCCGGCCTCCCCCAGGAGCAGCGTCAGGCCGTCGAACGGGAGGAGTTGGCGGAGGAACGGCTCGCGGGTCTCCGCGGCGAAGACGTCGGCCACGCCGCGCGGGGGGATGGCGGCGGCGGCGAACACCCAATCGGCCCATGGGAGCCCGGTGCCGTGGCCGAGCAGGACCCAGCACCCCAGGACGGCCAGCAAGAGGTCGCGCGCCCAGAGCAGCATCCGCCCGGGGAGCCGCAGGTAGGCGAGGGCGGACCGGGCGGGCAGGAGGGCGAATCCCTGCGCCGCGGGGAGCGCCCACCGCGCGCGCCGCCGCGCCTGGGCCTCCTCGAGGCGAATCTGCCGCACCGCCGCGGGATCGGTCCAGGCCAGGGGGCCGAGCGCCTGCATGCGGGCGAAGAGGCCGCTTTCGCCGGCCACCAGGGTCAGGTTCACCCGGCCGCCGACCGCCGCCAGGCCAGCCGACAGCGCGACGAGCGACCCCATGAGCACGGGGTTCCACACCGGTGCCCGGCCGGTTAGGGCCGCTTGCAGGACGCGGCCCGGCCAGAGCGCGCCGGCGGGCACCACCCAGCCGAGGAGCGCCGCAGCAAGCGGTGGCAGCGGCCAGAGGCGCCAGCGGCGCCGCGTGCCCGCCATCCGCATCAGGCCGAGCACCCAGGCCAGGGCCATGCTGCCCACCGCGAGCGTCGCGGCGCTGACCGCCCCGGCGGCCTGGTGGTGCGACGAGCCCCCGAGGACGATCGACCCGAGATCGCCGAGCGCCGCCGCGGCGAGCACGGGCGCGGGCAACGCCCCGAGGAAGGCCACACTCACGACGGCCCCGCGGCGCAGTGGCGCGCCGGCGATATGCGCCATATCGGGTGACGCCAGTTTCAGCGGGCTGGAGGACAGGGCGACCGCCACCAGCACGGTCTGGATCACGAGGACCAGCCCGGGTACCAGGGCAGACAGGGACCCGGCCGTGGGTGTGGCGGCCAGCGCGCGGCCGGCCTGCCAGGCGGCGTGCACCGCGCCGGCCCAGCCCACAGAGCGCGATGGCCAGCATGGCGAGCAGCACGTAGACGCCGTAGATGCGGTCCCCCGGCGAGCCCGCCCCGGGATCGTAGCCGACCGCGGCGAGCCAGTAGCGGCCGGCCCGGCTCCCTTGCCGCCAGCGCAGCCACAGCAGGGAGCCCAGGTCAGTCATCCGCCGGCTCCGACGCGACGCCGGCCTCGGGGAGGGCCGCCCGCAGGAGCCCCTCCGGCGTCACGGGGGCCAGGTGGTGCGCTTGGGCGAGATCGGCCGTGCGCCCGTCCACCCGCACGCGGCCCGCCTCCATGACGACACAGCGGTCGGGTGCGGCGTCGGCTGGCCACTGGTGACACGAGACCAGGACAGCGTGGCCCTCTGCGGCGAACTCGGCCAGCAAACCCCAGAGCCGCGCGGCCGACACGGGGTCGAGCGGCCCGAAGGGCTCGTCCAGCAGCAGCAGCTGGGGCCGCAGCAGCAGCGCCATGGAGAGCGCGAGCTTGTGCCGCATGCCGCGGGAGAGGGCCGCCGGAAAGTCCTCGTTCCGTCCCTGCAGACCGAAGCCTTCCAGCAACCGCTCCGCCCGGGCCGGCCAACCGCCCTCGATCCGGTGGGCGCCCGCGACGAAGCGGAGGTGCTCCCAGACCGTCAGGTCGTCCCAGAACGGCGGCGTATCGGGCACGAAGGGGGCATGCCGGCGCACGAGGCGCTCGCTGCGGAGCACGGAGACCCCGAGGATGGAGATCTCTCCGTGGGTGGCGGGGGACCAGCCCGCAATGGAGCGCATGAGCGTGGACTTGCCGGCGCCGTTGCGCCCGAGCAGCGCCACGACCTCGCCGGTGTCCACCCGCAATGACACCTCGGTGAGTGCCCTCACGGAGCCGTAAGCGTGGGACAGGTCCCGCACCTCCAGGAGGGGTGGGGAAGCAGGCATGCGGTCGCTCCCGTCCGCCGGGTCTGCCCGGCAGGCGTGTGCGGCTGAGGACCGGGGGACGCGTCAACCACCCACGGTCTCTCTGCGCCTGTCTCAGGGATGCCTGATGGAGTCTGACGGTGAGGGGGGGGTCAAGGGGGACGGGTATGGGCAAAACCGGTGGCCCCGGCGTCGGCGCGGCGCGGCTGGCATGTCGCGGGCGGCGGGCGGGCGGCCCCGGCGACATTGCCCCGTCCCACG
>JAJZZC010000015.1 GCA_021797775.1 Bacillota bacterium
CTGACTGCTTTCTCAGCGACATTTGAGTCGGAGGCGAGGGCGCGGATCCCTGGATCGCGCGACATCAGCCCACCGGTCCCCCATAGCAATCCTGTACTGGTTGGTTGGGCCGGAAAAGACTTCGGGCCGGTGGGTGCGCGCGCAGGCCCGTCGCACGGAGGACCGGTCTTGAAGTGCCGCTGGCCCGTCCCGGCGCCCCCCGGCAACGCAGAGACCGACCGTCGACCGGACGACGGTCGGTCTCTGGCGGCGCGGGGAGGAATCTGTCACACCCGCCGCGCCGTCTGAAGGTTCTGGAGCCGGCGGTGCACCTCGTCAGCCACCTGTTCCGGCGTCATACCGTCGGCATTAACGATGGGCACGCGACGCACGATGTCTTGCCGGCCGAGGAGATTGTCGTCCAGCCCGTTTAACACGATCGCCTGCACGTTCTCGGGTATACCGCCAGCCGTGCTGACCACGTCAAAGCCGGCCGCACGCAGACACTCACGGACAGGGCGCAACCCGTCCTCGACCGCAATCCTACCCGCCACGAACCCACCTCCTGGCGGGTAGCATCCACGCCAACCGCGTCGACTATACGCCGGTAGGGCGGCGCGCGGAGAGCCAGACGCGCAGAGCTCCGGGAAGGACCTCGAAGACTGCGGGTAGGTGCCCGACGGGTTCCCCGTCCGCGTGCAGCGGCACATCGACCGGACCGTCGATACAGACGCGGACAGCGCTCGCCACGTGCACACCGGGGTCATGGAGGTGGGCGCCCCGGTAGACACGCCCGAGCAGGCGCAGGGTATACCAGCCGCTGCCTGCGCCCACCGTGAGGATGTGCAGTAGACCGTCGTCGAGACGCGCGGGCGGACAGATCCGCATCCCCCCGGCGTAACTGGGGGCGTTCGCTACGGCTGCCATGAGCAGGGGGCGCGGCGCGCTGGCGAGGCGGTCGTCAAGTTGCAGGGTGAGCGCGGGCGGGTGAAAGCGGAAGGCCTGGCGGACGGCGGTTGCCAGATAGGGCAGCGTCCCGCGGCCCTTACCCTCCATGCCGTGTACCTTGTGGGCCACAGCAGCGTCAAAACCGGCCCCCGCTACCAAGAGGTAACGCCGTCCATTGACTGTGCCCAGGTCGACTATGCGCGAGTTGCCGGCAGCGAGGCCGGCTAGAAGCTCCCGTACGGGGCGCGTCCATCCGGCCACGCGCGCGAAGTCGTTGCCCGTGCCGACAGGCAGGGCCGCCAGGGCGACCCGGGAATCTGGAAGGCCGTTGGCGATCTCCTGGAGGGTACCGTCGCCGCCAACGGCAAGAATACGGCGCACACCGCCCTGCGCAGCCTGGCGCGCTACGGTGGTGGCTTCGCCCTGCCGCCGGGTCCAATGCTCCTCGAAGGCGAAGTGCCGCTGTGCCTCTTGGCGGACAGTGGGCCATAACCGGGCCGCCCTACCGCCCCCTGCCGCGGGATTGACGAGGACGAGCAGGTCTCGGCGGTCTGCCATCGGCCACCATCCTGTCGCGCGGTGCAATCGTCACTGGCGCGGCACCGTGCGCGCCCTCCCACACCAGGGTTCCGCCCCCGGTCCGGGCCAAACGAAGAGCCTCGGTCTCTTCAGGACTCAGGTCGGTTTCGGGGGCGCCGGCGGCGATGCGCTTGGCGTACACGCGCGTGTCGGAGCGGCCGAAGAGGCTGGTAAGCACCAACCCATCCCCGCGGCGGTCTAGGAGCGCGAGAGAGAAGCTGAGGACCGGGCCCACGGTATCGTATGCGCGGAACTGGACGATGCCGGGGGTGGTGACCGAGCTTGACGCGTACTCCGTCAGCTCGCGCACAGCCGTCTCCGCGCCGTCCAAGCGGCGGCGAAGGTCGGGAAGGGCACCACCCAGATCACGTAGGGTGCCGGCCAGGTCACGCTCCTCAAGGAGCCGGACCAAACGTCTCAATCGTGCGCGTGAAGCGAGCGTCGCCCACAGGGATACGGCCAGGGCGGCGCCGGCTGCGGCAAGACTGACGGGAGCGACCGGTATCCGTGTCAGGAACGACGCCAGCACGGCCAAAACGTCTTCCTCCGCGTATCAGGGCTCCGTGAATGTTTCACGTGAAACATCGGGGTCGGCCGGCTCCCGCCCCGCCAATAGATCCAGCAGCCGGTCGAAGTCCGCGAGCCCGAAAAACTCGATCTCCACCACCCCGTGCCGCGCGGTCCCGCGGACCCTCACGCGCGTGCCCAAGGCCCCACGCAACCGATCCTCTGCCGCACGCCACTCCGCGTCCCCCGCCCGTGCACGCTTCCCTTCGCTCCCGCCCTCTAGCGCCCGGCGCACCCACCGCTCCGTCTCGCGTACACTCCACCCGCGGCGCCGGATGCGCTCGACGCCCTCGCGTTGCAACCGCCCGTCGCCCAGCGGCAGCAGCGCGCGGGCATGCCCCGCGCTCAACTCGCCACGTAGGACCGCATCCCGCACGCTTTCTCCCGCTTGCAGCAACCGCAACGAGTTCGTCACCGCCGGCCGACTCCACCCCAGATGCGCGCCGACCTCCTCCTGTGTCAGCCCGAACTCGTCGATCAGTCGCTGCAGTGCTTCGGCCGCCTCCAGAGGATTGAGGTCCTCCCGCTGCAGGTTCTCCACCAATGCGATCTCGGCCATTTCCGCATCGCTAAACTCCCGCACGACCGCGGAGATCTGTTGCAGCCCCGCCTTGACCGCCGCGCGGAGCCGCCGTTCCCCAGCGACTATCTGATAGCGGCTGCCCACCCGCCGGACAATGATGGGTTGGATCACCCCGTGCATACGGATGGACTCCGCCAGCTCCTCCAAGGCCTGCGCGTCGAACACGCGCCGTGGCTGCGCGGGGTTCGCGTCGATTTCCGTACACGGCAGGCGCTCCACCTCATCGGCGTCACGCGCCCGCAGCTCAGGCAGGATGGCATCAAGCCCGCGACCGAGTCGCCTCTGCGCTCCGGGCACGCACCAGAACCTCCTTCGCCACATCCGCGTAGACCTCTGCGCCGCGCGACCGCCCGTCGTACAGCCCGATGGGCAAGCCATGGCTTGGCGCTTCACTCAACCGGATGTTGCGCGGCACCGCACTGCGAAACACCTTGCCGCGGAAGGCGCGCTTGACCTCCTCAGCAACCTGCCAGGAGAGGTTCGTCCGTGCGTCCAGCATTGTTAACACCACGCCGAGAATCCCCAGGTCCGCGTTGAACCCCCGCCGCACCCGCTGCACCGCCGAGAGCAACTGGCTCACGCCCTCGAGCGCGTAGTACTCGCACTGAATTGGGATCAACACGGCCTCAGCCGCGACCAGCGCGTTCACCGTGAGCAGCCCCAGGGATGGCGGGCAATCGATCAAGACCAGCCCGTACCGCGGAGCCTCTGCCGCCAACGCCTGACGTAGCAGGCCCTCGCGGCCCTCGAACGCCGCCAACTCGATCTCCGCGCCCGCAAGATCCGCTCCGGCAGGCACCAGCGTCAGGCCCGGTACCGCCGTCTGGCGGCAAGCACGCGCCAACGGCGTACCCTCCAACAGCACGCCGTAGATGCCCGCCTCGACGTGCTGGTGTTCCACCCCGAGTCCACTGGTGGCGTTCCCCTGGGGGTCCATGTCCACCAGCAGGACCCGCTCTCCACCCTGCGCGAGACTGGCGGCTACATTGATGGCCGTCGTTGTCTTGCCGACTCCACCCTTTTGGTTTGCGACGGCCACGACGCGCACCAACTCACGCTCGCCTCGCCTTCCCACCCGACCCGACCGGCCCCCACGCCCTTCGTGCCGCACGCCCTTCCGCCGGCGCCCACCACCCGCTCCCACACCCAAAAGTGCCGCCGCTGCCCGGCCCGTCCCAACCACGCGGCCGCAAACCGGCCGGCGTGCTGCCGCGCGGCGCCACCCCCCGTTCGGAACCGGACCTGTTGCGCACCACCAGCCTGAGCACACGGGCGTCCGGCACGATCCCGCCGCCAAGGGGGTCCGTGCGCCCCAGGAGCCGCCACCCGCTAGGACCGCCCCCGTGGGCGGCCGGTATCGGGCGCATACCCCAGGTATCGGGGATCAACTCCCGCCCACCGCTGACCCGACGCAGGCCAGCCGCCGTTCGGCGCATTCGGCGCCTTGCCGCCCGGTCCTCCATCCCCCTCATCATCGCGTCATTCCGGCGGGGGCCTTCGCCCAGACGGCGCCACGAACGGGGGTGACCGCGGAGCGGTACGCCAGTCCGCTCGCGCCTGCCGTCGCTTGCCGCGCACAGGTTCGGCGCCACGATGCGCCCGCGGGGTCACGGGGGCCACTGACGGCCGTGCGCCACGCATTCGGCCTGTCGCGCAAGCGCCTCGCCTGGAACGACGCGACTCTGCCATCCCCCTTAGGGTGCTGGCACGATCGTCGAGGGCACCGCGCGCTGCCCCCCCGAACGGCAACCGACCTCACCCCCCGTGCCCCGACCCCGGGGGGAGGCCGGCCAGCCCTGAGCAAAACCCTGCCGCTCGGCGTAGCTTGCCTCCTGGCCCTGGCGCGGCCGACAGCGGAGGGCACATGGCAGACGGCCCAGTGCCTCACCGCTTGCGCCCCCAACCCGGTGCAGCACCCGGGCTTCGCCAGGACCCATGCACTGAAGCGTATTCGACAAGAATCGCCTGAACCCCGCCTGGGACGACCCCACCATCGTGTCACGCACCAAGGCACAGCGTGCCCGCACCAGCCCGTTGTCTTGGCGGCCGCTCCCTGCCCCCCTCAGCCGCGGCGTGCCTTAGAGCCTCTGCCACAATGCCCAACCGCCCGCCAGCCCACCCCGCCCTGTGCGCGTAGCCCATGGCGCGCCCAGGCAACCGCCTACAGCCCGGGTCGCGTGATACGCCCTATCGCCTCACCTTACAGTGGCCGCCGCGACGCCACCCCTGCGCGCCTCGGATAGCGCACGGGGGTGGCTCCCGTCTTCAGCACGGCCAGCACCACGCGCTCCTCAGGGCCTCCGGGAAGGCGGAACCGGTCCGCCCGCGTCACTCGTCCACGCAGTTCCGCCAGCGCGCGCCCGGCCGCGGCGACCTCGGCATCAGCGGCCGGGCCCTTGAGGGCCACCAGGCGACCGCCCACGCGACACAGAGGCAGCGCCCATTCCACCAACGTACTGAGTGGGGCGACCGCGCGCGCAACCACGCCATCCACGCGCTCGCGCCACGCCGGATCCCGGCCCAACTCCTCTGCCCGGGCCTGCACGACATCGACCCGGGATAGTCCGAGCTCGCCGACGACTCCCCGCAGAAACGCCGCCTTCTTGCCCGTCGCCTCCACCAATGTGAAGCGGACCTTCGGGCGCGCGACGGCTAGGGGCAGCCCCGGAAAACCCGCGCCACTTCCCAGGTCCACCACCCATTCCCCGTCGCTTGGAGAGAGGGTGCGCAAGCAGCCCAACGAATCGACCAGGTGTTTGCGACGGATGTCCTCCGGCCCATGCAAACCCCCGACGTTGAAGGGGGCTTCCGCCACCGCCGCCGCCAGAGCCGCCAACACCTCGATTTCCGCCTGCCCAAGCCCGACGCCCACCGCATCGGCCTCCGCGGTCAGGGCCTGACGATCCACCCCGCCCACCCCGCCCTGCAAGCGGTCCGGCACCCCGCCCACCCCCGTTGGGCCGCCCCCGTGCCCGCGGAGTCGGCGCCGTTCGCCAACGGCGCGCCGTTGGCGAACGGCGAGGGACACGGCCGGAGTGATCGTCAAAAGCGTTGCCCCGCCGGCATTGAACCTGATTTTCGCAAAGGGGTTGCCCGGCGCCTTCGCGCCCAGGCGCCGGCCCCTCGCCACGACCTCACCCGCTCGTACGGCAGAGTCCTTCTGCGACACCGGCGCTCGCCTGACACTGCGAGATTCAGGTTGAAAGCGTGCCCCGCCAAAGAGGAATCACCCATGGCCTACCTGGGCCCGTACCCCGTCTGGGACGATGATCACGTGCCGGCGCGGCTCCTCCCCGGTGCTCTCTGTCCGCACCCCGGGAATGCCCTGCACCGCGGCGTGCACCACACGGCGATCCGCCGCGGGCATGGGTTCCAACGCGACCTCACGCCCCAGCCGTTTCGCCGCGTCCGCCATCCGCCGCGCGGTCGCCTCTAGAACCTGTGTACGCCGGCCGCGGTACCCTCCCATGTCCAGCGAGAGACGCCGCCGGTCCCCAGATGCCCGCGCTGCCGCCACCTCGCACAGGAGCTGCAGCGCATCCACGCCCCGCCCATGGCGCCCGATCCACCGCCCCGGATCGTCGCTCTGGACGTCGACCGACCAGCCATCCTCAGCACCGGACCCTGGCACGCTGACCTCTACGCGTAAGGGCGACCCAACCAGCGTGGCCAGACGACGGAGAAATCTCTCCGCAGCTTCCCCCTTGTTCAGGCGGCGCGCGCGCGCCCTCGCCGGGCGCGCACCGAGCCCGAGCCAGCCGCGTGCTCCCTCGTCCAGGACGGACACCTCGGCGTCCTCGGCCCGCACTCCCAACTGCAATAATACCGCCCGCACGGCTTCCTCTACGCTACGGCCGTACGCCTCCACAGCATCCCCGGGCCGCCCGTCGCCCACGTCTCTCCATCCCCCGGCTTCAGCGGCTGCCCCCCGCGTCCCGGGCCTTTCCGCCCGGCCTGGCCATCGAGCCCACCGTCAGGTACTGCTGCCCGATGGTCAGGACGTTGGACACAAACCAATACACCGCGAGCCCCGAGGGCAACCTCCAGAATATATAGAACATGAATAGCGGCATCAGGTACGTCATGAACTGCATCTGCTGCTGCGCCATGCCCGCCTGCAGGGACATGCTGATCCGTGTTTGCCAGTAGGTCGATACCCCACCCAGGATCGGTAGCACCAGATAGGGATCCGGCTTGCTGAGGCTGGGCAGCCAGAGAAACGCTTCGGACAGGTGCGGAATGGAATGGTAGGGAAAGTGCTCCAACATATCATAAAACGCATATAGCAGCGGCAACTGCAACAGCATGGGGAGGCAGGTGGCCATCGGGTTGACGCCTTTTTCCCGGTAGATACGCATCTGCTCTTCGGCTAGTCGCTGCTTGTCGTTCTTGTGCCGCTCCTGGAGCCGTTCGAGCTCCGGCTGCATCTCCTGCATGCGCTTCATCGACTGCAGCTGCGCACGGTATAGTGGAAACATCAGCCCGCGAATCACCAGCGTAAGGAGGATGATGCCAATCCCATAGCTGCGTGAAAATCGACTGAACGTGATTAGCCCATAACTGAACAGCTGGATCAGTGCGTGCCAGAGCGCCAACACCGGCTACCCTCCCCGGCCCGGCGACGACGTGCCCAGCGACTCCGGTACCGGGTCCCATCCGCCGGGGTGAAAGGGGTGACAGCGGGCCAAGCGACGCAGGGCCAGCCCGCTCCCGCGCCACAGACCAAAACGGGCGATGGCCTCCTCGGCGTACCGCGAGCAACTCGGCGTGAACCGGCAGGCGCCCACCAGCTGCGGCGCGACCACGCTCCGATAAACATAGATAAGCGCGACCGCGACCCACACGGCACCCCGGCCGTACCATGCCCAAGGAGCCCCCTGGGCTCCCTTACGCGCCCCACCAGGCTCCCGGCCAGAGCCCACCGCGTCCGCCCCCTGCAAGCCTCCGCTCACCGCGCGAGCCCCGCCCGCGTCACGGCCTGCGCCCAGACCGCGCGCAACTGGTCGGGGCTCGCGCACTCACCGGCAGCCCGCGCCACGAGCACGACATCGAACCCCTGCCGCAACGGCGGCCCGAGACGTATGACCTCGCGCCATCGCCGTCTGAGCCGATTGCGGCGTACCGCACCGCCGAGCCGCTTGCCCACGGCGACCGCGACCCGGGTCGGCCCCCTCCTACCGACGTAACGCAGCACGGCCAACGCCGTGGCGCACGACCGCCCGCGCTTAAAAACCAGATCCACGTCGGCTCGTCGCCGCAGCCTCTCCATCTCGCCACCCGCACCCGGCTGTCGTCCGCCCCTTCAGTACGAAACCCGGCGCCGACCCTTCGCCCGCCGGGCCTTCAGCACCCGCCTGCCCGAGCAGGTCCTCATCCTGGCGCGGAACCCATGCAGCTTCTGCGCCTTGCGATTCTTCGGCTGAAAGGTGTGCTTCACCGCCACCCCACCCATGGTCGAGCCGTAAAAAATCCGCCCGCCGAAGCAGGTGGGCGGCACGCGCGTCTGCCAGTGTTGCAAACCCGGCGGTTTCCTGTCAAGCCGGCGCGCTCGATTCCCTCGATCCCCCCCCCCCCGGCTCCCAGGCCCGCCATCACTGACCTATCGCCCCGCCCAGGCCAACAGCATCTCCACACCGCGGGCGGCCGGCGAGAACCAGCCTGCATCAGCGAACACACAATCCCTTTCCGCGCGGGGCGGGCTCGCAGGCCCTTGTCCCGTCTGACGCCGCCTGGTATCATTACGCATCGTCTCCGGCATGGTAGCGCGTGTGCCCTTTCTCTGGCGCGCCCGCGCACGCTCGCAGGCGGCCCGCTTGTGGACAACGCTGTGGGTAAGTTGTCGATAAGGTGTGGGGGATGGCCCCGTGCGGACGGCCGCCGCCCCGTGGCGACCCTTGATCGCCCAGGCCCGGCGGCCGCCTGCGCGGCTCGTGCCGTCTGTGGATAACCGCGCGTTGGGCGTCCCGTCCCCGCACCGAGGCGAAGGGGCGCGTCTGCGCCCCGGAAACCAAGTGGTGCAACGGGAAACGGCCCGGTCGCGCAACCGGGGACCACCGCCCACGCCGGGGAAACGGCTGTGGATAAGTTGTGGACAACGCGTCCGACGGCGGGCGCTTGGAGGGAAGCCTTCGTGGATCGGAGCCTGCAGCGCCTGTGGGCCGACACGCTGGCGCTCGTCGAAGAGCAACTCCCGCGCCCCAGCTTCGAAACCTGCCTGCGTAAGACGCGGCCGGTGGCCGCGTACGACAACTACCTCATCGTCGCTGCGGACAACGACTTCGCGCGTGATATCGCCGAGAGGCACGCGCCCCTGCTGCGCGAGAAACTCTCGCAGTGCGCTGCCCGTCCGATGGACGTTTCCTTCACCACCCTGCAGAACGGCGATACCCTGGAGCCTGGCCCGCCGTCGGCATCCGTGGCCCCGACGCAGCGAAGCACCGCGCGCGCGCCCGCGGATGCCGAGCCCCCCGCCCGTGGACCTGTGGCGCCGGGTGCTGACACGGGGGTAAGCCCGGCCGCAGCCACGGACTCCTTGCAACGTCCCCTCAACCCGCGCTATACGTTCGAAACCTTTGTGGCAGCGCCGAACAGCTCCCTCACCTACTCCGCGTCCATCGCGGTGGCCGATGCACCAGCCCGCGTCTACAATCCTCTGTTCCTCTACGGCGGGGTCGGGCTGGGCAAGACGCACCTGCTGCAGGCCGTCGCCCATCGCGTACTCGCACGCCACAGTCAGTCACTCGTGGCGTACGTGACCTCGGAACGGTTCACCAACGAACTGGTTGACGCCATCAAGGATCGGACAACCGAGGAGTTTCGCAACCGCTACCGTAACGTGGACGTGCTCTTGGTCGACGACGTACAATTTCTCACAGGGAAAGAGAGCACCCAGGAGGAGTTCTTCCACACCTTTAACTGTCTATATGAGATGGACAAACAGATCGTGCTGTCGAGCGATCGGCCACCCAAGGAGATCGCGACGCTCGAGGAACGCCTGCGCTCGCGCTTTGAGTGGGGCCTGATTACGGACATCCAGCCGCCCGATGTGGAAACACGCACAGCCATCTTGCGCAAGAAGGCCGAGTTGGAGCGCCTGCCTATCCCGAACGACGCCATCCGCTATATCGCGGAGCGTATCAACACCAACATCCGCGAGCTAGAGGGTGCCCTGGTGCGTGTGGTGGCGTTCGCCTCTCTCCACAAGCGCCCCATGGACGAGGCCCTTGCCGAAGAGGCGCTGCGCGACATTCTGCCCCAGAGCCGGCCGCGGCAGGTGACCATTGGCCTGATTCAGGAGATCGTCGCCGACTTCTATCAACTCGACGTCAAGGATCTCAAGATTCGCAAGCGAACTCGCGCGATCGCCTACCCCCGGCAGGTTGCGATGTACCTCTGCCGGGAGTTGACAGATGCCTCCCTCCCGCGCATAGGCGAGCAGTTCGGGGGCCGGGATCACACGACGGTCATCCACGCCCACGAGAAGATCGCCCGCGAGTTGGCCGCAGACGCCGGGATGCGCGCCACGGTCAACGGGCTGCGCAAGCGCATCGTCGGCTGAGGATCCGGACGTGCCATGTCGCGATGTGCCCGTCCCCACCCCTGTACCGGCACCGGCGTCGGAGGGGCCGGGATGGGTGGTGTCCGCCGACCCCGTGACAGCCGCGCCCGTTGCGGACGCCGTCCGCCGAACCGGCGTGGCGCGTGAATCACGTGGCCTTTTGGCAATCCTTCCGTGTGACAGGTCCCTCGGCAGGGCCCAGCTCGTCGGGACAATCCCGTCAGTGCCCCTCACCCATTCTCTTGGTCAATCACCTAGGTCGTTGTGCCCCTACGACCCCTGCGTCCCGCCCTCGCCTCGACCAGGCAGGCTGGAGCTCGGAACACCCAAGGCAGGGCCTCCTTGCTCACCGATTCGTCTGCCCTCGCCGATTCCGGGCGCGGGGCGATCGCCTCAACGTATGTCCTCGGCGGAGGCGTCCACTTGTCTCAGGAACGCGTTGGCCGTTTGATCCAGGCTGGGCACCCACGTCGGGTGCGTCACCGCCCTCTAGATGACGGGGCACGACACCCGCGCAGAACAAGCGCCCACCGCGAGACGGATTGCCACCCCGCCCGGAGGGTAGCGCCGAGCGGTCGTCGTCATGCGTTCGCGCCGGAGCCGCACCCCTGTCGCTTCGAGGACAAGCCGGGCCCACGTCCACCGACGCTCGCCCCGCTTGTTGCTCGACTGTGACCGGGACTGAACCTCTCCGGCACGGCGACAACATCCGCCGGCCACACCCCCGGTGGCGGTTGAGGCGCCCGGGCACAACGGCTCCATGCGGGTCGCGCGCCACCCGATTGCCAGGCGTTCCAGCCAACGGCCCTCGCCAGAATGACGTCAGACGGCGGTCGCACGCAGCGGTCGACGGGACCTCCCCAGACGCAGGCGCGCCAGCGTGCACCCTTTGGCGCACGGGGACCTCGGCTGGCGCATAGCCTGGGGACGGGATCGCCCTGCGCACAGTGGGGACAAGCCTGGGGACACCCGGTGCGCCGCTTGGGGACAAGCCCGAACCCGCCCCGCCCCTGTGGACAGAGGGGACAGGGAGACTCTGCCCCCCACAGGGTTGGGCACAGCCGTAGGCCAACGGTCCCAGGCGAGCGTGCCACTTGTCCCCGCCCTCCACACCCCCTACTGCGGCGACTACGACCAATTCTCCCTTTCCAGCAGGATTCGTTTCCCCCGGCCGCGCACCCCACTCCTGAGAGCCGTGGCGCCCGAGGGCCAGCGGGACCCCGGGCGGCCCCACCACCGCGAGGAGGACACCCCGTTGCGTCTCACCGTGGATCAGGCTACGCTGCTCCCCGCGCTGGGCACTGTGGCTCGAGCAGTGCCCAGCCGACCCGTCCGCCCCATCCTGTCATCCCTTCTGTTGACCGCTCGAACTGGGTCTCTCACCCTCACCGCCACCGACCTGGAGACAGCCGCCATGACATCGGTCCCGGCATCCGTGGAGGAAGAGGGTACCGTCGCCCTACCGGCCCGTTACCTCCAAGAAGCCGTCCGGCGAATCCCCGCCGGTCCGATCGCGCTATCTTCACTGACCGCAGGCGCAGGCGCCCGAATCCTTTGGGAAAAATCCCAGTCCACAATTCACGGCTTTGCGCCGGAGGAGTTCCCGCCCGTCCCGACCTTCCCGGACACCCCTGAGCGGGCCATGCCACAGGGCCTGCTGCGCCGTGCCATCCTCCACAGCGCCTTCGCCGCAGCACAGAACGATTCCGCGCGCGCCCTGCTCACTGGCGTCGAGCTCCGCTTCCACAACGACGCCCTTTTCGCACTCGCCACCGACGGCTTTCAGGTGGCCGCTTACGCCACGCAGCCCACGCTTGACCGCCCCGCCGAAAGCGGCCTCGTCGTGCCCGCCTCTGTCCTGCTTGAGGTTGCCCGGACACTGGCCGACTCGCAGGACAGTTGCGAGATCGCACGACTCGGCAACCGTCTTCTCTTCCGCAGCGGCCCAACGTGTCTCGTCACACGCACTCTGGAAGGACGTTACTTCGCCGTTCTGGATATGGTGCCCAAAGACTTCCCCACCGCCGTACAGGTCGAGCGCGATGCTCTGTCTGGAGCCTGCGAGCGTGTCAGCCTCATCTCCGACAACGAGGCACCCTATCCAATTACGCTAAGCGTCTCCCCGACGACCATCCGCGTCGCCGCACGCAGCACGGACGTCGGGGAAGCACAGGAAGAACTCAGCGCCGAGACCACCGGCCCGGACATCACCGTCGGCTTCAACGGCCGGCAGTTGCTTCAAGGCCTGCGCCACTTTGAGGGCAGGGTTCTGCGCCTGGAACTGAGCGGACCATCCACGCTCGCCCGCATGACCGACCGCGAGGACCATCGTCTGCAGTACATGCAAATGCCGCTGCAGATGGAGGGCGGCCAATGAGTCCCCGCCGCAACGCCTCCTCCCCAACACCAGACCGAGACGGCCCTGCCGCGCCACGCCCACGCGCACAGGGCCATGCCTTGCCCCCGCAACCCCTCGCCGTGCCGATCAGCAGTCCGGAGGTCGAACTCGGCGCTTTCCTCAAGCTCAGCCAGGCTTGTGCCAGCGGCGGAGATGCCAAGCATCTGATCCAGAGCGGCAGCGTTGCCGTGAACGGGGCCGCGGAAACGAGGAGGAGGCACCGCCTGCATCCAGGCGACCACGTCTCCCTGCGAGACGGGCGCTCCTTCCTCGTGGTGCTACACCGATGAGCACCTCTAGCACGCCAGGGCAGGGGATTGCGTCCCTCCAACTGCATGAATTAACGCTTACGAACTTTCGCAACTACAGCCGTGTCGCCGTGCACCTGACGCCCAGTCTCAACATCCTGGAGGGTCCCAACGGAGCGGGCAAGACCAACCTGCTCGAAGCCGTGGCATACCTAGCCTTAGCGCGGTCCCCGCGGACCTCGCATGACACAGAGCTCGTTCGCCACGGCAGCGATGCCTTCTCACTACGCGCCAGCCACTCGACTGACCCCACCACACGTCCGCGGAGCGTCGCGGTATCCTACTCACCGCAGCACGGGAAGGTCGTCCATATCCAGGGCGCGCGGGCCGAACGGGTCGCCGCCCTCTATGGTGAACTTCTGGTCACCTCATTTACCCCGGACGACCTCTGGCTCTTGAAAGGACCGCCCACGGGACGGCGCTCCCTACTGGACCGGCTCCTGGTACAGGGTTCCCCGCTCTACGCGCACAGCGCCATCCGCTATCGCCAGGCCCTCGTCCAGCGCAATGCCACCCTGCGCGAGGTCCGCGCCCGGCGCGCACCGGCGTCCCTGCTGGCGGCATGGGAGCCACAATTAGTACAATACGGCGCGGAGATCCTCGCGCGCCGGCACCTGGCCCTATCCGCGCTGCAACCGCAGGCCTCGTCGGCGTACGCGTTGCTCAGCGAAGGACGGGAGTCACTCATGCTACGTTACCTTCCCGCCCTGGCGGACGTGCCGCCCCCACCCCACGCCGGACGGGGCGACGGAACGACCCCGGAGCCCGACCACGTCCTCGCATGGGGCGAGCGACTGCGCGTTTGCCTCCAGCGCACGCAGGCGGCCGATGTCGCGCGCGCGACCACATCCTGCGGCCCTCACCGGGACGACCTGGATGTCCTGCTCAACGGGATGCCGGCACGTAGCCACGCCTCACAGGGACAGCAGCGCAGCGTCGTACTCGCGCTCAAATTTGCGGAACGCGACTTCCTGCGACAGGCCACTGGACGCCTCCCCATCCTCTTGGTGGACGACGTGCTTTCCGAGCTAGACGCCCCGCGGCGCGCCCAGCTGTCCAACCTCCTACTACGCGACGGCCAGGTCCTGCTGACTACGGCAGAGCCATCCCTCCTCGCAGGGCTCGCATCCGCCACCTGCTATGCCGTCCGGGACGCCACCGTGCAGGCTGTCCCCGGGGGGACGCCGTAATGCCCTCTCCTCGCCCTCCGGCTGCCCTCGCGACAGCGCCGCGCCGCCGCAGCCCTGCTCCAGTCCCTTCCAGCGTAGCCGAGGTACTCCACCGGGCCTTGCGTGCCCGCGGCTGGGAGACCCGTCTCCGAGGAGCGTCCCTGTTCCACCGCTGGCCCGAGCTCGTGGGCACCGAGATCGCCCGGCACTCGCTGCCCCTAGGCGTGCGCGCCGGCGTGCTGGTCGTGGCCGTGCGGCACCAGGCCTGGGCCACCCAACTCTCCTTCTTACGGAGCGACCTGCTCCGCCGCCTCCGGAGCGACTGCGGCGCCGCCATCCGGGACATCATCTTTGAGGTCCAATGGAACGCCGGCTTCAATCAACTCTCCCCGGTGCCCGACCAGCAGGCAGCGTCTGGCCCCTCGCACGACCCACAGCACACGTACCACCCACGCGACGATACCACCCGGCCACCCGCCGCACGGACTGACGTCTTCGCCGCTTTCCGCGCCTGGCAGACAGCCGCAGTGCACCGCAGCGCCCGCGTTCCCGACACCCGCCCCACTCCTTTCCGTTTGAGCGCCCGGGGGTGACGATGGACAGGATCGGACCCGTACCTCAAGCACAGTTCCTGCTGTTGGTGGGCGGCGACATGCTGGTCCGCACCAGCGACATCGTGGCCATTCTTGATCAGCCAGCGCTGGCGGCCGCACCCACCCGGGAGTTCCTCGGCTTCGCCCGCGGACGTGGTCAGGTGGAAGACCTGAGCGCGGGCGCCCCCCTGAAATCGGCCGTCGTCTGCCGCGACCGGACTCTGCTTTCCCCGTTTTCCAGCGCGACCCTACGCCGACGCCTGTTGGCCCGGCCCCCCGGCTAGGCTCACCCCGAGGGCCAGCGACATGCATGCGCCAACGCGCGGCGTGAACACATCCCCCGCCGCCCGAGTGACCGACGCTGGGAGGCGACCGACGTGAGCTACGACGAGTCTCAAATCCAGGTGCTCGAGGGAATCGAGCACGTGCGCAAACGTCCCGCGATGTATATAGGGGACACAGGCACGCGAGGCTTACACCACCTCGTCAGCGAAGTGGTGGACAACGCGGTGGACGAAGCCCTCGCTGGCCGCTGCAATCGCATCGATGTCACGATCGGCACGGACCAGTCCGTTGCTGTCAGCGACAACGGCGCGGGCATTCCCGTGGGCATTCACCCCAAGACCGGCCGCCCCACTCTGGAAGTCGTAATGACCACCCTAGGCGCCGGCGGCAAATTCGGCGGGGAGGGCTATCGGGTCTCCGGTGGCTTGCACGGCGTCGGGGTTTCCGTCGTGAACGGACTATCCACCTGGCTCGAAGCCACGGTCCAGCGCGACGGGGCCATCTACCGCCAGCGCTTCGAACGTGGTGTTCCGGTGTCTCAGATCCAAAAACTCGGGCCTTCAACTGTTCACGGCACCCAGGTGCGCTTCCTGCCGGACGCGTCCATCTTTCCCGACACTGACTTTCGCTTCGACGTCCTCGCGCAACGCCTGCGCGAGCTCGCCTTTCTCAACAGCGGCCTGGAGATCCGTATCTCCGATCACCGCGACGGTCGCCAGGCACGCTTCCGTTATCAACACGGAATCCGTTCCTTCGTCCTTTACCTGAATCGTGGACAGGAGACCCTCCATGCTCCCGTCTACTTCCACGCCCAAGGCGACGCCATCGATGTCGAGGTAGCCCTTCAATACACCGCGGGCTACAGCGAGAACATCTCTTCCTTCGCTAATACCATCAACACGGGGGAGGGAGGCGCCCACGAGGTCGGCTTCAAGACAGCCCTCACCCGTGTGGTCAATGAGTACGCCCGCCGTAGCGGCGCGTTGAAGGGTAGCGCGGACAACCTGACGGGCGAGGACGTACGCGATGGGCTAACCGCCCTCCTCAGCGTCAAGTTGCCCAACCCCTCATTTGAGGGCCAAACTAAAACGAAACTGACGAACCCCGAGGTGCGCGGGGTCATCGAGGCGGCCGTGGCCGAAAAGTTTGCGGCGTATATGGAGGAAAATCCCAGTGCGGCCAAGGCCGTTGTGGAGAAGGCGACCGCCGCGGCCCGCGCACGCGAGGCTGCGCGCAAAGCCCGGGATCTCGTACGGCGCAAGACTGCCTTAGAGATCTCCGCGCTCCCGGGGAAATTGACCGACTGCACTGAGAAGGATCAACTGCAGCGCACAGAGCTATTCCTCGTAGAGGGCGACTCTGCGGGCGGGAGCGCCAAACAAGCGCGTGACCACCGCTATCAGGCAATCCTGCCGTTGCGCGGCAAGATCCTGAACGTGGAGCGTGCCCGTGTCGATCAGACCTTAGGCAATGAAGCGATCCGCGGAATCATCACGGCGGTAGGCACGGGTTTCGGCGAAGAGTTCGACCTGGCTCGCTCACGCTACGGCCGGGTGGTCATCATGACCGACGCCGACGTGGATGGTGCCCACATCTGCACGCTGCTGCTTACCGTGTTCTTCCGCTACTTACGCGGGCTCATCGACGCCGGCCAGGTCTTCATCGCCCAGCCGCCGCTCTACATGGTACGCAAAGGTAGGGCACGGCACTTCGTCTTTAGCGACGCCGAACGCGACCACATGATCGCGAGCATGGGCGGCAAGGCGGACGAGGTTCAACGCTTCAAGGGCCTCGGCGAAATGGACGCGGAGCAACTCTGGGAAACAACCATGGATCCCGAGCGGCGCATCCTCCTCCGCGTCACGGTAGAAGACGCCTCTCGTGCTAACGAAATCTTCAGCATTCTGATGGGAGAGGTTGTCGAACCGCGGCGCAACTTCATTGAGGAGCACGCCAAGTACGTACGCAATCTCGACACGATCGGTTGAGCGCGAGCGACCGCCCATCCCGCAGTCCCGTCTTGCGTGACGAAGGCAGGTGCAACCGTTGGCGGATTCCCTGGACCCCTTGCGCGTGCGGAACGTGGACCTCTCGGAACAGATGCAGCAGGCCTACATCGACTACGCCATGTCCACGATCACCGCGCGCGCCTTGCCCGATGTGCGCGACGGGCTTTTGCCCGTGCAGCGGCGGATCCTTTACGCTATGTTCGCCGCGGGGAACACCGCCGAACGGGCCTTTCGCAAGAGTGCCAAAACCGTGGGTGACGTGATCGGCAACTACCATCCGCACGGGGAGATCTCGCTCTATGGCTCTCTTGTCCGCCTGGCCCAAGACTTTTCAATGCGTTATCCCCTGATAGAGGGCCATGGCAATTTTGGCTCTATCGACGGGGACCCTCCGGCAGCCATGCGCTACACCGAGGCGCGCCTCTCCAAGCTCGCTGGGGAACTCCTGCGCGACCTGGATAAGAACACGGTAGATTTTGGTCCCAACTACGACGATCAGACCACCGAACCGCTCGTTCTGCCGTCCCGCTTCCCAAACCTGTTGGCGAACGGTGCCACCGGTATCGCAGTCGGCATGAGCAGCAACGTTCCCCCGCACAACCTTCGTGAGGTGATCGACGCCACAATCGCGCTGATCGACGAGCCCGACTTCACCTCCCAGGACCTGATGCGTCACGTGCGCGGGCCCGATTTCCCCACCGGGGCGATGATCCTGGGTCTAGACGGAGTGCGTCAGGCGTACAGCACCGGTCATGGCAGTATTACCGTGCGCGGGTGCGCGGAAATTACAGTAGGGCGCGGTGGCCGGCAGCAGATAGTCATCACCGAAATCCCGTATGAAACCAAAAAATCGGCAATCATCGAGCGCATCGCCGACCTGTACCGTGAAAAGCGGCTAGAGGGCATCAGCGCAGTCACCGACGGTTCGGATCGCCACGGCCTGCGCATTATCGTCGAACTGCAGCGAGGTGCCAACGCCCATGTGGTGCTCAACAAATTATACAAGGACACGCCACTTCAGCAAACGTACAGCATTCGCATGCTCGCCCTGGTTGGTGGGCGGCCACGCATGCTGCCGCTACGCGATTTGCTACAGTACTACATCCAACACCAGCGCGAGGTGGTCGTGCGCCGCACGCGCTTCGACTTGGAGCGTGCCGAACGCCGGGCGCACGTCGTCCAGGGTCTACTGATCGCCCTGGACCACCTGGATGAGGTCATCGCGCTAATCCGACAGAGCGCGACGCGGCAGGAGGCCAGCGCCGGCCTCCAGTCCCACTTCGGACTCACCGAAACACAGGCAGAGGCTATCCTCGACATGCGCCTGGCGCAGCTCACCGGATTGGAGCGGGAACGGCTGGAGGAAGAGTACCGCGAGCTGCTGGCAACCATCGAGCGCCTCCGCGCCATCCTCGATTCCGAAGCACTGCTCCTCGATGTGATCAAGTCCGAGATGCGGGAAGTGGCGGATCGCCACGGCGACAACCGGCGGACCCAGATCATCGCAGGCGAGGCCGAGGCCTTTGCCCCCGAGGACCTCATTCAAGATGAGCGCGTTGTCGTCACGCTCACGCGCGCCGGCTACTGCAAGCGCACTACGCTCGACACGTATAGGAACCAGGGGCGGGGCGGGCGCGGGATCACGGCGTTGACCACCCGGGAAGAGGACTTCGTCACCGACCTCTTCACAGCGAGTACCCACGACCATGTACTCTTCTTCACCTCAGCCGGCCGGGTCTTCCACGTCCGCGTCCACGAGATCCCAGAGGGATCGCGTACCGCACGGGGCACGGCAGTCGTCAACCTGTTGCCGTTGGGCGAAACGGAACAGGTAACAGCGCTGATCCCGGTGACCAACGACGAACTCGCGGCGGCCACTGCGGCCGCCGCCCAAGACGGTGGGCGGGAAGACGACGACGAGGACGACGAGGACGGAGAGACGAGCCTGCGGGCGGAGGACCGGGCCGCCCACTTCCTGTTGATGGCGACCGCGGCCGGACGTGTCAAGCGCCTGCGCCTCAGCCAATTGGCGAATGTGCGCAAGAACGGCATCATTGCCATGGGGTTGCACGAGGGGGACCGGCTCATTGCCGTGCGCCTGTGCGCGGCTGGCGACGAGGTGCTGCTGGTCAGCCGCCAAGCGCAGGCGGTTCGCTTTCCGGCGATCGAGGTGCGAGCGATGGGACGCGGCGCGCGTGGCGTCGCCGGCATGCGCCTGGGTCCCGAAGACGAGGTGATCGGCATGGAGGTCGCCCGCACCGGGGCTCACCTCCTGGTGGTGAGCGAGAAGGGTGTGGGCAAGCGAACCCCAGTGGAGGAGTTCCCGAGCCACCACCGCGGAGGCACGGGGGTCCGGGCACAGAGGTTGGATTCCCGCACGGGGAACCTCGTGGGCGTGCGCGTGGTGCTCGCAGAAGACGAGGTCATGTTGATCACCGCCCAGGGGAGGCTGATCCGTCAGCGCGTGGGCGGCATCTCCGTGCAGAGCCGCCTCGCCCGGGGCGTGGCCGTCATGCGGCCAGAGGGGGGCGACCCGGTCGTCTCCATGGCGTCGATCGCGCCAGAGGGGGACGGGGTCGCAGGACCGGAAGCCTAAGAGCGCCACGGTCGTCGCTCGCCCAGGCGACGGTGGGCGCCCGCGTGGCCACGGGAGCGGTTGCGCGTCAACCTGGCTTCTGTGGCACGCCGGGGGGTGTGCGGAGACGCCGAGGCGGGGCGCGAGATCGGTCGCGGAACAGCCCGTTGACCCAAAGCGCCGCGCAAGCCCCTGGCTTGAACCGCCGGGTGAGGCGGCTTGCCCAAACAGGCGCGCCGCAGGTTGCTTTCCCCAGCAGCTTGGCAACCAAACGTGGGGGTCTGCGCCTGGAAGACCTCCGGCGCGTAAAGCCTTCAAGGCACCAAGCCTCGGCGTGGCGCGTCGGCCTTTGGGCCGGGGCCGCCAGGCGACAGCAATCCGCGAGGCGTGGGTCCTCCGGCCCACCGCCCGAAGGGGATGGCGCGGATCGTCCGCGACCGGGACAGTAGGCGGCCAGCGCTGCCGAAGCATGCGGGTGAGGCTCGGGATGTTGTAGGGGCAGCCTGTGGACCCGCTGTCCGCGAGAGCCCGAAAGAGCCCGCCCGAATCAAGCCCTGGGGAGGCTCAGAAAACACCCGCATCCCGTCTCGTGGCAGGGCTGCCGGCAGTGGGTGCGCCCCGGAGGTGGACTGTGCGGCTGGCGCGGCCTGTATGTCCGCGTCTTGCCGATCGTCTGCCCAAGAAGGCTCCCCGCGGTCGCTGAGTGCCGATCTCCCAACGTACGCTCATGTTTCTAGGAACGGTCTAGAGCGTTCAGAGTTCGTTTCGTTCGTCCACGCCCCTGTGCCCGGATTTCCTTGCCCGCCACCGCGCATCTGCTCTCTACCAGATGTACAGTGGCTGACGCCACCTCGAATGCCTATCCACCCAAGGATGTAGAGCCGTGGGTCACGGGTGCAGAAGGAGGGCGAACGTCCGGCTGCCCCACGGGCCGAGGTAGGCACGGCTGGATGGCCCAGCGCAGGGACACCGGTCTCCCTGGGATGTTGCCCACCGTTACGGGGCGAGCGCCGAGCGTAGCGCCACGGGTGCCAGGACTCACACCGGAAAGAGCCACGATGCGTCGGCCCGTTGCCCGCTGTTCTGTCGGGCGGCATCATCCCGCACGCGTGTGCCCGCCGCGTTTGGCGAGGTGCCTCCTGGAGTTCGCCGGTGCCTCCGCCAGGCAGCGAATAGTGTCCATCAACCGATCGGTGCCCTCCAGCCGTTCCTCGCGGGAGAGATGGGGCGGAAAGTACATGGGCTGGCCGAAGCGCACCGTGATCGACGTGAAGGGCCGATAGCGACCCACGATGGCCCCTGGCAAGACGGGGACCCCGGCGTGCGCGGCCATCAGCACGGCGCCGCCACGGCCAGCGGCCAGGGCCGCGTGCCGGGTTCCCTCTGGAAAGACAGAAAGGACGAAGCCTGCGCGCAGGGCCTCCACGCAGGCGGCCAGCGCTCGCCGGTCATACGCGCCCCGATTGACAGGTACGCACCAACGGCGGAGGATGCGGCCGAGCACCGGGTATTGCAACAGCTCCCGTTTCGCCAGGAACTTGAGACGGCGCGGCAGGATGGCCACGTAGAGAAACATGTCCAGCGCGCTGCGGTGGTTCATCGAAACAACGAATGCGCCCTGCGGGAGTACAGGGTTTTCCAGCCGCACTCGGCAGAGGCCGCCGAGGTACAAGCGGAGCAGGAAGCGCGCGCAGCGGTAGACCAGAGGTAAGCGCTCCGTGCCCCTCACCCTCCGGCCGCCACTGTGCGACCCCAAGCGGCCGAAGCTTGGCTTCGTCGACGGCACGCCGTTTCCCTGTGGCTGCGCCGGGCGCTCCCGAGGCACCCTGCCGCGCACGCGGCCGACGCCTCGATGCATCAGGGCGTCGGTGCCGGTCAGCTCACGGTCTTATCGTGCGGCGCGGGGCGGGTGGTTGGCTGCCGCAGCCAGCGTGCCGCCTATCCCGACCGATCGCCTGGCCGCCGGCCCGGGCCCCCGGCGTTGCACAACGGATACGCCCCGCTGCGGGCCGAGGGACCGCATTGCCCCCGCGCCCGCGCCTGCGCTATCATTAGCGAGTATAGCCGTCGATCACCCGGGCGCGACTCCGCGGATGCTCTGCGGCGCGTCGGCGGGAGAGTGAGGTGCCGACCGTTGCAAGAGCAGGGCGCCGCAGACGGGGCGGAGGTCCGCCACGGGACGTGGCGGTTGAAGCAGGGCTTGGCCCAGATGCTTAAGGGCGGCGTCATCATGGACGTCACCACACCCGAGCAGGCCAAGATCGCCGAGGCGGCCGGGGCTGTCGCCGTCATGGCTTTGGGGCGGGTGCCGGCTGACGTGCGGGCCGAAGGTGGCGTTGCCCGCATGGCCGATGCCGCGGTGGTCGAGCGGATCTGCCGCGCCGTTACGATCCCTGTGATGGGCAAGGTGCGTATTGGGCACTTCGTGGAGGCACAGATCCTACAGGCTCTCGGAGTGGATTACATCGACGAGAGCGAGGTTCTCACCCCCGCAGATGAGCGCTACCATATCGATAAGCACGGATTCACCGTGCCGTTCGTCTGCGGCGCGCGCGACCTCGGCGAGGCGTTGCGGCGCGTCGCTGAAGGCGCGGCCATGATCCGTACCAAGGGAGAGCCTGGCACTGGCAATGTAGTCGAGGCCGTCCGGCACGTCCGCGCCATGAACGAAGAGATCCGGCGGGCGCAGCGTTCCTCCGACGAAGAACTGGTTGTGCTCTCCAAGGAGTGGGGCGCACCGTTGAGCCTGCTGCACGAGGTCCGGGCCCTGGGCCGCTTGCCTGTTGTGAACTTCGCCGCCGGAGGCATCGCGACGCCGGCGGACGCCGGGTTGCTGATGCAACTCGGCTGCGATGGCATCTTCGTTGGTTCCGGCATCTTCAAGTCCGCCAACCCCGAAGTCCGTGCGCGCGCCATCGTTCGTGCGACGACCCATTACGACGACGCGCAAGTGCTCGCCGAGGTGTCCCGCGACCTTGGTGAACCGATGCGCGGTCTGGAGATGGCGACCGTGGCCCCTGCCGACCGCATGCAGGACAGGGGGCGTTGACCGCGGGCGCTTGCCGGTTACGGGCGGGAGTCCTTTCCCTACAAGGCGACATCTCCGAGCACGCCGGCGCGTTGCGTGAGGCGGGGGCGGACGATGTGGTGCGCGTGCGGCGCCCGGCTGAACTGGACGGCGTCGCCGCGCTGGTCCTGCCCGGGGGCGAGAGCACCACCATAGGGCGGTTATTGGCGGAGTACGGTCTCGACATCGCGATTCGCCGGCGTGTCGGCGAAGGTATGCCGGTTTTTGGCACCTGTGCCGGCATGATCCTCCTGGCCGACGAGGTCGTCGACTTCGCGCAACCCGGCCTCGGCCTTCTGCCCGTGCGGGTCCGGCGCAACGCGTACGGGCGGCAGGTCGACAGCTTCGAGGTGCGGCTGGAAGCGCCGAAGGTGGCGAGCGCCCCTATCGAGGCGGTGTTTATCCGAGCACCCTGGGTGGAATCGGTCGGCCCCGGCGTCGACGTGCTGGCCCGCTACGAGGGCCGAGTCGTACTCTGCCAGCAGGATCGGGTGCTCGCTGCTTCGTTCCACCCCGAACTCACGCGGGACCGCTCACTGCACCGATACTTCCTTTCCCTGGCTTCCGCATGAACGCGGATATGAGGCTACTATCCTCAACAGACCTTCGCGAGGCACTGGCGGCCGCCTGCCGCTTGGCGTATGTACGCGGGCTGGTGTCGGCGTGCGCGGGGAACGCCAGCGTACGGCTGCCGGACGGTTTCCTCTGTACATCTACCGGGTGTTGCCTCGGCGAGGTCGCGGCAGGGGACCTCGTGCACTGCGATGGTGCCTGGCGCCCGGTCGATGGGCAACGCCCGTCTTCGGAGTGGAGGCTGCACGCCCGGATTTACGAAGCAGCGCCGGCCATCGGCGCCGTCTTGCACACCCATTCCCCCGCCGCTACGGCTCTGGCGGTCGCCGGTCGCGGCGTGGGCGCGATTACCCCGGAGGCGGCCCACTTCCTCGGCCAGGTCCCCTGTATTCCCTTCGCCCTCCCGGGCACGGACGAACTCGGGCGCCTGGCGGCTGCGGCCGTGCGGTCGGGCGCGCACGCGGCCCTACTGGAGCGGCATGGGGCCGTGACATGGGGGCAGGCACCCCGTAACGCCTTTTTCCAGGCAGAGTTGCTCGAGTCTGTCGCTGCGTTGGTCTGGCGAAACGTGGCCCTCGTAGGTGATGAGCCATGACCCCGCCGGGCATGCCTGTTAACCTACAATGGGCAGACGGGACGCTGCATATCCTCGATCAGCGCCGGCTGCCCGCCCAGGAGGCCTACCTCGTGTGCCGGTCCGCGGGAGATGTCGCAGCGGCCATCGCCAGCTTGGCCGTGCGTGGCGCGCCGGCAATCGGTCTCGCCGGCGCGTATGGCATCGCCCTGGCCGCGGGGGAATGCGGCCAGGACACGGCCCGTCTCCGCTTCCTCGCTGAGACCCTCGCGCGCACCCGACCGACCGCCGTTAACCTGCAGCGCGGCGTGGATGCCGCCCTTCGGGCCGCACTGCAGGTTCCCGCAGGCGACATGGCCCGTGCAGCGCTGGAAGCGGCCCACGCGCTGCACCTTCAGGACGCGGCGGTTTGCCAGGCCATCGCCGAGGCCGGCGCGGATTTGATTCCCGCTGGGTCATGGGTGCTCACGCATTGCCACACCGGTGCGCTCGCCACGGGCGGCGTGGGCACCGCCCTGGGAGCGATCGGCGCAGCCCGAAGCCGCGGCATGCTGCACGGGGTCTACGCCTGCGAAACCCGCCCCCTCTGGCAGGGAGCACGGCTGACGGCCTGGGAGTGCGACCGTCGCGGCATCCCGTGCCGGCTGCTGGTGGACGGGGCCGCGGGGATGCTGCTGGCATCCGGCCGTTGCCGGGCCGTCCTAGTGGGGGCCGACCGCATCGCGGCCAACGGGGACGTTGCCAACAAGGTTGGCACCTATCCCCTGGCGGTGTTGGCCGCGAGGCATGCGGTTCCATTCATCGTGCTCGCGCCCTGGTCCAGCGTCGACCCCTGCCTACCGGACGGCTCGCGCATTCCCGTGGAGGAGCGCGACCCCGGCGAGGTCACCGCGCCGGTCGCGCCAGCCAACACCATCGCGTTCAATCCGGCCTTCGACGTCACCCCAGGGTCCCTGGTTTCCGCCATCGTTACAGAGACGGGCATCTACAGGCGGCCTTACGCGTTGCGGCGGGAGGCGCCGAACGAAGGTGTGCCGGTCGCTCCCTGAGCGCCACGCATGTGCGCTGTACAATCGCCCCTGAGCCCTTGCCCGCGCGATCGTGCGGCGGGCGTGGAGGTGTGGCCCGTGCTGGAATTGCGAGCCATCCGTCAGGATCCCGTGGGGGTTCGGCACGCCATCGCCAGCAAGCACGAGTCGGGCGCCGTCGAGGCTTTGGACGAGCTCCTGTCCGCTGACGCCGACTGGCGCGCCCTGCTGACGGAGGCTGAGGCCCTGCGTGCGCGGCGCAACGCGCTCTCCACCCAGGTCGGCCGTGCCCGCCGCGCCGGGACGGCGCTGGACGTGGGCGTGGACGCGCTGATGAACGAGTCCCGCCAAGTCGCGCTTCGCCTAAAGGACGTGGAAGGCCGCCTGACTCCGGCTGAGGCCCTGGTACGCCGACTGCTGCTGGCCATCCCCAACATCCCTGACCCCGAGGTGCCCGAGGGTCCGGATGAATCGGGAAACCGCGAGGTGCGGCAGTGGGGGCAGCCGGCGGTGTTTACGTACACCCCCCGCGCCCATTGGGACCTGGGGCCCGCGCTGGGAGCGCTGGACTTTGAACGCGCGGGGAAGGTGGCTGGCGCCCGCTTTACCGTGTTCCGCCAACGCGGGGCGCGCTTGGTGCGTGCGCTGGTGGCCTTCATGCTCGACCTACACGTGCGCGAGCACGGGTGCATCGAGCTGCTGCCCCCTTTTCTCGTCAATTCCCAAAGCATGCTGGGCACGGGCAACCTGCCCAAATTCGGTGAGGACGCCTTCGCCGTCGCCGGCAAAGACCTGTGGCTGATCCCCACCGCCGAGGTTCCCGTGACCAACCTCTACCGCGACGAGATACTTCCCCCGGGCACCCTGCCCATCCGGCACGTCGCGCACACGCCCTGCTGGCGCTCTGAGGCGGGTGCGGCCGGGCGCGACACGCGAGGCCTCATCCGGCAGCACCAGTTTGACAAGGTCGAGGTGGTACACTTCACCAGGCCCGAGGATTCGCCCCGCCACCTTGAGGAGATTGTGGGCTGTGCCGAGCAGGTGTTGCAGCGGCTTCACCTGCCCTACCGCGTCGTGGAGATGTGCACGGGCGATCTCGGGTTCAGCCAGGCGCGCAAATACGACCTCGAGGTATGGCTTCCCAGCTACGGACGGTATGTGGAAATCTCCTCGTGCAGCAATTACCGCGATTTCCAGGCGCGCCGCGCCAGCATCCGGTTCCGCGGTGCGCCGGACGCCGCGCCAGAATACGTCCATACCCTGAACGGGTCGGCGCTAGCCGTCGGGCGCACGGTGGCCGCGCTCCTGGAGAATTGCCAGACGGCAGAGGGCGGGGTCCGCTTTCCGGAGGTGCTCGCGCCCTACCTGGCGGGTGAACTGGAGTGGAGCCCGACGCCCCCGTAGGCCGCCCCGCACTGTCGGCGCGAGGTATAGCGACGCACCACGCTACGCGGCCGCCCCCCCACTAGACACTGCCGGCACGGGTGGGCTGCCTGGCGCGGCTCGCGGCGCCGCGTTGCGGCCAGGGGCCATGGACGAAGGGGCGGTGCCGGCCGAACTGGCCCCCTCTACTGGCGGCCAGTTCGGCCGGACGCCGCTCCCTCGCGGGTCCCGACGCACCGCCGGGCCCATCGCCCACAACTGTCCCAGCGTGACCAACCGCCAGCCGCCACGGCGTAGATCCTGAATGATCGACGGCAGGGCTAGGTCCGTTTGCCGACAGGTGTCACTGGCGTGCAGCAGGATGATGGCGCCCGGAAAGGCCCCTGACACTACCCGGCGCACGATGACGTTGATCCCGGGGTTCTTCCAGTCGAGGGAGTCGATGGACCATATGATCGTTTCGTAGCCCAGCCCTCGGGCCGTCTCCACCACACGTCCGCTCCAGTCTCCGTTGGGCGGCCGGAAGAAGCGTAGCGCGGTGGACCCGGTGTACGTCCGAAGGATGGTGTCGGCCGCCGCCAGGTTGTCCGCGATGGCAGAGGCGCTGCGACCACCGAGATCGACGTGCGCCTGCCCGTGGCTGGCAAGTTCGTTGCCACCAGCCAGGATCGCCTTCACGAGGTCGGGGTGGGTTTGCGCCCACGGCCCGGAGACGAAGAATGTGGCCTGTTGGTGCTCGGCTTGCAACACTGCCAGTACCTTGGGCAACATCTTGTCACCCCAACTGACATCGAACGTGAGTGCCATGGCCTTTTGCCGGGTCTCCACGTAATACACGGGGTGTGCCGACTCCGCGGCCCGCTGGGCGCCGGCCAACGACACACCGGCCAAGAGCGAGAATGCCGCAACGGCAGCCGGCCACCAGAGGCGCTGCAAGGGCTTTCCCACCTCCCGGGCACTTCGCCCCAATCCCCGCCTTGCAGTGTTAGGCTGGTCGCTTTGGGGACCCGGCATGCGCCCACCTTGGGAGCGCATGGCGGCCAGGCCGGGGCGCCTCGTCCCGCGGCCTGGCCACGACACGACCCTGTGAGTGGGGTACGCGGCTGCCCTGGTGCCTAGGTCGTACCAGCGGGTGGTGGCAATGGTCAGGTCGGTTGTGCCGATGATGCGGGTGGTGCGGGTGGTGCGGGTGGTGCGGGGCACACCCATGGTTCGCAGCCACGGATGGAGACCCGACTGCACGCCGTATCGGATGCCCGGTACTGGGGCGGGACGGGCAGCGACTCCCCGCCACGTGGCACGCGGGCTCGGTGTGAGCCGCGGGCCCCGATCCCGCGGAGAGGACCGTACGCCGGGTGCTTGTCCGGCTTTATTGAGGCAAAGCGGGCGGCTACTGACATCACCCTATCGGACCGTACCCGCCGTCTTCCCGTGATTGACAGCTCCCGGGCGCACGACTAATATACGACAAATGCGGGAGGTTTCAAGGAAATCGTGGTGGGAGGAGATACCCGTGGCTGAGGGCTATGCGCACCCCGAGGTCGTCGTGGAAACGGCGTGGGTTGCCGATCACCTGGGGGACCCCGGCATCCGTCTCGTGGAAGTGGACGAGGATACCTCACTGTACGCCCAGGGGCATATTGCCGGCGCTGTCTCCCTCGACTGGTGGAAGGACCTCGAGGATCCCGTCCGGCGCGACATCATCACGGGGGAAGCGTTCGCCGCCAAGTTGTCCTCCCGTGGGATCGCCGATGAGACCACGGTTGTGCTGTACGGAGATAAGAACAACTGGTTCGCGACATACGCGTATTGGCTGTTTCACCACAACGGCCACGACCGGGTGCGCGTCATGAATGGCGGTCGGCAGAAGTGGATCGCCGAGGGCCGCCCACTCTCCTCCGAGACGCCAACGCCCGCGGCAGCGCGCCACGGGGTGGCGTCCACGCGTCCGGACATCCGTGCCCTCCGCGATCGGGTGCTGGCGTCCATTGGCAGCGCTGCGGTGATCGACGTGCGCTCCCCCCGCGAGTTCGCGGGCGAGATCATCGCTCCAGAGGGTTACCCGCAGGAAGGCGCGCAGCGGGGCGGGCATGTGCCGGGTGCGGCCAACGTCCCGTGGGGCCAGGCGGTACGGGAGGACGGCACCTTCAAATCGGCGGAGGAATTGCGCGCCCTTTATGGGAGCAGGGGTATCACGCCGGACCGTGAGGTCATTGCCTACTGCCGTATCGGCGAGCGGTCCTCGCACACCTGGTTTGTCCTGCACGAGCTCCTGGGCTACCCCCAGGTGCGCAACTATGACGGATCCTGGACCGAGTACGGCAGCATCGTCGGTGCACCTATCGAGAAGTAGCGGCGTCAGGCGACTGCATCCCTCCACCAATCACCGACGCTTTGGCGGCTGGCCCCAGCCAGCGAAGCAGCGACCTCGGGACGTGCGGTCGTGGCCCATTGGGGACACAGCCCTGGAGATCCCCCAGGCGGGCCCTTCGACCTCTCGCACAGCACTGCCGACCCCGGGGGAAACGCCCTGACGCGGCTGCTCACCCGGGGTCTTCCCAGCGCGGACAGGGCCGCAGCGTCCGCGACCGAGGGCCTGGGCAACAGGCCATTACGGGCAGCGCGCGAAGCCGCCGCTCCGTGCGCCTTCGGGAGGTGGGCCGCATGCAGGTGCACGCACCCCGCAGCGGTACCCCGTGCGGCGTACTTCCGAGGGAGGGCCCCGGCAGGCAGCTCCGCGACGCAAAGGCCGTATGGCCGAGGGGCCCGTCGGTACGATGTCACCCTGTCGACCGGGGAATACGGAGCTGGGGGGCGCGGAAGGGTCGATGGCGTGGGCAAGTACATAGCAGAATGGTTATGGCTGCACGCGGCCCAGAGCGGCACCTATTCCCAGCGCCGGACGTCGCCGTGTATTTCGGGTGGAGCGCGCCGCGCACTCAGCTGGTGTGAGGGCTTGCCCGCGAGGGACCGCGAGGGATGCCCGCTGGCCTCCCGCATCGGGACGCGATAGCTGAGCGCAGTGCCCCATACCGCCAGAGATCGCGCTGACTCCTGGAACGCTCTCTGCCGGAGGGCGGGGGGCCCCGCACCCGCCCGCAGCGGGTATAATACTCGTTGAAGGCGTGGGGAGATGGCCGAGCGGCCGAAGGCGCCTGTCTTGAAAACAGGTTGCCCGCAAGGGCACGGGGGTTCGAATCCCTCTCTCCCCGCCAGCAGAAGCCCTTGGGCGCCAAGGCCCAGAGGCTTCGTTGTCAAGTGTGGGAATGAACGCCCAATTCCGCCCCGCTGGGCTAAAGCGCACCCCGTTTCGGCAGGGTTGGGGACACTTTCGGGACACCCCAAGGGCGGCGAGGCGCCCCCTAGCCTGTGCCTGGCATCCGTTGCGCCACAAGGATAGCCAAATCCCGGAGCACGACAGGTGACAAAACAGGTGGCCCCTGCACCCCAGAAACGGCGTCAAGGGCCATAGGGACACATGTCGTTCTCGGTATTCCTTCTGCCCTTCTGCCCCACGGGATAGCGGGCAGGAGACAGCGATACCGCATTCCCTGACACATCCGGGCGCGCCTGCGAAGATGTCGCAGGCTTTCGGGAGCAAGCGGCCCTAAAGCGCGGCCCACCTCGCGACGGAGGGCGCGCCCGCCGCAAGGCGCCTGTGGCCGGAGCCTCACGCTGCGCCGCCTCGCCGGCGACGGCGGCACGCTCCGGCATGGATGCTCAGGCATGGGACGGCTCCGCCGCTCGGCCCACGGCGCCGCCGCAGACCGAGAAACCTCACGCGCCGGAACGGGGCCTACCGCGATCCATACAGGATCAGGTAGACACCGGCAAAGATCAAGCCAATCTTGGCCGGCTGGATCTTACCGGTCAGGCCAGCCACGCCGAGGGTCGTGACCACGATGAGGACGATAGGCCCGACCAGCCCCAGTAGCCCGTTGATGCGCACGGCTGCCTCCACGCGGCCGGCCCGCAACATGAGCGCCGCCGCCGTGGCTTCGATGGCCGAGGAGACGAACCGCACCGTTGCCATACCGGTCACAAACGGGTCGCGCATGGGCGCACCTCCGCGGGTGGTTAGGCCGGCACGCGGGAGCGGCCTAGGCCCGAGCCCATGGCTACGACAGCCGCGGACGGCATAGACGCCGCACATGTGCCTACGGTATGGGCACATGGCGCGCGCTGATGCCCCCGCACATACGCTGCCTCCTGGTGAGGCCGCTGTGCACTTCGCGTCCACTTTGGCGCGCCGCTTCCGGCTCTCGCAAGAAGAGGAACGGATCCTGGGCGAGCAGGTCCAGGCCCTGGACCGGAGGTCCCGCCGTCTCTATCATGAACGTATCGAGCCTCGGTTGGCAGATTTCGCCACCCACCTGCGTGCCGAGCTCCGCGCTGGCGCCGAGAGTGATTTGGCCGGCCGCTGGGTCACCCAGATCGGCGTGAGCGTGGCGGCGCGCGGTTACGCCAGCATCGCCGAACAGGTCGCCATGGAGGTCGTGGGCCGGGCCCGGGTCGCGGACGTCGTGCGGATGATAAAGGCAGGCGCGCCGCAGCCGCCAGAGAGGCCGGCCGCTGGCAGCGCCCGGCCTCGCCACTGAACGACACGGCGGTGCACTGGGTGGATGGATGGATGGATGCCCCGGCCCCACGGGCGGGTCCCGCCGGGCTGCGCTCCAAGGCCCGCGCCGCACCGGCACAGCGTGCCGGCCTGGTCGGCGCGGGGCGTGCGCCCGAAGCGGTTCCCGGGCACCGTGGCCTCACGGGGGCACATGCCCGCTGTCGTGCGCGGCCGGGCGCTGCGGCGCCCGAGGCGTCCCACCCCCAATGGTCCACGCAGGGGCTTCGCCAGCGGCATCGCCCGTCTGCGGAGACCCTGGCCAGGGATCAGCTGCCCGCACCGCCCAGGGGACTTTTGCCGCTCCCAGGCTGCGGCTGCTCATCGGGCAAGACCTGCTTGCTGGCGGCGGCTCTTCGTGGTACCATGATGGCCGCGAGTAAGGTGGAGGGGTGACCGAGCGGCCGAAGGTAGCTGCCTGCTAAGCAGTTGAGCGAGAGATCGCTCCGCGGGTTCGAATCCCGCCCCCTCCGCCATTCTCAAGGCGCATGCGCCCTTAGCTCAGCCCGGATAGAGCGACTGACTACGGATCAGTAGGTCGGGGGTTCAAATCCTCCAGGGCGCACCAACAGCACGCCAACGGGCACAAGAGAGACACGGAAGGCGCCCCCGAACAGAACGGCGGGCGCCTTCGCATTTGGCAACACGATTGGCAACATTGGCCCCCAGGAAGCCCCTCCGCGGTCCCTGCCGGCAACACCGTGGCAACACGGCCGGCGGCCATCCAGGGCGGCTACAGGGTCCGTCGTCGGCGCCGCGTCCCGCCCTCCGCTGCCGGCTTCGGGGCGGCCGGCGGTGCCGCGCTTCGCTGCCGCGCCAGCCACTCGTCCGCTTGGCGCGCCGCGTCCCGCGTGGCCTCCACCAGCAGGTCGGCATATGTCTCGCAGAAATCGCCACCGAGTGCCCCATCATCTTGGCCGCGACCGCTGGCGGCACCCCTGCGCCCCGGAGGATGCTCGCCGTGGCATGGCGCAGGGAGTGCGGGGGTAGGTCCCGCACTCCGGCCCGCTCCTGTATGCGACGGAAGGCCCGCCCGGCGTTGGTGATATTCAGCCCGCCCCCGTCGCGCGTGGCGAAGACCCGATCCTCGTCCCGCCACGCCTCACCCGCGGCCGAGCGGACTTCCGCCTGCAGGGCCTTCTGCCGCCGTAGGGCCTCGCCCGCTCCGCTTAGCAGCGCCATGGTGCGGGCGCTCCGCTCCCGCTGGGGCGATCCCTCCACCATGGGGCTCCCCACGAGTACGCGGTTGTGCCGCGCCGTGACCACCCCGGCCTCCAGGTCCACGTCCGACCACCGGAGCCCCAGGGCCTCGCCGAGCCGTAGGCCCGTGTGGAGGACGAACGCGAACAGCGGCGCCAGCCCTTCCCCCTCGGCTGCGGCGAGGATGGCCTGCGCCTCGGCCAGGGCGAACCCGTCCCGCTTGCGCGGCGTCCGCAGCGCCGGCCGCGTCCGCTTGGCGGGGTTCGCCGGCACCAGCCCCAGGCGCTCGGCATCAGAGAGGGCCGACCGGAGGCAGCGGTAGGCCAGGGATGCCTGCGCGACGCCCGGCGTCCCGGGGGTGGGGGCGAGCTTGTCCTGCCACGCCTGGATCATGGCGGGGCTCAGGTCCTGCAGGGGAGTCTCCCCCAGCGCCGGGATGATGAGGACGCGGGCTACCCGCTCGTAGTCGTACAGGGTCTTGGGCTTGCGCTCCTCGGCGCGCTTCCGCTCCAGCCCCTGGGCCCTTCTCGGGCTCAACGCTCATAGGCGGCCCCGCGCGGCAGCACCCGCAGCACGACCACCGCGCGGGCGGCGTCGTCGATGGTGAAGCGGATACGCCAGTCGCCTACGCGACGCCGCCACTCGTCGTCGACGCCGGTCAGCTTCCGGATATCGCCCTGCCGCGGGTTGGCTGCCATGGCGTCCAGGGCTGCCGCCGCCCGTTCCGCGTGGTCAGCGCGCCGACTCGGCGCAGGTCCTTCTCGGCACGGGGCGTGATGAACACCGTCCAGGGCTGCGCGGGCGGCTCAGCAACGGCGCATCTCTCGGCGCACTTCTGACCAAGGGCGCCCCTCGCCCCGCCGGTACTCGGCGCGCGCCTCGGCCGCGCCGGCATCCTCCTCCGGCGTGGTGGACTCGTCGTCCTCCGGTGCCAGCGCCAGACGTAGCAGGACGGGATCGCCCCGCCGCAGCGCCTCCAACACCAATCGCCCGCGAGCCTCGTCCAGGCCGTCCAGCATGCGGTGCAGCTCTTCCACCGCGCTCATGCGCCGTCTCCCTCCCGCAGAAGCTCGTCCACCGTCACCCCGAGGGCACGCGCCAGGGCCCCCGCCGTATCCGTGGTGGCCTTGCCGCGCCGCCCGCCCTCCAAGCTGCTGATGAAGGTCTGCGACACGCCGGAGCGGCGCGCTAACTCCGACTGCGACCACCCGCGCGCCGCCCGCAGCCGCGCCACGCTCCGACCCAACACCCCAGGGTCCGCCACCGTTCGCCGCACCCCCCTTGACCACAGTATGCCAGTAGGCGTACTATCCTGGCAAGGATATGCCTAGTGGCGTATTCGACGGCAACCGGCGGCAGGGGGGGGTGACGGCACGGTGTTCCTGGTCCTGGTGAACGTGGCCGGCGGGTTGGCGGTGGCGTTCCTGGTGGGGTCGGCCATCGTGGCGCGGCGCGCGCGGCGTCTGAACCCGGACGCAGCGGCGCCCGGTCGGGTAGCAGCCGGCCGGGCGCCTGCTGCCCGAATCCTCAGCAGGAGGGAACCGCATGCACAGCGTTCCCTGTCTCAGCCCCGCGCTCCTGGTGGGCGCGGCCGGCCTTCTGGCCGGCGGGGCGGCCGTGGCGTTCCTCTGGCGCGCCGCCGTCGCACGGGCCCGCCGCATCCTGGGATCCGCAGGGGGTGACGGGCGGTGGAGAGCCGCCGCGCCGGCCGCTGCCCGCGCCGATCGGATTCGCCGCTATCGGCCACCTGCGCACCCGCCGTTGCCGCTCCGTGCGGCAGGGCCTGGCGAACCTCGCGGCCTCGCTCGACGCGCTCATGCGGGATGGCGACCTCACCTACGGCCTCATGCACCGGGTGGAAGCCCTGTGCGACCGCCTGGTGCGCCTTGGGGGGTATCGCCGGTGACGAGGGACGAAGCGTGCTCCGTGGCCATGGACGCCCACGAAACCGCCACGTCGTTGCGGATCATCGCCGAGGGCCTGGCGCAAGCCCTGATGTGGTGGACCACCAACCGGCTGGGCGGGGAACGGACCGGCGGCGGAAGGGCGACTACTCGTCGTCTGCCTTCTTGTGCGCCGCTAAGAAGTACCCCAGCACGCCGCCTAGAGGGCCTTCCACAAAGAACGCATAGTTCTTAGCCGTGCTGGTCAGGTATGCCGCCTGCGTTTCGTGCGCCAGCGCGGGGTGGAAACCAAGCGCCTGGGCGACTAACCTCTACACATGGCGCCAAAGGCTCCGACCACAACCCGCGCCAGCCAGTTCGCGTGATTGGCCTTTTTGGCGCCTCGCGACTTGACCATGAAGTGGGCCAGGGCGTCGAGCGTCGCAGCCTCGGGGAGAGGTTCGGCCTCGGCCGGAGCCTCGTCTGTCACAGCCGCACCTGCGCCCGCCTGCCGTCCGGGTACACGAACACCACCGTCACCTTGGCGCCCTCGCTCTTGCGCTCGGTTTGCACGAACTGCCCCACGTTGCCGAGCCCGGGGGACGCCATGCCCGACCCGATTTGGGCGAGCAAGCCCGCCCCGCCATATCCCTGCAGGGACCGATACGGGCTTGCCATCTTCGACGCCATGGCCGCGAGGGTGGACACCTGGGGCGCCACGACGCTCCTGCTGGTGAGGCTCTGTAGCAACTGCAGCATGGCCACGAGGACCTCGTCCTGCCGCCCCTGCATCTGGCCGGCCGCGACGGCGTTTGTGATGGTCAACGCCAGGTTGTTCCACGACACCGACCCGATGCCGGTCGTCACGCCGAGGGAGGACGCCACCGCCCGCGCCTCCGCGGTGCTCGCCGCCGACATCCCCATACCCCTGGCGTACCGGGCCGTGTTGGCGAGGACGTTCGCCAGCCCGCCGGCCCCCGCGGCGTACCGGGACCCGAGGGTGTCCCCCAGGGTCTTCGCCGCGCTGGCCATCTCGCCCAGGCTCATGCCAACCGTGGTCCCGGCGCTCTCGACCCGCCGAGTGAATGTCGCCAGCGACGTGGACGCGCCCGCGAGGGTCTTCCACAGGGGCGACAGCGCCATGCCCGTCTGGGTGTAGCTGCTGTAGCCCGACTCCAGGGCTCCCAGACCCCAGGCGATGCCCGCTCCAGCGGTCGCCACCGGGAAGATACCGCCCCCCGTGCGCGCCAGGGACGCCCGCTGTGGCCGGACCACGCCCGCCGAGTCCGGTGCCACCATTCAACGCCGGTTTTCAGCGGCCGCCAGCGCACCCTCCAGCAGCCGTTCCACCACCGTCGACACCGGCGCGTCCCCCGCAGCCGCAAGGGCATCCAACCGCGTGACCAACGTCAACGGCAGGTAGAAGGACACCGTTGCTCGACGAGCCTTCGGCCTGCGCTCCGGCACCGCAGCGACAACAGGGGGCCCCGCATCCGCGGCAGCCGCCACCGGGGCAGCAACTCCCGCGACCAAGTCTCTCTTCCACCGGCTCACCGTGCCTTCGTCCACGCCCAAGGCGGTCGCCACCTCCTTCCCAGCCGCCCCAGTGCGCAGCATCTCCAGCCCCCTCTGTTTGCGTGCCAGACGATCCTCCATCCGCACCGACCCGCCACCCCCTACCGGGAGTGTGCCGCAAGACCGCGCAACTCGCCAGCCCGCAGCCACATCTCGACAAAGCAGTCTCCCGTCAGCGGTGCCGAACCCTCTCCCTTGTGCCGGTCGACTAACCAGTGTAGCGCGCAACCACCCGCCGCCTATGCCGACCGCACCTCCAGAGAGCAGATCCAGGGTGGCGCCGAGTCGTCATGGCATGATGGCACGCAAGGCCACCGCTAACCCTGCGGTGGGTAAGGACGGCGACCGGCTAAGGAATGGCCGGACAAGGGACGGCGCGCAGCCCCACATCGCAAACGGCGGAGGACTCCTGCCCGCGGGCACGCCCAGAGACACCAGGATCACGCGCGCGGCGGCGCGCGCATGATCACTCGCGCCCTTGCGTCCGGCCCGACGGGGCCGGCGCACCCGCCCTGTAAGACGAGCTCCGCCCCTGGCACAACCTGCGGATAAACCTGCGCATAGGTGGTGCATTACCTGTGGACAACGTATACGGGCCCCACCAGCTGTGGATGACGTGCATAACTACCTGGACCGGCCCACACCATTGCCCACCGCAAAAGACCAACGCGCCCACCGATCTACCGCCCTTATCCCCAGTATGCACAGCCCCTACTGCTACAACTGCGACTATAACCTTCTCATCAGTCGACACCGTTCTCCCAGGCCGTTACGCAGGCGCACCCGGTAGCCTATGGGCCAACAAATGGCCAGGAAGAGCACCTATCTGACCGGCGACCCTCTGTAGACACCCCGCTGCCAGGGCATCTGACGTCCTTGGTCAGCGCTGCTACCTCATTGCCGTGGACACCCCGCCCCTCGGTTGCCGGGACCCCGCCCCCACGTCTCGCCTTCGCATTTCCACCGTGCCTGCGACACCGCGGGACCCAACGCGGACCAGGCAGCGACGGGCACGCGGGCACGCAGCGTCGCGTGGGCACCATAGTGCCGCTCCACATCCTGCGCTCCGACCCTTTCCAGGGCACGTTCTACGGCAGCAAGCCGCTCGTACCCCACCTCGACGTGCACCTGAGTCCACCGACAAAGATGTACAGTCCCCGCTGCCGCAACGGCCTCCGTAGCCGCCACCCCGTAGGCCCGTCGCAGATTGCCTGCACCCAGCAGCACACCTCCAAACATGCGCGCCACCGCGACGGACGCGCCGGTGACGCCAGCGCGCACAAGGGCACCGAGACACGGCCGCCCACCGGTTCCGGAGGGCTCGCCGTCATCGGACACCTTAGATGCGCCGTCTGGCGCCAGCCAGGCGTAAGGGCAATGGCGCGCGTCCGGGTGGAGAGCACGCAGTGCAGCCAGCCAGTCGTTCAGCATGCCCGCATCCGCGACCGGCGCCGCAAGCGCCATAAAGGTCGAACGCCGCACGACGTGACACGCTGAGCCGGACCCCGCCAGGGTGAGGCGCATCTCACTCACATCGCAAGGCTACCACGCCGTCGGCCGGAGCGAAATCCGGCAACCAGAGGCAAAGGCGCAAACCGGCCATGCACCACTCGCCGCCGGCCGCCGATAGCATGTGGCCTCTCGAACCTGACAGGGGGAATGCACCGATGGCCCTGGCACGGATCGAAGCGCTCCGTTGCCTGCCTGACGAGGCGCCGGCTACGCCTCCCGTCCGTGTGCGCGTGACGGCCGCCGAAGATCGGGAGCGTTATGACCGATTTCTGGCGTCCCACCCTGCGGGCAGTCTGCTCCAGTCGTGGGAATGGGGAACACTCAAGGAGCGGCACCACTGGGAGGCGGTACGCCTCCTCGCTCGCGATGGCGTCGGACGCGTCTGCGGCGCAGCCTCCGTCCTGTGCCGCACGTTGCCGGTCGGCGGGGCGATCCTGTATCTCCCACGCGGCCCTGTCCTGAACTTCCGCGACTCCCGGGTACTGGACGCCATGACGACCGCGCTGCGACGCCTCGGTGAACGCCAGCACGCCGTCCTCTGTAAGATCGACCCCTATGTCAGCCCTCCTGACCCGTTGGTGGTGCGGGCCCTCACTGCTCGGGGCTTCGTGGCCGGGCACCGGCGCGGCCACTTTGAAGGTATACAGCCGCGGTTCAATGTCATCGTCCCACTAACTGGCAGCGCAGATACGGTTCTGGCCCGCTGCCACCCCAAGACACGCTACAACATACGGTTGTCGGCACGCCGTGGCGTGCAAGTGCGCCGGGGACACCGGGAGGACCTGGTCAGCTTTCACCGGCTGCTCATGGTCACCTGTGAGCGCAACGGCTTCGCCGAGCGAAGCCTATCGTACTTCGCAGAGCTGTGGGACGCCCTCGCGGCCAAGGGCCAGATGGAACTCTACGTGGCTTCCGACGGCGAGCGCGACCTCGCCGCAGGGATCCTCTTCCTCTTTGGGAACAAGGCGGTTTACGCCTACGGGGCGTCGGGCAACGAACACCGAGAGCGGATGGCGCCTTACGCCCTGCAGTGGGCCATGATCCAACGCGCCGTGGAGCTCGGCTGCACGAGCTATGATATGACAGGGGTGCCGCGCCGGCTCCAGGAGAGCGAACCTGGTTACGGGCTCTACCGCTTCAAGCGAGGCTTCTGGCCCGAGGTCAGTAAGTTCGTCGGCGAGATGGACCTACCGCTTCATCCCACCCGCTACCGCCTCTGGAACCTGGTGGAGCCAGCCTACTGGGGCGGACAGGTATGGGTGCGGCACACGATCCGCAGCTTGCGGGCCAATCACGAGGGCGCGAGGACCCACCCTACGGAATAGCGAACCGTCCCCCATCAATGGCATATCCAGCAAACCCGGTGGCGGTGGCTGGATCGTTGCGCAAGGGGAAGATGCGGCGAGGCGATATCCGGCCACAGGAGGAGCCCGCCGTCTGGGCAAGCGCCCGCAGGGGGCGCGCAAACCCGGCGCACAAGGACACTTTGGCTCACGACCGACAACGGGCTAAGGGGGCGCCGGATAAGGCAGACTGGGTTGTGCGCGCGCTCCCAGGCCCTCAGAGGCCAGACGCATCCACGCAGGGCAGAGGACGGTCACCCCCTCATGGCCGTGCCACGTCCTGCCACATATTTCTAGACCAGTAGTTTGGGTACGAACGGGACAGCGATCTCAGTGGCTTTGTGCAAACAGCAAAGGGCCGGCCGCAAGCCGAAGGATGACCCGTGACCCGGGCGAACTGCGTAAATGTACGTTCTGCCCTTGAGGAACGAGGGAAGCCGCGTCCGTGGAGGGGCTGTCGCCCCCACGAACAAGACGCCGGCACACAGTCCCCACCGCGACGGGAGGCCTTTACGCCGAGGCTGGGGCACCGCGGGCGCTACGATCAAGCCGGCCCCGGGTCGCAGGAACCCGCCGTCTTTCCGCCAACGCCGGGGGAGGTGTAGGGATGGCGTCTCCGAGCGGCCGGGCGCCAGGGAAATGCGGAGGTGAGGCGCATGCGTCTGTCTGGCAAAACGGCGATCGTCACGGGAGCCGGTCGGGGCATCGGCCGGGCCATCGCCCAAAGATTCCTTCAAGAGGGTGCTGCGTTGCTGCTCTGCGACGTGGCACCTGAGCGCTTGACCGGCGCCCTAACGGCCTTGAGGCCGCTCGGCGAGGTCCATACGCAGGTTGCCGACGTGTCCAGCGCGCACGACGCCGACGCCCTTGTGGCCAAGGCGCTTGGTGTATGGGGTCGCATCGACATCCTGGTGAACAACGCGGGAGTAGCTACCTTCGCGCCCTTCCTCGATATCGCCGAGGCGGATTGGGATCGTACACTGGCTGTGAACCTCAAGGGTATGTTCCTGGTTGGCCAACGGGTGGCGCGTGCAATGGCCGGGGCCGCCGGTGGCGCCATCGTCAACATGGCTTCCACCAACGGCTTGGTAGGCGAGCGACGGCTGGCCGCCTACAATGCCTCCAAGGCAGGCGTCATCCTGCTGACGAAGACCATGGCCATCGAACTGGCTGAACATCGGATCCGCGTCAACTGCGTGTGCCCTGGATTCATCGGCACAGAGCTGGTGGGTGAAAGCGGGGGCGACGAGAGCTTTATCCGGGAATACGTGGGCAAGATCCCACTCGGCCGCGTCGGGCGACCGGAGGAAGTCGCTGCGGTGTTCGCCTTCCTCGCCTCCGATGACGCGGCATTCGTGAGCGGGGAGTCCGTTGTGGTGGATGGTGGGCAACTCGCCGAGGAATGACACCGCGCCAGGGCGGCCGACTCGGGGGGGGCATTGGGCATGGCCCCCGATACATCGCCGCGCCGGACCGGAGCTGCCCCGCGCTGGGGTCTACCCGCTCAGCGCAGCCGCGTGCGGGCAGCCCCAGCAGCTCGCGGCTTGCCTCGAGTACGCTGCACCCCACGCGCTGCGGGTGATCGCGCGCACGTTGCGGCTGATACACGAGCACGCTAAGATGACGAGGGACGACGGTACGGTGCCTGCCCAACGACGCCCTGGTCCATGCGCCCGTAGCTCAGGTGGATAGAGCAGGGGTTTCCTAAACCCCGTGTCGGGGGTTCGAGTCCTCCCGGGCGCACCAAGGAAACACCTACTGCGAGAAGCGATAGAGAAGGGCGGCCTCCGAACACACGGGCGGTCGCCCTTCTCCTTTGTGTGCGTCCTGTGTGCGGGCGTCTCGGGTGTGTGCGGGGCCTCCCGCCTTCGTCAACGGCCGCCGTGCAGGATGGCGTCCAGCCGGTCGGCCGCCGCCCTCTGCATCGTGGGCAGGACGTGGGAGTAGGTGTCCAGGGTCAGGGTTACGCTGGCGTGCCCCAGCCGCTCACTGACCACCTTTGGGTTCTCGCCGGCCGCCAGCAGCAGGGTCGCGCAGGTGTGGCGGAGATCGTACAGCCGGATGGTCGCCGACAGCCCGGCCTTCGCCAGCAGCGTCTTGAAGTGCCGCCTGGTGAGGTTGTTCAGCCGCAACGGCTCGCCGTTCTCGGCCGCGAACACCAACCCCAGGTCCCCGTCCGGCACCCCGGCCGCCAGCCGCTCCCGCGCCTTGCACACTTTGTGTGCGGACAGGGCCTTGGCGGTCGCGCCCCCTACGGGGATGGTGCGCCGGCTCTTGGGTGTCTTCGGCGGCTCGAAGCGGTAACCGGGGCCAGCCTTCGGGCGCACCAACACCTGTTGCACCCGCACCGTCCGGCCCGGCAGGTCCACGTCGGACCACCGCAGGGCCAGGTACTCCTCCGGCCGCATGCCGGTGTCCAGGGCCAGCGCCCACAGGGCGCGCCACGGGTCCTCCTGCGCGGCCTGGAGGAACGCCTGCGCCTCCTCGGGCGTCAGCGCCTGCATCTCCCGCTTCTCCTGGTGCGGGAGGTCCACGAGGGTAGCAACGTTGCGGGATAGCATGCCCCAGCGCACCGCCTGCTCCAGCGCCAGCCGCAAGGGCGCGTGGGTCTGGCGGACGGTCTGGGGGGACAGCCCGCGCGCCGTCATGCCGCCATAGAGGGTCTGGAGGTCCAGGGGCGTTAGGTCGCACAGCCGCCGGTCGCCCAGGGCGGGGCGCACGTACCGCCGCAGCCGCGCCTCGTAGGTCTCGAAGGTCTGGCCACGTACCCGCCCCTTCGCGGCCTCGGCCAGCCACTTGTCCAGGTAGTCGTCCAGGGTGTCCTTGCCCGGCTCCACGAAGGTCCCCAGGTCTCGCTCCCGCAGGGCCGCGCTCAGGTACGCCTGCGCGTCCTTCAACGTCCCGTGCACCGTGTGGTTGTGATAGCTCCTCTTGCCCTTCGCGTCGGTCCCCATCGGGACCCGCACCAGGTAGGTCCGGTCGCCGCGCTTTACCACCTGCCCTGCGCTCTTGGCCACGTCGCTCCCGCCTCCCCGCGTTTCCCGGAACCGGCTCCCGAATATCTCGGGGCCGGTGCGTGCCCGGGTGGGCAGCCGCTCATGCCGACCACCCGTGGGTGTCACCCGCCCCGTCAGTCCAGCAGCCCGCCGATGATGTCCGCGCTCGTGCGCTCCAGCCCCTTCGCCGCGTGCAGGTAACGCTGCGTGGTCGCCAGGGCGGAATGCCCGAGGTCCGCCTGCACCCGCAGGAGGTCCATCCCGCCGGCCAGCGCCTGCGTGGCCATGAAGTGCCGCAGCCAGTGCGCGGATACCGCCTTGTCCACGCCGGCCGCCTTGGCGATGCGCCGCAGCATGGCGTCCGCGTTCTCCTTGCTCCAGGGCATGCCCGGCCGGCCCGGCAGCAGCGGCGCGTCCGGTGCCGTCTTGAAGGGCCGCAGCGCCTCGACCACCGCCGGCAGCAGCTTCACCTCACGCGCCTTCCCGCCCTTACCGACCACCCGCAGCCCCACGTTGCCGCTCGGGTCCGTGTAGACGTGCGCCCACGTCGCGCCCAGGGCCTCGCTGATGCGCAGCCCCGTGGTCCCCAGCAGCAGCAGCAGGGCACGCCCCTTCGCGGGTGCGGCGGCCACCATCGCCCGGTACTCCTCGCGGGTCAGCATCCTGGGCGCGCCTTCGGTCGCCACCTTTGGCGTGGGGGCCACGGCGAAGGGGTTGGTCGGCACCGCGCCCAGCTTCAGGGCGAAGGTGAACAGGCTCCGCATGGCGGACAGGGCCTGCGCCTGCGATGCCGGGGCCAGCCCGCTCTCCATCAGGTGTTGGGCGTAGCGCAGCCCGTCCGTGGGGGTCGCGGCCAGCAGGGGGCGCTCCGTCCCGTACCAAGCGCCGAACCGCCGCAGGGCCGCCCGGTACGCCTCCTGGGTCTTGTCGCTCCGGCTCCGGCCATACAGGCTCTGGAGCCACATGCGGAGGATGGCGTCTTCGGTCAGCGCCTCCCCGCCGGCCGCCGTCACCATGGGTCGCCCGTCCAGCGTCACCAGCGCCCCGCCCACCGTCGCAACCGCCCCCACCTGCACCGCCTCCCGCCGTGACACCATCATATCACCTAACGGACATTAGGTGATGCTATGACTTTGCAGATTGTCAGGTGTTGCGGGCGGGTTGCGCCGGGGTCACGCGCCAGCGTCCGGCTCCTCCGGCTCCCGGTAGCGGTTCGCCCAGTCCTCCAGGTAGCGCACGGTCACCCGCAGCCGGGGCCGGCCGCACCAGCAGGGGGCCTCCGCCGGCCTCCGCCTGCTCTTGCCGTCCTCATAGACCACCAGCGGCGGGCGATGCGGGCAGGTCCCGCGCAGGGTGTGGCGCTCCATGGTGGCCACCCGCCGTTCCAGCCGGCTCACGCCTCAGCCCTCCTCTGCTCAATCAGCCGCATGGGGGACCGAGGGCCGCCGCAGGTCGGGCAGTCCGTGCCGCACGAGCACAGAAAGTCGTCGGGCGTGGCCCACCGCACGATGGCCCCGAGGGCCGCCGCAGATGGCACGCACAGGCCGCCGCATCGGCGGCACCGGGGGCAGTAGGGGCTCGGGGACGGCAGCGCGCGCTGCGGGGGCCGGGCCGCCTCCTCCAGCCGCGTCACGCGCCGTCGCAGGTCCGTCCTCATGCGCCGCGCGCCTCCAGTGCGGCCTCCAGGGCCGCGATGCGTTCCGCCAGGTCGCCCACCTCGGCCGCCCGCAGGGCATGCTCCAGGATGGCCACGGCCGCCCGCACCCGCACCGCTTCGCCCTCCGCCTGGAGGGACGCGCGCAGGGTGGCCACGGCCTCCGCCGTCGCGGCGGACAGGGCGCCCAGGGATTGCTCCAGGGCGTGGCGCCGGGCCTCCCGCACCGCCTGCGCGAACGCGGGGTCGCGGAGCCACCGGGCCAGGGTGGATTTCGACACGCCGGCCGCACGGGCGGCCTCCGCGTGCGTTGAATGCGTCAACAGCGCGCCGATGGCCGCTTCCCGCAGCCGCACCTTGCTCCCGCCGCGCGCCTCACCCGATGCCACCTGGTGTCACCTCTGCCCGCTCGGGGATTGTGTGCATAATCCGCCCCGCTCCCGGTCGCATGCTTGCCGGGGCCTCACCCGCTTTCTCCAACCGGGGCGCCCGTTGGGATGCTCGCCCCTTCCTCGGCCAGCGGGAACATCAGCCGCAGGAGGTTCTGCACCGTCGCATCTCTTGTCGCCGCGTCCTCTGGTGAGACCGTCACCGCCACCGACTCTACCTCTTGGCGTTCGGTCGGGCGCCCCCAGCCCCGGTCTAGCAACGCCACGGCCGCCGCCGTGCGGTCGCTCCCGCGTTGGGCGGGGTCCGTCGCCACGGCCACCAGCGCCGCGATGGCCTCTTCGGTGTGGGCGCGCGCGAGGTCGCGCACGTGCACGTCCACCGGGGGCCTGCCCTTTGGGTTCCCGCTCTGCCCAGGCTTCCACGCCGTGGGGGGCACCCGTCCTGTTGCGCTCCTGTTCCCCGCGCCGCTCTTCCGCGCAGCCATTGGGCCTCAGCCCTCCTCCCGTACCAGGGTGCCGCAGCGTGGGCATAGGCGCCCCGCCAGCGGGAACGCACACCGCCGGCACCTGCGGGATGGCGGCCTGTTAGCAGTGCGGCTTGGCACTGTTGCCGTGTCCGCCGGGGGCGCAGGTGTAACGGGCGCCGCATCCGTGACGGCGGGCGCAGCCGTGACACCCGCACCCCGGGCCGCGCGGTGCGCCGCCTGTCGGCACCGTGGGCCGCAGTAGCGGGCGTCCGCCCGCCGCGCCGCGAAGGGCCGCCCGCAGTGCCCACAGGGC
>JAJZZC010000190.1 GCA_021797775.1 Bacillota bacterium
CTTCTCCGCCACAGTAGCCGGACCTCCTGCCGGAAAAGGTTTTTATGGCGATTCGCTCCGCATTGGCGTATCACAACATAATGTGGGCCGATCTCCCATGGGGCCCAAGGGCTACCGCAACGAGTGGCGAAAGTCCGGTCGCAGGCTGTTGTGGTAGCGGGGATTCGGAGGGGCTGGACGGCGATGTCTGGGCCGCGTCGGGCGCTTCGTCGAGTGCATGCGGAGCGAGGCGCAAGATGCCCCGAAAAACCCGGCCGCTGGCCTCCTCCACGCTCACGAGGAAACTCGTGGTTCCGCAGTCCGTGGCGGGCTTTGGTACGACTACGCCACTCTCCTGCAACCGCTCCAGCCGAATCACAAACGTGTGGTCTTTGCCCGGCTCGACGGAGAGCGATGCGCTAGGTTCGGTGGGCCAGAGCGACCCCGGGCCTGCCAAAGTGCCCTTTCGGCGGGCTAACATATATCCCCATCCGGCAGGAAGCCACTTGATAAAGGGATACGATGCCGCCGTTATCCGGCAAACGGTTGCAGTGCGCATTGCGTCGTTGACGACGTGCACCAGCAACGCTGGGAACGTGATGTGAATCTCTTGGTTGAACATCTTGCCAGAACTGTGGCCCTGGCCGAGATAGGGCCGCACGCGTAGCGAGATTCGCCATGCTTTCGCCGACTGGGCGAGCGCGACTATGACGGCTGCGGTCGTAGCGCCTGCCGCAGCACTCTCCGCCACCGCCGACACCCAGGCTGGGTTCATGGGGGGGACTTCTGCGGCCGATCGGAGGTGGCCTGCCACGGCGCTATCAACTCCCCTGCAGCAGCCGCAGTAGCGTCGCGTACCCGCAGTCCAGCCGCCGCGCGGCCTCTGACCTGCTGATCCGCTTGGCCTCCAGGTCCGCGCGCACCGCCGCCCACTTCTCGGCGAACCCCGCCCGTGCCGTGACGGGCGGGCGGCCGATGTGCACGCCCTGCCGCCGGGCGCGGACCATCCCGGCCTTCACCCGCTCGGACAGGACCTCCAGCTCGAACTCCGCCAAGCTGGCCAGGAGGTTGAGCAGGAGCCGGCCGAGCGCCGTGCGCGTATCGAAGCCCTCGCGGGCGCTCACGAAGCCGATGCCCTGCGCCTCCCAGACCGCGAGGGTGTCGTGCATGTGCTTGACGCTGCGGAACGCCCGGTCCAGCTTGAAAACCAGCACGGCCTGGAACCGGCGCTTGGCCGCCTCGTCGAGCAGATTCCGCCAAGCGGTGCGGTGCAGGGGGTCGTTGGCCGGCGCATGGTCCACGTACTCGCCGGTGACCTCCCACTGTTGGAGCCGGGCGAAGTCGCGCAGGGCGAGCAACTGCGTTTCCGGGTCCTGGTCCTTGTTATGCGACGTTACGGCCGTGGGTCAGGATTGGCCTGGCTCCACCGTTCCGTTACGGTGGTCCAGGGTGGTTGGCACGGATCACCAGAGGGTGGACCCGCTGCAGGGACGCTACGGCTGGCAGCGTGAGGCGCGAAGCTGGCTGGCAGAATCAGAAAGGGTTGCGGCACGGGATTGGAGCGTGACGGCAGCCGGAGGACGGTTTCTGGCGAGTCGGGTGGTCCGGGGAGCCGGCGTGGAGACGGTCCGGCGGCACTTTTGGGTCCTGCGAGGCTGGTTCCGCTGGGCTGAGGTGCAGGCGTCCCGCAGGGCCCGCGACGTTCGCGCCCAGGCGGTCCTGTCTTACGTGGAGCACTGCCGTGTGGAGCGGCGGCATCGACCGCGTACGGTGAGCTGCTACTGGGAGACCTTCTCGCTGTTCACCCGATTCCTGCACGAGAGCGGTGTCCTCGCTGAAGATCCCCTCGAACACGTGACGGTCTTGCGGGGTACGCCGGACAAGCGGGAGCGCGTGCTCTCGACCGAGGAACTGGAGGTGGTGGTCGGGAGCCTGCGTGAACGCGCTGCGTGCCACGTGCCCCACTGGGGCTGGCACCACCGGCGCGACCTGCTGTTGTGCAAGGTGCTCATCGCCACGGGACTGCGGGCCAAGGAGATCTGCGCCCTTCGGGTGGGCGACTTCGATCCCGTCGCCGGGACGCTCGCGGTCGAAGGCAAAGGCGGTGGCCGGTTCGCGATCCGGGGACGGCGAGTCTTCGTCAGCGACCCGTTGCTGCTCGGGGAGCTGCGGACCTGGGCGAACGGCCTCCGGCACTCGCGGGGCGCCCTGTTTCCCTCCTATCGCGGCAGAGGCGAGGGCCGCAGCCTGGGCGTCAATGGACTCGACTCGCGGATCCGCAGTTGGGGCCAGTTGGCCGGACTGGCGCGGCCTCTGCACGCGCACCTCTTCCGATCGACGTTCTGCAGCCACCTGATCGCCAACGGCGCCGACGTTTACAGCGTTCAGCAGTTGATGGGCCACGCCTGCGTGGAGGTGACCCTGGACGTCTATCTGTCGCTGACGGAGGCTGAAGTCCGGGCGCAATGGCGACGCCACAATCCCTTGCCGGGGGTGGCGGCACGATGACCCTGGGCCAGGCGATCGATGCATACCTCCCGATGGTGGTCGCGCAGGGATACCGCCCGAGCACGGAAACCGAGCACCGGACGGCGGTGGCGCGCCATGTCCCGTGGACGGTGTTCCGTCTCTCGACGCCGGGACCCGTATCGTTGGACCCCGCGGGACTGGCGCCGGCGACGCCGGGGACCCAGCGGGCACGGCGGCAGGTGTGGCGGCGTCTGGAGCGTTTCCGCGAGGCTGCCCCTGTGCGCCACCTGACCTGGGAGGTGGCGTTGGCGGCGTTTCTTGAGACCGTGCCACCGCGTTCGCGCCAGCCGGTCTGGTCCGGCTTGTGCGTCATGGGTCGGGCGCTGGCCCGGGAGCAGGAGCTTGCGGCCATCCCTGCGGGGCTCTGGCGCCGCGTCGCCGCCCCTCGGCGCCCCGAGCGGCGGCAGGCGGTGCGCCGTTTCCTGCTCTGGCTGCAAGACGAGGACCTCATCTCCTTCGAGGTCGTTCCACCCCGTCCGCAACGGCGATGGCTGCGGGAACTGGAAGAGCAGATCCGGCAAGCGCCTCGCAGCCTCTCTCCTGGCTTCGGGTGGGAAGGGGCCGTGGCGGCGTACCTGCGATCGGAGCGGGACGGGCGCGGCGTGGGCTCAGAGAGTCTGCACAACACGTGGGCGTGCCTGCGCCACTGTGGCGGGTGGCTGGCCGCCCGGGGGCTGCGGTTGGTGGACGTCAACCAGAGCGAGGCCTTGGCCTACCTGGCATCCGAGGAAGCGCGAGGGCTCGGGGTGCGCGCCCTGCGCGAACGTGCGCTGCACCTGCGCCGTTTCTTCGCCTTCCTGGCGGACAACGGCGTGTGTGTGAGCAACCCTCTCGGCGCGCTGCGCGTCCGGGCTGAGCATCGGCCGCCGCCGGTGACCGCGCCGGCGGAGGCGATCCTGGAGCGTCTGATCGGCGCCGCGCGTGGTCGCCTGGCCGACGGATTGGCCCGTGGGGCGACGACGCGGCGGCAGCGGCAGGAACTGTTGGTGCTCTACCGCGACGTGGCGCTGCTGGAGACGCTATGCGGCACCGGGCTGCGTCCCAGCGAGGTCTGCCGCTTGCGGGTGGCGGACCTCGACACCCGTTTCGGCCGTCTGCGTGTGCGGGGCAAGGGTTCGATGCGAACGAGCCTTCGCGAGCGGGTGCTGGACCTGCCGGCGGCACGACTGCGCCAAGCCCTGGCGGACCACCTCAACGCCTGGCAGCCGTCCCCTGAGGCACCCCTCTTCGCCAGCTCACGGGGCGGCCCCCTGACCCCGGAGGGCCTCGGGAACGTGGTGGACCGGCACCGGCGTGCGGCCGGTATCACGGCGCGGTTGGCGCCCCAGGACCTGCGACGGGGGTTCGCCTCCTCCCTGGTGGCGCGGGGAGCGGATCCCCTCACGGTCCAGGCGCTCATGGGCCACGCGACGCCGCGGACGGCTCTGCAGCACTACGTGGCCCTGGAAGAGCGACAGCTTCGAGAGGTGTGGCTGCGGACGAACCCCTTGAGCCGCCTTGAGGCGCACAGGAAGGAGGGCGCGGGCGACGGCACTCCGAGGACTGGTGACTGAGTTCCTCGCCTTCCTCGACCGAGGTCGGGGGTGTTCCTCCAGCACGGTCGCGACCTACCGCCTTGCGCTGGAACAGTTGCTGGCGTGGATGGCTGGCCAGGGTCTACCCCTGGATCTGGAGCACTGCTCGGCGGCGACCATCCGCGATTTCCTGGGCTACCTGCGCGACGGCCGAGGCAACGACCGACGCTCCATCCGGCTGAAACTGGCCGCGATCAAGTCCTGGCTCGGCCACCTGCGCCGGAGCCTGCCGTCGGAACAAGCGGTGCTGGTCCCACGGGTCGACTGGCGCTACCAGGCGCCACAGCGGCCCGCGCGCGCCCTCGAACGCCAGGAGTTGGACACGCTGTTGGCGGCCGCGCGGGCGCGGTATGAACGGGCACAAGCGGAACTCCCCACGACAGGGCCGGTGGGTCGGAACGAGCGGCGGCGGCTCGACGGTGCGCGCCGCGACTATGTGCTGCTTCTGCTCCTGGCCGGGACCGGCCTGCGGGTGGGCGAGGTGGTCGGTTTGAACCTGGAGGACGTGGATCGCGACGACCACTCGATCACCGTCCGTGGCAAGGGCGGCCGGCCGCGGCTGGTATGGTGGGACTGCGAACCTCTGCAGGGCGAGCTCAAAGCATACCTCGAATGGCGCGGTCAGCAAGCGCAAGCCGCGGCGGCCCTGTTTCGCAACGAACGCGACGGCGGTCGGCTCAGTGTTCGCTCCGTGGAACGACTGTTGAAGAGCCTGGCGCAGGAAGCCGGGGTGCGCGCGACACCGCACACGCTGCGCCATACCTTCGCCACGCTGGAGATCGAGAGCGGCGCCAACATCAAGGCGGTCTCCCAGATGCTCGGCCACGCCGACGTCGGCACCACCTTGCGGCTCTACACCCACCTCTCGCCGCGCTACGTACGTCAGGTCTTCGCACGCTGCCATCCCTTCGCCACCGATCGGCCCAGCGTTGAGCAGTCTATCGCGTGGCGGCGCGAGTCGCTGTTGGCGGTCAGCGACCGGACCGGCTGGCGGCAGGCCCGCGCGCTGGCCGGCACGTAAGCCAAGCCGCGGGATAGGCGCAGGAAGGTCTTCCGTGCAGGAAAGCGTCTACCGGTCGGCCTTCGTGATCGCGCGCAACCCGGATCCCCGCAGCCGCCTGCCCTACGTGCTGCACCTGCCGGTAGTCGGGGAGCGCGAGGTAGTCCTGGCCACGGCCGGCCGGTGGCCGTCGGGGAAGGACCTGTTCTGCTACCAGTTGGACGGTTGGCCGGACGGCGCCGAGGTGATCGAGTCCGTCCCCGTCGAGCGCTGCTGGCGGGCCGGGACCGCCGTGCACCTGGTGCTGCGCCGCCGGCACCGCCGGCGCTCGCTGTTCGTGTGGACCGCGAGCCGGGGCCGCCCCCTCATCTTCTGGCGCAGCCAGACGTCCATGCGGGGAGCGCGGCCGGGTATCCGTGTCCCGCAGGCCCGTGGGCTGGAGCGTGCCCTGACGGTGGCCGTGGACGTGCACGAGCGCTACCCGTGGCGCTTCGCACGCCACGCCGTGCAGACCGAGCGCCGGCAATTGCCGGTCGGCGACTACGCCGTGCTGGCCGGCGACCGCTGCCTCGCCTCGGTGGAGCGCAAGACCGTCGCCGACCTGGCCGGGGCGGCCACCGGCGGGGGGTTGGCCCTGACCCTGGCAGAGTTGGGCGGCCTGCCGCACGGCGCCCTGGTGGTGGAGGGCCGGCTGAGCGACCTGATCAAGGAGGGCCAGCGCGGCGACGTGCGTCCCGGCTGGCTGCTCAACCTGGTCGCGGCCCTGCAGGTGGCCCAGCCCCAGGTGGCCTGGATGTTCGCCGAGACCCGGGCACTGGCCGAGGACTACGCCTACCGCTGGCTGGCCGCCAGCGCCCACGCGGAGCACGTCGTGCGCGACGAGCCCGCGGCAACGGTGCGTGAGGAGGCTGCGGCCTACCCCGGTCCCGAGCTCCTCGACGCGGTGCGGCGGCAGGAGATCGCCCGGGAGGGGGCGGCCGAGGGCATCGTCTGGACCACGGCGGCCTTCGCGACCCGGTGCGGGGTCAGCGCGGCGACGGCCGGGAAGGACCTGAAGGCCCTCGTCGACCGTGGCGAGTTGGTGGCCGAGGGCCGGGGCCGGCATTACCGCGCCCCGCAGCCGCCTGGGCCGGCGGCGGCACGCGCCCCGGTCGAGCCGGGGGCGGACGCGGGCACGCCCCCCACCGCGCGGGACTGAACGCGGCCGCGGCCGGTGGCGTGCACACCGGCCGCCGTCGCGCGGATCTCCGGTTGTCCACAAGGACCCCGGCACGCAGAGCCGAAGAGCGCCCCGCGGGGGTGAGGCCACTGGCTCCCGCAGAACGGGATCTCCTCCGGGCCGGCCATCTCAAGCGCCGGTTGCTGGACTTCGTGCTCGAGGATGACTGCTTGGGCGCCGCGCTGCGTCACCGGCTGGCGCGGCAGGGGATCCGTCACCTCGACCTGGCCGAGGGAGAGACCCAACTCCTGGTGGACGGCTTCCTCCTGGAGCACCGCCTGGAGGACGGCCGGACCCCGGTGGAACGGTTCGCCGACGCCGCCCGCTGGCTCAGGCCCCGGGACCGGGTGATGCTGCGCCGCTGGACGGACGTGGTGACGGGGGTCTTCGCGATCCGCGCCCGCGAGGCGGGGGGCATCGTGCTGGAGAATCTGGTGGACGAACTGACCTACCGCACCTACTCCAACCGCGGCTACGCCTTCGCGGCAGAGGTGCCCGAGGCCGGCTTCCTCCTCGGCCGCCTGGTCCCCTTCGGCCAGGACTGGCTCCTGAGCGGCGAGGCCAGCATCCTGCCGCCCGCCGCTCGGGACCGGGCTGTCCAGGCCGCGGCGTACCTGGCCCGGGAGGACCCCCGTCTCGTCCTGCGCAACCCCCGCCACCTGGAGGAGGCCCGCGGGGTGCAGCGGCGGTACCATGAGGCCTTCGTCGCCTTCTTCGGGACCGACACCGTGGTCCTGCCGGGCCGCCACCTGTCCGAACGCATGGATGCTTACCTCCGCTTCTTCACCGACGAGTTCCGGGGACCGGATGGCCTCACCGCGGCCGAGCGAGGTCGACAGCACGGCGGCGTGACCGGCAAGCGTCACATACCGTTGACCCGCGACCTCACGTCCGCCGAGGCGGTGGCCGTGCTCAGCGACGAGGCGGAAGGGATCCAGTTCTTCCTCGGCTTCGACCGACTGCTGGCGTTGGTGGAGGACCCCGCACTGGCGGACGACCCGGCGCATCGCGAAGTCCTGCTGGCGCACCTGCAGGACCCCGAGATCGAGCCCCTGGTGCTCCAGCGGTTGGCTCGCGACCATCCGGCAGGCCTGAACGCAGCCGTGGAACGCGTCCTGGGCTGGCGGGGCTTCTCCTGGGAGCGACACGGAGACGACCTGCTCAGACGCTACAAGGCGGCCTGTCTCTCCCGCCCGCGTCTGCCGCACGTAGTCCCCCTGCCGACGCACCTGGTCTCCACCGTCGACCGCGTCCCCCGCAACGCCCCCTGCCCCTGCGGCAGCGGCCGCAAGTTCAAGCGCTGCTGCGGCGCGTGAAGGGGGTGCACCTGCTCCAGGGCGGGCCCCTTCCCCGTCTTCCCACTGGACGGCATAATGGGCTTACCATGGTGGACGCCACGGAGCGGCGGGGCCTGCGCAAGACGGAGTTCGTCTGCCCGCTCTGCGGGTACACGGAGGTGCGGTACTTCCCCACGCGCCGCCGGGCCTCGCGCAACCCCGTCTACTGCCAGCGCTGCCCCGGGAAGCCCACGGGCACCGGCATGATGATGATCGCCTACTGGCTCGAAGGCTTCGGGTCGGATCCCAACAGCCCCCTACGCCACGCCATCGAAGGACCCGTGTGGGTGCTCGCGCGCGAAGCGCCCCACCCAGAGGTCGACCCCTCGTGACCGCTGGTGCACCCGGTCCCCGTCTGTCCCCATCCCCTCGGAGAACCTGAGGCCCCACGGCATGCCGTCTCCCACTGTGCAGGTAACCGGTGCAGCCATATAATGTCGCCATATGGAGGCTGGTGGTGTGGCGCCACGCGGTGGACGGCGGCAGTGGACCTGGGGGGCGCCCGTGTCGTGGCGGGAGATGCAGGTGCTGGAGGCGGCGCGGGCGGTGACCGCGGCCCGCGCGACGGCGCTGAGCCGAGCGGATTGGCTGATCGGGATGGCGGAGACCACGCTGCACGAAGCGGCGGGAGACACCGACCTGCCGCCGTACGTGGCGCAGCGGGCGGCCGGGGCGCTGGCCGGGCTGGAGGCCGAACACCGGGAGCAGACGAAGCACCCCCCGCACGTCGGACGCCCGCCATCCATTGGCTGAGGGGGCCGACAGAAGGCGGCGGCGGATCGTCCCCGTGCCCCTTACCGCCACCACCGTCCACGGCGTTCGGTGTTCGGTCATCGCCGCTCCGTGGTGCCCAGGAGCGGCGGCCGCGAGCCGGCCCGTCGCAGTCCCTCGGGACCGGCCGCCGGGCCCGCCCGCCTACGTGACGGCCCCCTCCGCTGCGCCCGCTGCGTTGCGCTTCACGCCCCAACCTGCGAAAACAGGAGTACGCCTGCGATCCAGCGATCCCCGGGGGCGGTAACGTCGCATAAGCCTTTGTCGTCGGTGCTGACGCGAAGGTACAGGGCCACTCGCACGTAGACCACCTCCCCCTTCTTAACTCTCATCTTGCCGCCCCTCGCGAAGGGGCTCCTGCCCCCGCTCCGCCTCGCAGGTCAGGCATCGCGCCCATCCCGCGCTTCGGACCAGCACGCCGGATAGCGGGCACGCCCGCACCAGCATCCGTCACGAATCCGCTGATGCAGACAGTCACCGTGCCGGCCGGTGGGTGGGGACTGATACGGTTGGGCTCAACCGCAGGGGCATGAGAAAACCCCGCCACAACGGCGGGGCCTTGCCTGCGCTATCCGGGCCTGTTGTGTGGCCTCCGGGTTATCGGTCCACCCTCCGGTCCTGCTCGCGCTCCCTCCGGCGTTTCGGTTGCTTCGCCTCCCGCTCACCCTCACGCACCAACCGGATGGCGTGGAGGTAGCGGTCAATCATAAACCTGGCGGCCTCGGCGGTGACGCGCACCATCGGCTCCAGGTCCTTGTCCAGCCGCGCGGACCGGATCGCCCGCAGGTAGTCCGCCCGGTCGGCGACGGTATACAGCGCGGGTGGCCAGCCGTCGCGCATCAACATGAAGTTCACCAACATGCGCCCGACCCGGCCGTTACCGTCGACAAACGGATGAATGCCCACGAGGTCCACATGGGTACGAGCGGCGAACCGTATAGGATGCTCCTCCGCCGGCCGCGCACGGAAAGTGCGTGCGAAGTCCGCCATGAGGTCGGGCACCTTCAGCCAGTTCGGCGGCACGTCCGTGGACCCGCGGATGTAGACCGGCATGCGCCGGTATCGCCCGGCATCATCCCCGAGGATGCCCTTCATGAGCACCTTGTGGACATCGAGCACCAGGTCTTCCGTCAGAGGAGTGCCGGGTTGTACGGCCCCCATCAGCCGCTCCCATGCGTCGCGTACGTTGAGCACCTCCAGGTGCTCGCGGACCGTCTTGCCCCCGACCGTCACGCCATGTTCGAGGACCACCTGCGTCTCTTCGAGGGTCAGCGTGTTACCCTCGATGGCTGTGGTGTGGTGGGCGTACCTGATCGTAAAGTCGTCCAGCAGACTGCGTAGGGTCGGCCCCGGTAGCGGCTGCGACCTTGCAATCTCTTGTTGCTGGGCGGTCAGGCGCTCAAGGATCGCATCCAGGGGTTCCAGTGTGCTCATAGCGTCACCACCTTCAGCCAGCGGATCCAGCGTAGCACATGCGACCCGGTGCCGTTGGCGGTATAGGGCAGCCACCTGGCCACGCCAGTGCGGCGGCCAGGGCTCGCCTCGCTGCCGGAGTCGGGCGGCGCGAGTCCAATCTGACGCCGATACGCCGATTCCGAGGTAGCCGGCCCAGCGCAAAGCACCGTCCCGGCCTGGTTGCGCACCTCCAGATACATCCCCGGCGACGGACGCAGCCAGACGCGCCTGCTCGCGTACGGCCAAGGTACGGAGTAGCGCACCGACCGGTAGGAGACCAGGCAGTCTCGGCTGACTTCCCGGAACTCTTCTTCGCTGGAGATGAAAGGGCCGCTGGGCAACGGCCGCAACAGGGCGCGCTCGTCCCGCTCGAAGCGCACCGCTGGCGATTCCCCCGTGGCCTGGTGCGGCTGCTGCTCCCACTCCGACTCAAACCGGGCCAGGTCGCGCTCCAGGGCCAGCATATCCGGCCAACTGCGCCCTTTGCTGAAGTGTTGCACCAGATAGAAGCCGGGGCGCTCGACCCGGCCTTTCGTGGCCGGCCGGTGCCCCGGCTGGCCAACGGCCGGATGCCGT
>JAJZZC010000191.1 GCA_021797775.1 Bacillota bacterium
TGACGGCCGCAAAGTGCTGGAGATTGAGCGCGAGCAGGCTGATGATGGCCAGCACCAGCAGGGAAACCGCCACGGTGCTCACGGCCGCGACGCTGAGCAACCCGTTGTCGCGCACGCTGGCAAAGGCCTCGACCGTCAGGTGTCCCATGGTGCGCAGGCGCACCGGCGCAAGAGCCCCCTCCTAGGCCATTCGTAGACCGGGCGCGCCACGGCGCGCCGGGCACAACCCCTCCACCGCCACCCCCTGGAGAGCCGCGGGCGGCGGTGGCATGCGCCAGAGGGCCGGCCACCGGCACGACCCGCTCTGACGGCTCGGCCAGCGCCGCGTGAGGGGCGCCGGTCGTCAGCGCTTGCGCCGGAGCGCACCCGTCCCCGCCCGTTCCGCGCGGGTCCCCCAGACGGGGACGCCAGTCGGCGCGATCACACCCGCGACCGCCGCCACAGGTTCCGGCTCCGGCGTCTCCGGCACGCGGTAGGCCCCACTGACCTCGTCTCGCACGACGCGGCCCCCGGCGATGACCACCACCCGGCGCCTCAGGGTGTTGACCAATTGCTCGGAGTGCGTCGCCACGATGAGCGTGGTGCCGCGGCGGTTGATCTCCTCCAGCAGTTGGCGGATCCCGGCCGCGGTACCCGGGTCGAGGTTACCGGTCGGCTCGTCACAGATCAGCAGGACCGGGTTGCCCACCACGGCCCGGGCGATCGCGGTCCGCTGCTGCTCCCCGCCGGAGAGCTCCGCGGGTAACGCGCCGGCCCGATCGCGCAAACCGAACATCTCCAGCATCAGCGCGACGCGGCGGCGGACCTCGCGTGGAGAGTGCTCGCTGACGACGAGCGGGAATGCGATGTTCTGCGCCACCGTCTTCCGCGGCAGGAGTTTAAAGTCCTGAAACACCACGCCAATCTGGCGGCGCAGGAAGGGGACCTCCCGCCCCCGCATGCGCACCAAGTCGTGGCCATTGACCATGATCCGCCCCGACGTGGCCTTCTCCTCGCGATAGAGGAGCCGAATGAGCGTGGACTTGCCTGCGCCGCTGGCACCGATGAGGAACAGGAAGTCGCCCCGCCCCAGCTCCAGGCTCACGTCCGAGAGCGCCACGGAAGCGGGCGGATACACCTTCGTCACGCCCGAGAGGCTGACGATTGGGAATATCCCCCTTCCCTCACCCCGGAGGACGCGCCGGGTGGCAACCCAAACCTACATCCCCCGGGTCGCTTCGACAACCGCCGTCTGGCTCCTGCCTCCGGGCACCGCCCCGCAGGGTGGCGTCATTCCGCCAGGGGGCTTGGGGGGTCGAACGATGGCGCGCGCAGCCGTGCGGTGGTGGGCGGGGGCACCCGCTGCCCGCCCCGGTGCCTGCCACCGCAACGGCCGCACGATTTCGGCGGAGGGGCGACCACGGCGGCGGTGCACGGAGGGGCTCCCCAGAGCCGCCGTACGCCCCGAGTTGTCGCCAACCGCTGCTAGCCCTTGTCGCTGAGGCCGTCTGCCGAGAACGCCGCGGCCCTGGCCGGCGCGACAGGGGGGAAGGTGCTGGGAGGCGGTGGCCGGCTGCGGGAGCCCGGCGTCCGGGACGCGCCCGCAGGGCGCACGCAGCCCTTGCGCCGAGTGCAGGCTCGGATAGGCCAGGTGCCGCAGGCGGTGCTCTCTTGGGATGCAGGCGGCGCGGCGCGCCTGGAATAGACGAGCCCGCGGAGCCTCGGCGCAAGGGTCCCGGACGCCTGGCGTGGAACACGGGCGGTCCCCTGTCCCGCCTCCCTTCACCCGCTCCCCGTCTTCAACCGGCGGCAACCCAGCCTTCGTCGTCACCGCGGTTGAAGAGAGCGGCGATCTCCCGCGCGATCTCCACGGTGAGGCGCACAGGGGAGTGTACGGCCGGCCGCACCCGTGCAGGACCTCGTCCACCACGGCGGTGTCGGGCACGCGCACAGCCCGCCACGTGCGAGGCGCCATCCGCCCCGGGAGCGGGAGCGCCCGCCGGCGCGACCACCACCCCCACGGCGCAGTCAACGAAGGCCGACTCCGCGAACCGCGCGTTCCGTCCGGGTCTTGCCGGCAACAGTGCCCGGCGACGGCGCGCAGCGCCTCGCGGCCTTGCCGGTCCTTGGCGCGCGGGCAGCGTCGGGGGGGCGTTTTCCCGCGCGCGCCGAACGATGCCGACGCAGCGAGGCCGAGGACGACCCGCCCCGCGTGCGCGTTGGGATACGCGGGGGGCAGCCGGCCGCTGCCGGCGGTGCGGCCGAACGGGCAGAGGTGCCTCCCCGTGGGGAGCGGCCGTACCGCGCGGATGAGGCAGCGGCCGGTAGGGCCGTCACGGCATACGGGGGTGGGATCATTGCGGATCGCCGCGTTCGGCGATGTGCACGGCAACCTGGTGGCCCTGGAGGCGGTCCTGGCGGACATGGCCGGGCAGCGGCTGGACGCCATGGTGTGCATGGGCGACCTGGCGTTTCGCGGGCCGCGGCCGGCCGAGTGCGTTGCGCGCGTCCGCGGGCTCGGCATTCCCTGCGTCCACGGCAACACAGACCTCTGTCTCTTGAGCGGGCTGGACGACGACCGTGCGCGGGCGATCCCGGCGGCATGCCGGGCGCCCGCCGCGTCGCTGCCGTGGATGCGCTGGCACGTGGAGCGCCTGCCCGCGGACGACCTCGCCTATTTGGCAGGCCTGCCGTTTGCCCAGCGCCTGGAGGTCGACGGGCAGCGGTTGCTCTTCGTCCACGCGACTCCGCAGGACTGCACCTCGTCCATCGAACCCAGTCACCCCGCCGACGCGGTGGAGGCACGGGTGCGGGACATCGCGGCGGACTGGCTGGTCATGGGGCACATCCACCGGGCCTTCGCCTTCCGCCACGGGCGACTCCAACTGGTGAACACGGGCGCGGTCGGGTTTTCGCTCGACGGCGACCCGCGCGCCGCGTACGCCGTGCTGGATCCGGGGCGCGGCTGCATCGCATTGCGGCGCGTGGCCTACGACGTCGAGCGCGCGCTGGCCGATGCCCGGGACGCGGGGTTCTGCTTCCCGGCCGATGAGTATGAACGGGCGTTGCGTACGGGGTTCTGGGACGCCGTCCCCTGGGAACGCCGGCAGTGGTCTGTGGGCTGAGGGGGCGGATGCGGTCTGTGGGCAAGTTGTGCACCGTTTTGTGCACAACTTGTGGACAACTGGGCCGCCGTTGTGGACACGCCGGTGGCGACGCAAAGAAGCGACGAGGAGGATCTGGCCCGGGGGGGGACCGGGCAGCGGCTCGGACGTCCCAGCTGGCCCCGCACGCGAGGGCACGGCCGGCGGAGGCAGGGGGCTGGGAGTGCTCGTGGACTGTGGCCGATCAGGATGCCGGGGGCCGTGTTGGCCAGCGCGCGGCGCCCAGCCTCTCGGCGCGAGGTTCGGCTGACCACGTTTCTCTATGCGGCGCCCCGTTTGGCTGGGGCACTGGGCGACCCCGCGCGGCGCTTCCTTCGGTACGATGGCAGCGATCCCACGGACACACCGGACGACATGCCGTCCCAGCCGGGCGCGCCCGTCGGGATCGGGCCCGCGCGAGCCCGCGCGTCACGCTCCGCTCGTCCCGCGAGCCGCGCCTTGGCGTGCACGCGTGGCGGGCCGGAATCGGGGGGAGCAGGGACGGCGGCGCCGGTCCGGCGCCGGACCGGGCTAGCCGTTTGTGGCCCGGGCCACCGGCGGGGGATGATCGGCTACGGGGCGCACCGAAGGGGGGGGCCGGCGTTATGAGGGTCCGGACGCGCCCCTGGCCCGCATCCTGCGCGGTACCAACCCGTGGTGGGCGGGAGAGCCGGGTCCTCCCGCGCCCCGCTACCGCCGCTGGTGCTTCGACCGCCTGCTGCGCGGTCCGCGGCGTGTCGGCAAGCCGGCGACCGAGCAGGTGGGCCGTTTGCGCGGCCAGGGGGCCTCGGCCGGCTCGCCCGACGGGCGCGGGTGGGCCCGGGGTTCCCGGCGGGTCGGCCACACCGCGCTCGGGGGCAGCCGGCGCCCGGGCCGCCCGCACCGCCACGAGCGGTGGAGCGGGCCGCGCCTGTCTCGCGCGGGCGCGCCGCTTGCGGCGCCTAGACGGTCCCGCATGCGGCGCAAGGGTTGCGTGTACCCGGTGTGCACGGACCTTGCGCCAGACTCCCGTCGCTGGCGACCGTGCCGCAGGCCGCGCACCCTCCGACCGGGGTCCCCGCACGCCGCGTCAACCCCCGTGGTTCCCGCCGTCCGTCGGGACATGATGGACCCCCCACGACTCTCTGCCGGTCAACGCGCCACGCACGCGGGCGGGGGAGCACCGACGGGACGGGGCAGCGCCAGCCGCAGGCGGCTCTGTCCGGGCGGCGCGTCGCCTGGAGCGGCGTGGTGTAACCTGGTGGCGCCGCGGGCACGGATCGTCGTGCGGCGCCGCGCGAACGGGAGGGATTCCGCCTGTATCCGGAACTGACGAGCAAGGTGGCGCTCGTGACCGGCGCCTCCCGCGGGTTCGGCAGGGCCATCGCCCTGCGCCTGGCTGCGGAGGGGTGTGCCGTTGTCGTCAACTACCGGCGGAGCCGGACGGAGGCGGAGGGCGTGGTCGCGGCCATCGAGGCGGCGGGGGGCACCGCCGTAGCGGTCCGGGCGGACGTGGGCGACGCGGACGCCGTCGGGCGCATGTGGGCGGAGATCTTCGACCGCTTCCCGCGCGTCGACGTCGTCGTGAGCAACGCCGCCTTCGGCGCACCCGGTCCGGTCCTCGGCGCCAAACGGCGCCACTGGGACGTTACGCTGTCCGCGACGGCCCAGGCACTCCTCTGGCACGCGCAGCACGCGGTCCCTCGGATGAACGATTGGGGCCGGCTCATCAGCATCTCCAGTACGGGCGGGCAGCGTGTGGTGCCGGGGTATGGCGTCGTGGGGGTCGCCAAGGCGGCCTTGGAGTCACTCACCCGGAGCCTGGCGGTGGAGTTGGCCCCGCGGGGCGTGCTGGTCAACGGGGTCATCGCGGGGCTGGCGGACACGCAGTCGGCGCGGGCGATCACGGGTGCGGAGGGCGCGCTGGCAGCGGTGGCCGCCCACACGCCGGTGGGACGCTTGGTCGCGCCGGGGGACGTGGCCAAGGCGGTGGCGTTCCTCTGCTCCGACGAGGCGGCCATGGTCTGCGGGCAGTTCCTCGTGGTCGACGGAGGGCATGCGATCCTGGGGTGATGTTGCGCCGCTGCGCCCGCCGGCGGGTCGAGGTGTTCCGGCCAAGCGGCGACGGACGGTTGGTGCGGGCTGGCCTGTAGAACGCCGGCCAAGCCTTTGCCAGCGGCGTGGCGCCCGGGTTGCGTTGGATGGGGACGAGGTGTGCGCCGAGGGCTGTTCATCGGGCGTCCCGGCCCCCGCGTCGTCCGCCTGCCGATCCCCTCGCATGCGACGCGGGTAAGGTGGCGCCTTGGCGGCCGCGGCCGTGCAGTGGGGTGGGCCGGCGCTCGTCGGGTCAGGTGAAGCGGGTCCCGGGCTGGTGGCCACACCGGCGGCCGTGCCAGAACCCGGATCGGAAGGGGACGGCGCATGGTAGACGGTGGCCACGGGCTGGGCAGCCAGGGTCCAGTGCCAGAACCCGGATCGGAAGGGGACGGCGCATGGTAGACGGTGGCCACGGGCTGGGCAGCCAGGGTCCAGTGCCAGAACCCGGATCGGAAGGGGACGGCGCATGGGGCAGCAGACCAGGGTGCGGGGGGCGGTGCGGTTGGTCCACGCGGCCGACCTGCACGGCGAGATCGCCCTCTACAGCGCACTCGACCGTCTCGTGCGGGAAGCGGGTGCCCAGGCCCTCATCCTCGGTGGGGATCAGTTCGCGCACACGCGCGATCCCTCCGAGCAGTTGGCGTTCGCCCAGGGACCGCTGGACAGCTGGTTGCGGGGCCTGCCGGTCCCGATCTTCGTGATCGCCGGCAACGTGGACTGGCCCGCGGCGACCGCGGCGCTGTGTGGCCGGGCTCGCCGGCTGAGCCTGGAGCCCACCTCCGTGGGCGGCGCCATGGGGGCGATCGGGTATCCCTTCGTCCCGCCCACGCCGTTCCGGCAGAAGTGGGGAGAGCGCCGCGACATGCGCGGTGACTCCCTGGCGCTGCCGGGGGGGGCGTACGCTCCCTCGGACGACGGCGTCGCGCGCCCCTTGCCCCCCGGGTGGCTGGACGCGCTCCCCAGCATCGAGGACGAGTTGTCCGTATGGAGGGGGTGCGACCAGGAGCGCATGGTGTGGGTGGTTCACACGCCCCCTTTCGGCTGCGCGCTGGACAGGACGCGGTCCGGTGCCCACGCGGGGAGTCGGGCGTTGCGCGCGGCGCTCGAAGCCGCCCAGCCGGCGCTGGCTCTGCACGGGCACATCCACGAATCCCCGGTCACCACCGGCCGGTGGGTCGAGCGCATCGGCCGGACGGTCTGCGTCAACCCCGGGCGGGGGGCGTCGGCGGAGCCCCTGCACGCGGTGGTGGTAGACCTCGACGCGCAGGCGGGCGGGGTGGTGGGGGTGTGGCACACGGTGTGGGGGGACGCGCGCCTGGGCTGAGCCACGGGGACTGCAGGGCCGGCCCGCGCCGCGACGGGCCACCCTTGGGCCCGTCAAGCGTGGTGGGCCGAAAGGTAGCGGCCCCGGCAAGAGGCGTGGCCGGAGAATTGAGCGAGCCAGAGACACCGGCCTTGGCCGCGCGTACGGGATCCCAGGACCAGGAAGGTCTCGGCGTCATGTTATGATCTGCGCATCTCGCAAGCGGGCGTCTCTGGGTGCATGGTCCCAGGGAGGGACGGGAAGCGCCGACCACCGCCGGTCGCAGCGGACCGGTTCCGGTGGCTGGAGGGCCATGGTCGCGGTCGACCTTTGCGAATATCAGCATCATCGCTTGGGGGGATGGCCGTTGGCCGCATCGCCCGAGGGCGTCAGCGCCGCCATGCCCGCAACCGCCTCCACCGCGCCGGACCGGGTGAGTCTGGAGGAGTACTTCGCCCTGCCGGACGTGGAGGGGCCCCTCAGGGAATGGGTGGCCGGGAAGGTGGTGGTGCACGAGTTGCCGACGTCCCGCCACCAGCGGCTCGCGCTGTTCCTGACTGTGTTGCTGGAGCTATTTGTCAACCTGCGGGGTGCGGGCAGGGTCTTCCCTGCAGGCTATCCCACGCTGCTCACGCCGGAGGGACCCGTCCGCGAGCCAGACATCGTGTTCGTGGCGGCGCAGCACCTGCACCGCATCAGGGCGCAGCGTCTTGAAGGCCCCGCGGACCTCGCCGTCGAGATCGTCTCGGACGACAGCGTGGGGCGCGATCGTGCCGAGAAGTTTGATCAATACCAGCAGGCTGGCGTGCGCGAGTACTGGGTGATCGATCCGCGGCCGGGCCGGGAGCGCGCCGACTTTTGGGTGTTGGATGAGGCAGACGGGCGCTACCGCGCGGTGGTGGTCGGAGCGGACGGTATCTACCGTGCCACCGTGCTGTCGGGATTCTGGGTGCAAACGGAATGGCTCCGCCCCGACAGCGCGCCGGACCCGCTCTTCGCGTTCGCGGAGGTGGCGGCCCTGCCTGGCCCCGTCGTTGAGGCGCTGCGCGCCGCGCAAGCGCGCCGGCCGGGGGACACCTGAAGTGGCCGAGCCGCCGAGGGGAAGGTGTGGCTGCGCCGCTGGCATGGACCTTGCCGCTTCGCGGACCCGATCCAGCGCGGGCGCAACTCGTCCACGATCCCCGTGGCGGGCAACCCCTCCGCGTCGCGCGCGCGGAAGCACTCGGGGGTGTGGGCCGCGTGTGTCTTGCCCCCGATCCCCTTCTTGACGCATACGCGCAGGAGTGACGGAGGGCTCCTTACTTTTCGAATACCTGAAGCGCCAAGCCGTCGGTGACGATCTCACAGGTAGGTCGCCGAAGTCTGGACCATAGCCAGGGGCTCCACGCGCCGACGACGGCCGCCAGGGCGATCAGGGTGGCCGCCGCGCGCGGCATGTCGAACAGGGGGCGCAGCAGGGTGAGGAAGAACCCCGGCGCGGTGGCCTCGCGCGCCCGCCGCAGGATGTCGGTGAAGTCCGCGCGTTCGAAGACCTCGAGGCGGAGCGCCGCGGCCTTGCGCTGCAGGCGGAGTTGCAGCGCGTCCTCCATCTCCTGGCGCAGGCGTTCGAGGACGACGTCCGACAGCGGCCAGCCGGCGGTCTGCAGCAGGGCCAGCGCCGCCCACACGGCCATCCAGGTCAAGAGTGCCGAGAACGGCGCGGCGCCCCGCGCCGCCGCCACCGCGGCGTCGAAGGTGTGGCTGAGGACCCAGACCACGCCCGCCGGCACGAGCCCCGTGACCAGGAAGAGGCCCAGCACGGCGGCCGCGCGCGCCGGGTCGGTCCGCACCATCCAGACCAGGAAGCGCCACATGGTGGCGGGCCCGCTGGGGCGCGGGGGCGGCGGGGGGCTGAGCGGGTCATAGCCGCTGGCCGGGGCCGTTAGCGGTACCACTGCGCCTGCTCCTCCCACATGCGCGCGTACACGCCGCCGACCCGCAGCAGGTCCTCGTGGCGCCCGTCCTCCACGATGCGGCCGCCGGACAGCACCAGCACGCGGTCCGCTAGGCGCGCCGAGCCGAGGCGGTGGGAGACCAGCAGTACCGTGCGCCCCGCGGCCAGGGCGGCGAAGCGGGCGTAGACCTCGGCCTCGGCCATGGGGTCGAGGGCGGCGGTCGGCTCGTCGAGGATCAGCACCTGGGCCTCGCGCAGGAAGGCGCGGGACACCGCCAGCCGCTGCCACTGGCTGCCGGAGAGGTCGGCGGCGCCGTCCAGCACGTGGCCGACCGGCGTGTCGTAGCCCTGCGGCTGTTGCTGGAGGAAGGCGTCGGCTCCGCCCTGGATCGCGGCGTGGCGGATGGCCTCGCGATCGCCGATGGCCTCGGGGCGCCCCACGCCGATGCTCTCGGCCGCGGTGAGTTCGAAATGGAAGAAGTCCTGGTAGGCGGTCGTCACCGCGGCCCGCAGGCCGGCCGGGGCGATGGCGCGGTAGTCCCGGCCGTCGGCGGTGATGCGCCCGGCGTCCGGGCGGTGGAGGCCGAGGAGGCACTTGACCAGCGTGGACTTGCCGCAGCCGTTGCCGCCGACCAGCACCACGCTCTCGCCTGAGCGGATGTGGAGGTGGACGCCGTCCAGCACGGGCGGGCGCAGTGCCTGGAGGACGCCCAGCGGCGCCACCTGCCGCGTGGCGGTGTGTTGGTCGCCGACGCGTGGGAGCAAGAGCGCGGGCAACTGGGTGCGCTGCCAGGCAGGCCCTTCGCGGCGTGCCGGAAACGCCTGGCCCACGTGGACAAGACCCTGCTGTGCGCGTACGACGGCGCGCGCTACTCGGCGCCAGCGGACTATGCGGGAAAGGCGCTGACGCTGCGCGCGTTCTTGGGCCACATTGAACTGGCTGACCGGGAGCGCACCGTAGCGGTGCACGTGCGGCAACCACACGGTGGCGTGTCCATGGACCTCACACACAACCTGCCGGTGCTGGCACACAAGCCCCGGGCGGTGATGCACGCGGCGGTGCTTGCTCAGGGCGAGCCCGTGCTGGCGCGCTATCGGGACAGCTTCCTGGCCGCGCGTCCCGGCGCGTGCCGCGAACTGGTCACTATCCTGCGCTTGTGCGAGGAGGTGGGCCTGGCGCGGCTAGTCGCGGCTCTGGAGAGCGCCCTACGGCACCGTGCCTTCGACCTGGCGAGCGTGCAGGCGGTCCTAGCGATGGACAGCCCGGCGCCGACGCCGGCGGCGCTGGAAGCGGCTTGGCTGCAGCGCTGGCCCGAGGCAAGGGTGCGCGAGGTGACCTGCGAGGCTTATGGGTGGCTGGATGAGTCCGCCGCCGGAGGTGAGGTGCATTGAGCAACGCGGCGGGAGAGGCCATGGAGGATCTGGCGGCCCGGATCGACGCACTGATGCGCGCCCTGCACCTGCCCGGGGCCCTGGCTCGCCATCGCGAGCTGCGGGCGGAGTTGGGCGCTGGGGAGGAGGCGATCTTTGAGTTCTTCTCCGACCGTTACGAACGTCGGGCCACCGCACTGACCACCAACCTGCCCTTTGCCCAGTGGCCCCAAGTGTTCGGCGACGAAACGATGACGGTCGCCTGCTCGACCGCCTGACACACCGCAGCCACGTACTCATGTTCAACGGGGACAGGTACCGCATGCGGGACAGCCGTCGCCGGGCGCGCGGCCAGTCTGCCGCCTCGGGCTGACCCTGTCGGCCTCGGACACGGCGACATAGTATGCCGACCCTAGTCGACACCCTGCTGGAGCAGCATACCGACGGCGAGGTGGCTGCGGAACTGAACCGCCGCGGCCTGGGCATGGCCGGCAACAAGCCCTTCACCGCCCGCGGCGTCCAGCGCCTGCGCAAGACG
>JAJZZC010000192.1 GCA_021797775.1 Bacillota bacterium
TCTGCGTCCCGCGCCGTCCGGACCGCCGCCACCATACCTGCGGCCTTCTGCCCTTGGGCCTCCTTGCTGGCTCCTTACCCCGGGCCGCCGTCGCGTGGTCCCTGTCACATGCCTCCACTGCCACCAGCGCATCCAACTCCCCCAGCAACTCGGCGCCCTGCTCCCCGCGCTTCACCGCCCCCAGCGCGATCTCCATGCGCCCAGGACGGCCGCGGCTTCCCGCAAGGGAGACGTAGCACACTCGCCGCGCCCCGGGACCTGCCCCTCAACCCGGTGCGCGCCCTCGCCGCGACATCCGATCCCAGGGCCCGGTCCGGGGCCGCGATCTACGCACCCCGGGCGGGCGAAGGGCCGGTGAGTGGCCCTTGCATGGCGTGGCCACCGGACGCCCCCCGGGCCCGTGCCGCACGGTGCTGGCCGCGCGGCCACGACCATCGCGGGGGCGCTCCGTCGGTTTAGTCTGGGCGCTGCCTGGCCCACAAGACCGACCCCGGAGTGCCATGGGCGGCTGAATGCGGCCCAGTTTCTGATCCCGGCTGTCATCTGTCCTGGAGGTGCCGCTGGTGGCACGAAGCGATCAGGCGGAAGCAGCCGTGGAGCAACTCGTGGCCCACGCCCGCGCCGCTCTCGACGACGCACAACGCTTTGCTCTCCGATCCGGCAGCGGCCGTATCCGCACCGCCGGTGACGCCTGCCGTCGCATCGCGGACGGCTTGGCTGCCGCGCTTGTCCCCTTCGCCGAGATGCGCCCCTCACTGAAAGCCATCCCAGCCGCCCCACCCGCCGGACGCAGAGGGAGCACCCGCATCCCCACACCGTGTGATGGAGGCCGGCCCCCTGCAAGCCCCTCGTCCGCATCCCCGGGCGGCTCATTGGCCTCTGACGCCCAGGCGCGGGCGGGATGGCATACCGAGCCAACCCCATGATTGAACAGCGCTCCGCCGCCAGGTCGCCGAGGGCACACGACCGCCCCCGCCTGCCCGCCCCAGCCCCGGCACGCGAGCCGTTGCCGCCCCCGCCACGGTTAGACCTAGACCCGCCAAGCCAGCGGGTCCGCCGGCAGGGCCGCGTAGGCCGCGGCCCAGCAGGGGCTGGACGCGCTGCTGGGAACCGAATTCGAGCGGGCGACCGACCTCTCCGGCGAACCGTGTCCCTTGGAGGGTTCGAAGCGGCCGCTGGCGTCGGTCAGCAGGGCGTAGGTCGTCCCAGTGGCGATGTCCGCGAGGTCCTCCGGGAGCGAGCGCCCGGTCGAGGCCCGCTGTTCGGCAACCAGGTCGTGCGCGACCGCCACCGCCCGGCCTTGGACCTCGGCGGTGGCCTGACGGGTCAGCGTCCGGGCCACCTTGCGGTCGACGAAGACGCCCGCCACGCCGGCCGAGACCGGCAGGAGGAACCCCAAGGCCAGCAGCAGGGGGGCGGCAATGCCCAGGCGCGGGCCCTTCATCGCCGGACCCGCAGGCGGTAGCCCACGCCCCGCAGCGCCGTGATCTCCAGGAAGGCCCCCTGGAGCCCAGGACCGCGGCAAAGTCGCGGGGAGGGAGCAGCTGGGTGGCAGGGCGACCGCTGAGCGCTCAGGCCAAGGGGGGCGAGGGCGTAGGCGAACGCTCCGGTCCAGAGGACGGGCTGGCGGAGCGGTAGGTTCGGCCGATGGACGCGCCGCGGGCAGGCCGGCGGACGCGAGCGGCGGGCGAGGGGACACGGGGACGTCGGGAGCGGCCAGACGGAACGTGGCGCGGCCCGGGCTCAGGCGCCGAGCAGGACGAGGACGGCCTGCGGGTGGCCGGGCGTAGTAGCGACTCCCGGTCGGGATGCCGGGGCAGCCTTTCCCGCGGATCAAGCCGATTGCGAGGTTGCGCAGGATGCACATGGTGCGGGGCCCGTTGCCCGTGCGCACTTGGCTGCGATCCTCGTCATAGGTGAAGTCCCGTACGTAGTGCAGTTTGTTCTCGATGTGCCAGTGCCCGCGGACCAAGGCGAGCAGTCGTTCCGGTGATGCCTCTTTGCGCGTCAGACTGGTGATGCCGTATGCGGTTTCCTGGGTAACCTTGCCCGACTTGACACGGATGACCTTACGATGGATGCGAAACACCTGGCTGGCGTATGGAAACTCAAGATACCCCTCTAGATCTGAGTCCCCCATGCCGGCGGGGCCCGGCGCCACGCGGCATGAACAAGGCGGGACCGGCTCGCGCGCCGCCGTCTAGTAGGTCACTGCGGACACACCGACTACCGGTAGTGGGTCTGGCGGCCTTTTTCGCAGGAGCTCACTTGGATCGTCCGCGTTTCGATACGCCCGTGGCCCTTGCTCCTCTGCGTCACCGGAGGGGGAAAAAGAACCGTCGTCGAGGTCCTGGATGGCCTGCAGCAATGCCGGCTGGTTGTCCTTGACCGTGAAGACGTACTCCCCCTCCTTCTTCTCCACCACAAACTGCGCGTGTGCCACCTGCGCGTGCATGGCGTCCGCCGTGACCACCTTCCCCTTTAAGTCCAGCGACGTGATCAGGGGTTGGAACTCCGGAATCTCGTTGGTCTTATCCGGAATCTGCCGCTGCGCCAACACCACGCCCTGCCCATGCAAGATGGCCGCGAAGACATGTACCTGTCGCCCGTTTGCGCTCCGCACCCCGCGCAGCACCTTACCGTCCACCGCGACGCCGCCTACCCGGGCGGCCTGGCAGCAACGGAACCCGCACGGCCACGGGGCATCCGCCACCAGACGGACACCCCCCTGGGGGCGAGCGCGCCACGGTTCTCGGGGACCGGCCCCGGCGCCGTGCGGAGCCCCGTGCGTGGAATGCCAACGCAGACGCGGACTGCGGGCTGCGTGCAGCCGTTTCCGGCCCCCCGACAGAACGCCCTTACGCTCGGCGTATGGCAACACAACGGCTCCGCAGAGGGTGGCGCTTTCTGGAGGCCGCCAGGCCAACTGGAGTCCTCCCCCGCCACTGGTGTGCCCCATGTTCACAAGTGGGCCTTGCGGCGCCTCGGCAATCCCAAGACCCTGACTGTGACGGTTAGAGAGGCCGAAGAGGAGGTTTGTGCCCAGACCTCCGGTTGACCTGCAAAACGGAGTCCTTGCGGAGCGGATCCGGGCGCCTACTCTCAGACTTCGACGCCTTTGGCCTCTGGCGTGTCTCACCCGTTGTGCACGCCAGAGGCCCGCAAGTGGATCGAACCACTCCATCTGGTGCCGACCGTGACGATGACGTACTACGGCTGGTATGGTGATCCGGCAGACCGCGTGCGCGATGCACAATCAACCAGTATTTGGGAGATCTTTGAGGCTCAACGGTTTCCGGGCGGCGGCGAACCGATGAGCCGAAGTCTGACTCTACACAGCCCGTGGAGATCCGGCCGCGATCCCCGTTTCGGAGGACAAGGCGTCCGTTACAGCGCCAGTCCGTAGTGGAAGCCGGAATCAAGAACCGTCACAGAGCCGCAGCGGCGGCCTGCTCCGTGTGCGCCCGAGTGAAGGAGAACTCGTCCAAGGAACCTGGGCCGAGCCGCTTGCTGGCGCGGAGAATCTCGATGGCGATGATGTGGCCGTCCTTGTCCAGGTCCGCGGTCATGCCGGGCTCCAAGTCGATGTTGTCCTCAGCCTCGGCGTCCTTGAGTTCGATATAGAGCGCATCGGCTTCGGGGTCGTAGGTGATCCGCATCATCTTGTCCCCTTTGGACCGCGCTTCCGAGCCACGACGGTCAAGACGACCACGCGGTGCCGCTCCTGTGAGTAGGTCACCCTCAGCCACCAGCTCGTGCGGATACGGCCCCACGCGTTCCTCGCTTCGTCCTCCTCTGCTTCGTCGGCCTCGGGTGCTTGCAGGACCGCCTTCACATCTTCTTCGGTGATCAGAAACGGACGGCGCCGACGCATCCGGTTGCGTGCATGGCGCGTAAAGTGAACGCGGGGGGGCGTTGAAGACCTGGATGCATGCGGCTCCGGCATCAGCGGCCGGCTCTGTGCGCTTCGATCTCGCGCTCCACGTCCTCTGGGGTGATCCCGGCCTGCTTGGCGCGACGCCCAAGGAGTGTCCACAACCGACGGAACTCGCGGCTCCGTGACGCCGCAGAATCCGCGACCGGGCGCTTCTCCGGCCGCGCCTCGGCCGGCCTATCCTGAGTCGCGCCCACCCGGCGCACCCCCTGCACGACGCTACACGACTACCTACACTATAATCCACGGGAGTCCCCCATGCCGGCGGGGCCCGGCGCCACGCGGCATGAACAAGGCGGGACCGGCTCGCGCGCCGCCGTCTAGTAGGTCACTGCGGACACACCGACTACCGGTAGTGGGTCTGGCGGCCTTTTTCGCAGGAGGCACCGCCGCACGCCCGGGGTTCAGGATGCACTGGCGGCGGGTGCCGGCCTGCTCGCCTCCAGCAGCCGCAGCAGCGTCGCATGCCCGCAGTCCAGGCGCCGCGCCGCCTCCGACCGGCTGATACGCCCGGCCTCCAGGTCCGCGCGCACGGCCGCCCACCGCTCCGCGAACCCTGGCCGGGTCGTCACCGGCGGCCGACCGACGCGCCGGCCCTCCCGCTTGGCCCTCTGCATGCCGGCGACGACCCGCTCCCGCAAGATGCCCCGTTCCAGCTGCGCGTGGGCGCGGCGGAAGGATCGCCTGGTGGCGGCGGCGACGGCGACGGCCAAGGGGTACGGGGTCGCGGCCGTGATGGCCGACGAGAAGCGCCGCGGCATGCGGCGCCTGTTCCGGAGCGAGTCCGGCAGCGGCAATGGATGGCGGCGGAAGGGCAAGGATCATGCGGACGCGGAGCAGCTGGCCCCGCGGCCGGCGCCGGGCGTTTGGGTGGCGCAGTCGCCGACCCTGATCCATAAGCGCGACGGCTGGTCGCTGCGCCTGCGGTTCGAGAAGCGCACCACGATCGCGGGCAAGGCCGATGACCGCCAGTTGGCTGGGGCTGACCTGAAGGTTGGCACCATCGACCGCAACGCTGTTCGCGTTGCGGCGGCGGCCTGGGAAGGGCCACGTTGCCTGGGGATCCGCACGGTCTGGCCTGCCCGGGAGAAGGCCAAGCGGGAGAAGGTGCTGCAGAAGGTCGCGCGGCGGCAGAAACGGAGCGGGATGCCTCTGCGCCCACCCCAGCCCCCCGCGCGGGCGCAGGGGGCTGGGGTGCATGCCCCGAAGATCGGCGCAGCGTGGGAGGTCGCCGCGCCCGCGGCACTCCCCCCGACGCCAGCTGGGCGGCTTGGCCCGCACAGCCGACCTGCCCAGCGACCGGGGGCGGGCTGGTCGCCCCAGCCCGGGGCCCGGGCGGCGGCGTGGGAAGAACCAGACGAAGGGGGACCGCCCATGCCGGCGGACCGCGACCGGCCGAACATCCTGGTGTTCCTGACCGATGACCACGGCCACTGGGCGATGCGCTGCGCCGGTAACAGCGAGTTGCAGACGCCGAGCCTTGACCACCTGGCGGCCACCGGCGTGCGCCTGGCCAACGCGTTCACCACGTGCCCCGTGTGTTCCCCCGCCCGGGCCAGCTTCCTGACGGGGCGTCTCCCCTCGCAGCACGGCATCCACGACTGGCTACAGTGGCAGGACGAGGGCCAGCGGCACCCCGGGATCGATGGCCAGTGGAACATCGGCCAACTCCTGCAGGCGGCGGGCTACCACACCGGCCTGGTCGGGAAGTGGCACTGCGGCCGGGACCACCTGCCGCGACCCGGCTTCGACCGCTGGTTCTCCTACCAGATGAACCAGTACCCGCACTTCGGCGCACAGCGCTTCTCCGACCAGGGCCGGCCCATCGAGGAGAGCGGGTACCAGGCGGGACTGCTCACCGACCGCGCCGTCGAATGCATTCGCCGGCGCCCCGCGGGCCAGCCGTTCTTCCTGTACGTCAGCTATGTATGCACCCACACGCCGCTCAAGGACCAACCGGAGCGGCTGGCTGCCGCGTACCGCCGGGCCGCCTTCGGCGACATCCCGGATGAGGAGCCCGCCCCCTGCCACGGCTTCGCGCGCATGCCCTGGCCCCACGCCCGCGACACCCACCGCGAAGAGTTGGCCCAGTACTACGCAGCCGTCGCCTTCATCGACGCCCAGGTGGGTCGGGTGCTGGACGAACTCGACGCGACCGGGGTTCGGGAGAACACCCTCGTCGTCTACACCGCCGACCATGGCCACATGAACGGCCACCACGGCCTGATCAGCAAGGGTAACGCCACGGTCCCCCAGAACTTCTTAGAGGAATCGATCCGCGTCCCGAGCCTGCTCTCCTGGCCCGCGGCCGTACCACCGGGGCGCGTGCTCGACCAGCTGGTCGACCACTGCGACCTCTTCTGCACGCTCGCCGATGCCGCCGGCGCGGTGCCCGCTGAGGCCGCCGCGCGCGCCATCCACTCGCCGGGACGCTCGTTTCTCCCGCTGCTGCGGGGTGAGCCGTTGGTGTGGCGCGACGCCCAGTTCTGCGAATACGGCAACGCCCGCATGGTCCGCTCAGCTGGCAAGAAGCTCATCCGCCGTTACCCGGGCCCGAACGGCCACTTTGGCGACGAACTCTATGACCTGGCGCTGGACCCGCGCGAGCGCGTCAACCGGATCGCCGACCCCGCCTACGCCGCCGCCGTGGTGGAACTCGGGGCGCGCCTGGACGCCCACTTCGCCGAGTATGAGGAGCCGGAGCGCAGCGGGCGCGACATCGCCCTGCAACCGCGGTGCAACCCCGGGGAACCGTGGCGGTTCGCGCGGCGGTAGCCGGTGCCCGGGGGCAGCCGGGTGGAAGGCGTACCCTCGTGGTCCAGGAACAACCGCAGTCGCGCATCCCAGCGGCGCCCGCGGAAGGCAGAGGCCTGCCACAGGCGCAACGCCGTGCCGTGCTTGGGCGCGGCCAGAACGGTCTCGGCCCGGACCAGCCGCGGCCCGAGGGCAGGGGGGTCGCGCTACTGCTTCCCCATCCAATCCGCCCCCGCCACCGCGCGCCAGCGGGCGCGGATGGCCGCGTACGGCTCAGCCGGCAGGGGGCCCGCGGCGAGCAGGCCGGCGTTCTCGGCCCAGCGCTCCGGGTTCGTCGTCCCCACGATGGCCACATGGACACCCGGGACGCCCAGCGTAAAGCGCAGGGCGATCCCGACCGCCGCGGACACATCCCCGCGCAGAAAGTCATAATCCAACTGTTGCAGCCGATCCCAATACGGTTGGTGGTACGGCTCGGCCGGCCGCCGGCCCGTGCGCCAGGCGGCGTTGGCGATCGGCCGCTTGGCGATCACGCCGATGCCGCGCCGGGCGGCCTCGGGCAGCGTCAGGTCGAGCGCCTCCTGGTCGGCGATGCTCACGGACGTCTGCAGCACGTCGAAGGCCCCGCACTGCACCGCATAGAGCGCCTTGGCGCTGTCTCCGCTGTAGCCGACGTAGCGGGTCTTGCCCGCCGCTTTGGCCCGTTGCAGGACCTCGATGACCTCGCCCCGCCGCAGCAACTCCTCCGAGCAGCTATGCAACTGCAGCAGGTCGACATGGTCGGTGCGCAGCCGCCGCAGGCTGCGGTCGATACTGCGCGCGAGCATGCCGAGGTCCCAGTCCGGCCCGTCCAGCCCTGCGGCGTGCCCACACTTCGTGAAGAGGTAGAAGTCGGCGCGCCGGTCAGCGAGCCCGCCGATCAGCTCCTCACTTGCGCCATAACACTCCGCGGTATCAACCACGTTCAGCCCCGCATCCAACGCACGGTCGAGCAACCGCCGCACCGTGCCCGTGGAGGCGCCCACTGCGCCAATCTCGGCGCCCCCAAAGCCGAGCACGCTGACGTCCATATCCGTATGGCCGAGCCGTCGCCGTTCCACCCGCATGTCCACCCCTCTCCGCACTCCGCGCCCTCCGGCCCGGGAAGCGCGACCGCGCGGGGCCCACCGGCTGACCCCGGCGTGAGCGGACCAAGAGCGCCGCCGGGTCCCGCGTGCCGGTCCTGATCGTCACCGCTAAGCCCCAAAACCGATCCCCTGATCCCACCTACCCGTGCCCGGCCTGGCGTTCATCCCCCGCCGGCCCGGGTGTCGCCCACCGCGCGCATGCGGGCCAGGGCCAGGCGGCAGTACCGGCCCACGCCGGCACCGCCCGGAGGCTCGTGCACACCGTCGCAAAGTCCGTGCCGGGTGCCCCCCAGGCGCATGCCCACGGCGGCCTGCGCGCCATGCAGGCCCGTGCGGCGCCGCCCCGGAGGGCCGTGGCACACCCCGTCCCGCTCGCTGTTCGGCTACGCCCGCCCCACAGAGAGAGAGAGAGAGAGAGAGAGCGACCGGGGTGTGGCAGGGGCAAGGCAGCGCGTTCCGCGCCACCCGCTGTTCCACGCTGGGGCGCAGGGACCCTCCGCCCCAGCGGGAACCGATACGCGGAGGGTGCCGCAACCCGGCGGCCGGAGGAGCGCCATGGCCGAGCCCCGTGGACCCGATCCTTTCGCCGTCCTGCGTGCCCTCGGAGTGACCGGTGCCCGCACGTCTGAACGGGCCACGGGGGGCGCCGACGGCGTCTACGCGTTGCGCCTCTTCCGCCTCGGGGAGACCGAGCGCTGCCACAGCGTGAGGCCGCCGTCATGGACGCCGCCTGCCGGGCCGGCTTGCCCGTCCCGCGCGTGTGCGCGCGCGGCGCATGGCAGGACCGTCCCGCCCTCCTGTTGGATTGGTGCCCCGGTCGTCCCGTGCTGGAGGAGCTGGTGAAACAGCCGGCGCGGGCGGGGCGCATCGGCGCCCTCTTCGGCGCCATGCAAGCGCGCATCCATGCGGCGCCGCAGGAGGCGCCCCGACTCCGCCATCCCCTACCCCAGGGGCTCCGATCCGTCCGTCCGCTCCAGCACCCGCGACAGCCAACGCAGGGCGACCTGCAGGCGCTCCACCAGCCGGCTGCCGTGGGTGCCGTCATGCTCCTGCGCCTCGTGCCGGATCCCGGCTGAAGTCAGCCGCTGGCTCAGCAGCCGGTGCCCGAAGTGGAAGTCGTACTCGTCGCGGTAACCCACGTCGAGCAGGAGACCACGCAGGGCGCGCAGCGCGGACAGGCGCTCCCGCCAAGACTCCACGGGATCGAACGCCAGCCAGCGCGTAAAGACCTCAGGCACCACCTCCCCGCTCGGAAAGGCCACGGGCAGGTCCACGTAGTGAGGCGGCTGCTCGGGGTTCGGGCTGTAGCAGGAGGCGCAGCCGTAGCAGAGCCAGGAGCAGATGTCGCCATCCACCGGCCCATTGGGCTGGTCGGGGAAGATTCGGCTATAGAACCGGTGGAACCACGGCAGATGGGTGACCGCGAAGTACGAGTCGGCAGAGAGTAGCGCCGCCGCGCCGAAGACCTCCGGGTGGCGGCTGGCCAAATGCCAAGCCCCAAATCCACCCGACGAGCTGCCGAACACCCCGCGGCTGGCCGGGGCGGCCAGGGTGCGGAACCGGCCGTCGACGAAGGGCACCACCTCCTCCGTCACGTAGCGCTCGAAGGCACCGTTCAGCGGGGAGTCCACCCACTGCCCGCAACCCCAGCGGCTCCACCCGTCCGGCATGACGACGATCATCTCGCCCGCGCCCTGGCGGAGAATGGCTTCATCCAGCACGTCCTGGATCGGCGGCCGGACGTAGCCGCCGTCCAGGGTTGGCCCGAGGGTCCAAGAGGCCGCGCGGCCACCGAAGCCGTGGAGCAGGTAGGCTGTGGCGTAGCGGCGCCCTGCATGCTCGTAGCCCGGCGGCAGGTACACCACCAGGTCTCGGAGGTGCGGATCACCGAAGAGATTGCCCGCGAGGTGCCGGCTCTCGATCCGTTCGACCGCGATCATCGGTCATCGTCTCCCGCTTTGAGATCCGTGTGGACCGCCGCGTCGCCTGTAGGGCACTTCGCCTCATCCGGCGGGCGGTAGCGGACGAGGCCCAGTGCCGCCACGGCCCTGGGCGAAGGCGACCGCGCGCAACCCGCAGATGCGCAGCGAGCGGGCCACCCCCTGGCGCAGCCTCCCCCTACCGCCCCCCCAGCAGCCAGCCGCGGATGCGCTCGGTCTGCGACAGGTCCGGCACGAGCGCGTCGGGGTGCAGGTCGGCCAGGGTGGCCGCGGGCGTCCGGCCGGTGCCCACCGCCAGCACCCCCATGCCGTTGGCGCGCGCGGCCTCAACGTCGGCGGGGGCATCACCGATGACCAGGGTCTCTGCGGCGGCGAAGGGCACCCCGTAATGGGCGCGCGCCCGGCGCAGGGCCTCCGCCAGCAGGGCCGCGCGGTCCGTGCCCCGATCGCCGAAGCCGCCGGTCGGAAAGAAGGCGTCGATCCCCTGGTGCCGCAGCTTGATCAACGCGCCGGCCTCCAGGTTGCCGGTGCCGAGCGCCAGAGCGCACCGGCCGTCCGCCGCCAGCGTCTGCAGCAGCGGG
>JAJZZC010000193.1 GCA_021797775.1 Bacillota bacterium
TCCTGACGTACCCGCGCACGGACAGCCGGAATGTCTCAGAGGAAACCTTCGCCACGTTTCCCGCGCGGCTGCGCGCCATCAGGGGGCCGCTGGCGCCGGTCGCCGGACGGCTGGCCGCCGAAGCGCCCCATCCGGGCAAGCGCGTCGTTGACGACAGCAAGGTCTCCGATCACCATGCCCTGCTCCCCACCGCCCAACCGGCGGACCCGGAGAAACTGGCGTCGGATGAGGCCAACATCTACGAACTGGTGGTCCGCCGTTTTCTCGCCGCCCTGCTGCCGCCGGCTGTCTACGACGACGCCGAGGTCGTGACGGAGATCGCGGGGGAGACCTTCCGCAGCCGTGCCCGACACCTCGCCGTCCCCGGCTGGCGCGAGGTGGAGCCGCCGATCGCCGCGATGGCCAAGGACGGGAAGTCCAGAAGCCGGAAGGGCGCGGCGGCCGAAGCGGATGCGGACGGCGAGGGGCAGGCTGCGGATCTGGAGCCGGATGCCGGCGACCTCTCGGCCCTGCATCCCGGCCTACCCAGTCGCTGCGTCTCGGCCAAGGCCGAGGCGCGGCAGACCAAGCCCCCGTCCCGGTACAGCGAGGCCACGCTGCTGCGGGCCATGGAGCACGCCGGTCGGCTGGTCGAGGACGAGGAACTGGCGGAGGCTATGCGGGAGCGCGGACTTGGCACTCCCGCGACGCGGGCCGCGATCATCGAGACCCTCATCAAGCGCGAATACGTGCACAGGGAGAAGAAGGCCCTGATCCCCACTCCCCGGGGGGAGAAGCTGGTCGCCCTGGCGCCCGTCGAACTGCGCCAGCCGGAGACCACAGGGGAGTGGGAGCGGCGGCTCGGGGACATCGAGCGCGGGAGCGCCGATGCCGGCGAATTCCTGGCCGGCCTCTCGGACCTCACCCGGCGCATAGTGGCGGATGTGGCCGCCCAGAAGCGGGTGGCCCCAGTGCCGGCCGCCAAGGACGTCATCGGCAGTTGCCCTCGTTGCGGGGGGCACGTGGTCGAGGGGCGGACCGGCTTCGGCTGTGCCAACTGGCGTCCCGAGTCCGGCGCCTGTCGATTCATCGTTTGGAAGAAGATCGCCGGCAAGGAACTCACCGCGGCGCAGGTGCGCGAACTGCTGACCGGCGGTGAGACTAAGCGTGCCGTCAAGGGTTTCGTCTCCAGGACGGGGGAGAAGTTTGAAGCGCGCCTCCGCTTGGACCGCGCAACCGGACGGGTGTCCTTCATCTACGACCAGCCCCGTCCGGGGCCGGGGGAGCCCGCCCCCAGGCCCGCTGGCCGGGCCGCTGCGGCCGAAGGTGGGGCCGACCCAACCCCGGCGAAGACGCCGGCCAGGCCCAGGCGGGCATCCGCGGCGGCGGCCCCCGATCCGGGTGGGCCGCGGCCGAAAGCGGATGGGCCGGCCATGTCCCCCTCGCGCCCGCGGCGGGCGAGCGGGCCCGCCGGCCCTCCGACGCAGGGGCGTGCCGGCAGGGCTCAATCTTCCAAAGAGACGGCGCCGCCGGCGATGCCCCGGAGGACCTCCACGTAGAGCGGGCCTTCGACCGCCGCGACCCGGGGGGCGAGCGTCCGCACGGTGTCGCCGGGGGCGCACCGGGACCCGGTGCTGGGCGAGGATGCGGCTGTGATCGTACTCGGCGTCCACGAGGTGCACCGGGGCGCCGGACACCGGCGCCCCGGTGGCCAGTACCGCGGCATGTACGCGCTCGCCGGCTACGACCGGGGCCCCCGCGCGGCGCTGCCGCGTGGGGTGAAGACCCCGGAGGGGGGAGTGCCGCCCGCCGCGATCGAGACGCGGCGAGGATTCCGGCCGCGCATTCTGCCGGAGGGGTCGGCCATGGATGATGCGATCGGCGTACCGCGTGCACCCGGACCGGCGGACCCGGAGGCTGCGGCCCGGAGGCCGAACGGCTCGCGGCCAACCGCGCCAACTGGGACGAGCGGGCAGGGATCCATCTGAGCTGGCGCTTCTATGACGTGGAGGGCTGGCTCCGGAACGGCCGCGGCCCCAGACGCCGGAAGGTCTCCGCCCTCGGCGACGTGATGGGCCTGCGCCTTCTGCAGCTGCCGTCACCGTCCTGATCCGCCATGGCCTGCGTCTGGAGTGGCTGGCTGAACACGACTGGACGGTGTGGCGCCAGTTCGGCTGGCCGGTGCCGGGGCAGGAGGGGGAGTGGACCTGCCCGCCCGGCACGCCCCGGGTGCCGCTGAGTTTCAGCCTGCTGGCCCGCCGGCGGGGGTAGGGGGGCCGTCCTCCCCCCAAGCGGCAGACCCCGATGCGCTCATCCGCGTCTTTCGGCCTGCCACCATCAGGTGAGATGCCGCCAGGCCCCCTCGAGGAAGCAGGAACCGGAGGGGCCGTGAGGCGCCCGTAAACCGAAAGGGCCTCCGCCGACTTCAGTCGGCGGAGGATGTCAAAGCAGGAGATCGAACGTCCAGGCGTCCTGCCCGCCCTGTGCCGGCCGGAGCCCGGTCAGCCGGAAGCCGGCCCGCTCGTAGAGCCGGCGTGTCCGGGGGTTGTAGGTGTAGACACCCTTCACGCGGATGCGGCGCCACCCCAGCGCCCGCGCCCGCGTGACCAGCAGCCGCAGGACCCGGGACCCCAGCCCCCTGGAGCGGTGCTCAGGCACGCCGATCACGATGGGGATGCAGTCTGTGCAGAGGGCGGCATCCCCGAGGGCGACCCATGCTTCCGCCGCCCGGATCTCCACGATGTACGCCTCACCGCGCTCCAGCAGGTAGCGGTACATCGAGGAGATCATGGCCGCATCGTAACGCGCGGCCGCATCGCCCTCGGAGAGCCACATCACCTCGGGATCCCGATACCAGGGGAGCGCGCGGGCGGCATCGCCCGGCAGCGACACCGGGCGGAGTCGGAGATCCCCGTCGGCAAGCACTGTCCCTGAAGCCACGGCTCGCCCCCGTTCGGTCGCGGCACCCGTCCGGTCGGCGGAGGTCGGTCCCGCGGGACCCCGATCACATGGGCACGTCGAGCCGCTTCTCCCAGGTGTACGCCGTGAACCCGCGCTGCGGGACCTCCCTCGTCTCCGTGGCCCGATAGCCGAGCGCGAGGTAGAACGCGGTTACAGCGGCGTTCTCGGCGACCGTGCCCAGCGTGCAACGCTGCGCCCCGTCCGCCGTAGGTGCTCCTCCGCCGCCCGCATCCGGCCGGTCGCGACCCCTCGGCGCCGCCACTGCGGTAGCGCCGCCAGGCGCTTGATGTATCCGCCGCCATCCTCCAGCAGCCGGCGGCGGATCGCGCCCACGCACTCCGCCCCCACCGCGGCGACGAATGCGCACCCCCGCTCCAGATCGCGGCGCACATCGCCGATGTCCTCCGCGGCGGCGCTCAGCACCCACGATCCTGCATACTCGCCGTTGGCAGCTTTTGTGACCTCAAGGATCGTCGGCGCATCCTCGGCGCCGGCCCGCCGGGCCCGAGCCTCCGCCGGCCGCGGCAGGCCCACCGCCCGAGTGGTGGGGGTGGGTGTTCGCCGACGAGAGCCGGTTGCGGGTCGACCCACCGGATGCGGCGCGTCTCCTCGGGCGCGCCCGGCCAGGCCGCGGGCAGGCTAGTCGGATCGGCGCCTTCACGCGCCCCGCAGTCGCCGCAGCGCCGACACCAACGCGTGCGCCCCGTCCTTGCCGTCGCCCCCGAGGGTGCAGCGCCCGTATCGCCAGCACATTCACATATCGTAAACGTTGGCGGCTCCACCATTCACTTGCCGCTGCGCCGCGGCGGCACTACCGTATAGGGGCAAACCCTCCGGAGGTGGCCGCCGTGTCCGACACCCCCCGGTACTACGAGGAACTCTTCCCGTTCACCGCGCCGCCGGCGTGGCCCGGGCCCGTTCCCTCCGCCCTCCCAGCCGGGAACTCGGGCATCGTGGGGGCCGCTCCGGCACCCACGATGCCCTTCGTCACCGATACCACCTTCCGCGACGGGCAGCAGGCCCGGGCGCCGTACACCCCCGATCAGATCGTCCACCTCTACGACCTGCTGCACCGCCTGGGCGGTCCCCACGGCGCCGTGCGCCAGTGCGAGTTCTTCCTTTACAGCCGCCACGATCGCGAGGCGGTGGACCGCTGCCTCGCCCGGGGGTACGCGCAGCCGGAGGTCACCGGCTGGATCCGCGCACGCCCCGAGGACCTCCCCCTGGTGCGCGCCGCCGGGCTCCGCGAGACCGGCCTGCTCATGTCCTGCTCCGACCACCACATCTACCGCAAGCTCCGCTGGGACCGCGAGCGCGCCCTGCAGGAGTATGCGCGCATGGCGGGTCTGGTGGTCGATGCCGGCATCCTGCCCCGCTGTCACCTGGAGGACGTCACGCGCGCGGACATCGACGGCTTCGTCCTCCCGCTGGCGGGCGAGTTGGCCCGCGTCTGCGGCCCGCGGGGCTTCAAACTCCGGCTCTGCGACACCCTCGGCCTGGGCCTGCCCTTCGCCGGCGCGCCCGCCCCGCGGTCGGTCCCCGCCCTCATCTCCGCCCTGAGTGCGCGGGGCCTGCAGCCCGAGCAACTGGAGTGGCACGGGCACAACGACCTCCACCTGGCCGTCGCCAACGCGCTCGCCGCCTGGCTGGCGGGGTGCGGCGCCGCCAACGGCACCCTGCTCGGCTTCGGCGAGCGCACCGGCAACTCGGCGGTCGAGGCCCTCGTCATGCACTGGATCGGCCTGACCGGCGACACCACCCCGGACACGGCCGCCATCGGCGACGCTGTCCGGTATCTGCACAGGAGGAGTGCGGCTACGCCGTCCCGCCCATGACGCCCCTCGCCGGCGCCCAGGCCTTCAGCACCGCGGCGGGGATCCACGCCGACGGGCTGCTCAAGGACCCCGCCGTCTACCTGCCCTTCGACCCCGAGCGGCTGCTCGGGTTGCAACCGGGCGTCACCATCACCGACCGTTCCGGCGCGGCCGGCATCGCCGCCTGGTGGCAGTCTGCATGCGGCGAGGAGGTCGCCAAGGACGATCCGCGCGTGCGCGCCCTGGCCGCGTGGGTGCAGGCCCGCTACGACGAGGGTCGGACCACGACGATGGGGGATGCCGAGTTGCGGGCTGCGGCGGCGGAGATCGCGCGCCCCTCGGTCCTGCGCTGAGGCGCTCCCATGCCTGAAATGAGATGGGGGGCGGAGGAGATGCGGCCTACCCGCCGCGTGCGCGGGGATCCTCCCAGCCCTCGCGCACGGCCCACGAGGACGCAGCGCACCGCTTTCGCCCGCGCGGTTGCCATGCGCCCATGTCTCCGGTGCTCCCGCCCGGTGTGCAAGTCCTCATGTCGCATTGCGCCCAGGCTCCGGACCAGCGTCCCCCAAGGGCTACGGCAGATTGACAGTCCGTGGCATCCCAGGCGCTTGCCGCGCCTCCAGCCGCCAGTGCAAGAACAGCGCCCATGGCGCACATCATGCCGCTCCGCCGCGATCAGCGGCCGCTGGGGTGAGGTGATCCGGCGTGCGGGCATCCGGAGGATCTCCGCCCCGGCCCCTGCGCGGCATCCCCGACGACCCGTTCGGTATCCCCGCCTCCCAGTAGCCTCACAACCCCGCGCCGCGCCCCGGACGCAGCGGAGCGGTGAATCGCGGCTGCCGCGCCGCAGGCGCGCCATAGGCCACCCGTCCCACCCAGGCCACGGCGGCGACGCGCGTCAGCAGGAGCCCCAGGACCCCGACGGCGCAGAGGATCAGCCCGGTGCGCGTTGCCCGCTTCACGCTCACTTGGGATCACCGTCCGGCGTGGTGAGGTCCTTCCGCATCTGCAGGTACTCCTCCCGGCCGACCTCGCCACGGGCGTACCGCGCCGACAGAATGCCGAGCGCATCCTGCGCCGCCAGCGGCCCGCGCGCGGCGGGCATCGACCAACTGCGCAGCGCCGCGTAGACGAGGAACCCGAAGCCGACGAGCAGGACGAGCCAGAAGACGCTGCTGGCCAGCATCACGAGCCCCATGGGGCGGAGGAACATGGTCGTCGCCTCCCCGGTACAAGACGCACCGCCCGCCCGTCACCGCCGCGAGGTCCGGCCGGTGCGCTGTCTATCGAAGACAATAGACGGTCGCTGTTGAGATTCCATGAAGCCCGCTGGACCGTCCGGGATGGGCCCCCGGCCCCTTGTCCCCCGGCCTCGCGACCCCGCGCGCCCACGCCCCGGTGGCGACGTCCCCGTCGCGGGGACCGGCCCGGTGGATCCGTGGCCGCCGCTCCGCCCCCCCGGCCCGCGCCACGTGCGCCGCCCGTCCTCCATATAGGTTGCCCGGAGGACTGCGCATGCTTCCCGCCGTCCCCGCCCCGCCCTTCCCTCCGGTCTCCGTCGTCCCCGCCCCGCACCCCGCGCCGGTGGGCCCCCGCCGCGCCGCCTTCCCGCCCGCCGCCGGATGCGGCATCGAAGTCGGCTCGCTCCGCACGCCGGCCTACCACGCCGACGTGCTGCGCGAGGGCTTCATCGTCGCCCCGTAGGCCCGCAGGGTGACGCTGGTGTAGACACCGCCGCCGCACGAGGCAGGGTGAGCGCAGGGCATTGGGCCGCGACACCTGTCGCGGCTCGAATCCCCTGGACGCCCGCCCGGCGCCTCCGCCGGCGGCTATGGCGTCTGGCGCTCGATGATCGGCGCGCCGAGGCGCGGCCAGCCGTCGTCCGACCAGTGCATCTCGCGGATCTGGAGCCTCGGCCGGCCGTCGTTGTCGCCGTCGTAGTAGTGGTAGACGAGGTGGTCCGCGTCCGGTTCGCGGTGGACGGACTGGCCCCCGGGGCCGATCATCGCCCCCTCCGTCTCCAGCAGGATCGTCCCGCCGCCGTCGAGCATGGGCTTCCCGGCCGCGTCCATATACTGGCCGGTGACGGACGCCGAGCGCCCGACCGCGATCTTGTAGGTGCTGTGGGCGCCCCGGCAGCAGACGTCGAAGGAGACGAACAGGTAGTAGTGGGGCGGGCGGTGCATGATGCAGGGCGCCTCGACGGCGTGGGGCGGGTCCGGCCGCGTCGCCAGCGCGTGGATCTGCGGGTGTGTCCCGTCGGGCTTGCGGGTGGCGGGATCCAGCCGTACCATCTTGATGCCGGTCCAGAAGGACCCGAAATTCAGCGAGGGCACGCCCTGCCCGTCGAGCACGAAGTTGGCGTCGATGGCGTTCCAGGGCTGCTTCCCGGTCGTCTCGACCACCAGGCCCTCGTCCACCCAGCGGTAGTCCGGGGAGTTCCGGTCGAGCGTCGCGTTGGTGGCGAGGCCGATGACCGACGTGTTCTTGCCGAAGCGGGAGCCGGCGTAATACATCTGGTAGCGGTCGTTTTAGTAGGAGATGTCGGGAGCCCACAGGCTCCGGACCCCCTCGAGTCGCTCGGGGATCCACGCGGGGATGTCCGGCGTCGCCGTCCCGAGGAACCGCTATTCTCGGAGGTTCTCCGAGGCCCGCATCTGGATCCCGCTGCCGCCGACCGTGGGGTTGCCCGTGGAGAACACGTAGTACGTCCGGCCCTCGCGGATCATGGACGGGTCGTGGACGAAGGCACGGGTTTCCATCGCTCGCATACCCCCCTCTCTCTCGAAGTGTCGGCCGCGGTCGTCGCCGGGGACCCGACCACGCATGGCACCTTGTTCACACCCCCGGCAGAGCCGCCAGCTGTTCCGCCAGCGCCGCGGCCGGCTCCCAGCCGCCCCCGTGGTCCTCGATCATCCACCAGGCGGAGAGGACTGCCTGCGCCAGGCCCCACGCCTGAAGGCGGGGACGTGGCAGGCCGAGTTCCTCCGCCATCTGGTCGAGGCGCCGCGCCAGAAACCGGCCGGGGTCCGGCGTGCGCAGGATCCCCGGGAGGGGATTGCGCAGGAACGCTCCCGTGTCGTACGCCGGCTCGCCGACGACACCCTTGGGGTCGATCGCCAGCCAGGGCCGCCGCTCCGCCGCGAGGACGTTGCCGTGGTGCAGGTCGCCGTGGAGGAGCCTGGGGGCGTCCGCGGAGGCGTGCAACTCGGAGAACAGCCGCTCCGCCCGGTCGACCAGCCCGGGCAGGAGCGGTCCGGTGCCGTCGGCGAAGCGGGCGCGCAGCCGCAGCAGCCCCGCCGCCCAGTCCGGAGTGGTGGGGAACGGGTGGCCGGGGGGCGGCGGCACGCGCCCAAGTTCGCGGAGCACCGCGCAGACGACGGAGGTGGCGTGTGCGTCGTCAGCCGGGTCGTCGCCAAGCGGCGTCCCGGGCCGCAGCGCCTCCAGGAGCAGCGCGCCGCGCGGCACGTCCGCCGCCAGCAGCCGGACGGCGCCCCTGCCGTCGAACAGCCGCAGCGCCTCGGCCTCTGTGGCCAACTCGCGGTCGCCCGGGAAGCCGAGCTTCAGTACCGCAGCGCTCCCGTCGGCGCGGCGCGCTGGCACGGCGTAGTTGTAGGACAGCCGGGGGAACGGCGGGGCGAGGTCGAGCGACCAGCGCGCCGCGAGTTCCGTGAGGAGGGCCGGCAGGCCGGAGAGCCAGGCGCGGCCGGCGGCGCCCCGGATCTCCGCGGCCCCGAGGGTGAAGCCGGGGGGCAGGCTGGTCATGCAAGGGCCCTCCCCGGCGGAGCGGCGTGTGCACCCGGCGGGATTCGCTCCCGCCGGCGCCGCGCCTGCCCCCGCCAGCCGGCGGTGGGCGCCGTGTCCGCCGGCATCGTCATCCGGACTGCGGTCCCGGAGGACGCCGAGAGCACCGCCTCGCACCGGACGCGCACGACGCGGACACCCTGCGCGCCCTCGACGCCGTCGCCTTTGAGCGCACGGCGCGGTTGCAAACGATCGCCGGTCCCGAGGCGTTCGCCGAGATGCCCCCGGACCTGGTCGTGGACGTGGTCTCTCCCAGGGACCGCACGGTGGCGATCGGCGATTCGGCAATTCCACACCTGCGATGTGCGCTCCGTCTTGGTGCCCGACGTGCGCCGACGCCGGGTGGAGCAGCACCCGCCTGGGACGGAGGTGCGCGTTCGCGTACGCATCAGAGGCCGCCCTCATCGAGGATCTCCGGTCCTGCCCGGTTTCCGGTGCCGTCTCGCGGATTTGCTCCCCGACCCCTGGCCGCGCGGGTGACGATCCGCCCACCGGGGGCTCCTCCCTCGCGGCGGCGAGGCGCTTAGGGGCTCACCGGCGTCCAGGCAACCCCACCGTCGGTGCTCTTCCAGAGCGTGCCGCTCTGAGTGAGCAGCCACCCGTCGGCTGCGTCGGTGAACTGGATCGAAACCGGGCGGAGGTCGGGCCAGGGGCGCAGGGTCCAAGTGTGGCCGCCATCCAGGCTGTGGAGGATTCCCCCGTCCCCGGCGGCCCACCCCCCGGATGAGACAAGACCGCGGAACCCTGTGGGGCACAACGCCGGGCGCCAGGCGCCCCCACCGTCCCCGGTGGTCAGATCGGGGCACGCCTTCAGGCCGGCGAGGGGCAGTGCGGTCCACTGTTTGGCGCCGTCCGTCGTGGCCCACGCGTTGCCGCTGCCGTCGATGAGCCAGCCGTTGCCTATGCCGGCGAAGCCGATGTGGACGGGAGAGATGTTCGCCATCGCCGCGGGCAGGGACCGGTCGGTCCATGTCCGTCCACCGTCACCCGTGGCCTTCAGCGCGATCGTCGCCCCGTCGGCGAATGTCCAAGCCCAGCCGCGCGAAGCGTCCGTGAAGTCCACGCCCGTCAGGAACGTCGTATCCCTGAACGCGGCCAGGGGACCCCACGTCGCGCCCCCGTCGGCGGTCTCCACGATGGTGTTCCTGGCATACAGCGGCACGGCGAAGCCGTGCCGCGCCCCCGTGAAAGCCACCGCCGCGAACGGTCCGCCGTACGCCGCGGGCCACTGGCGCTGCCAGTTCAGCCCGCCGTCCGCCGTGGCGAAGATGCCGGCCGGTGTGGCCATCCACCCGCGCGCCGCATCGATGAAGTCCATGTGCTGGCAGAAGCCCAGCGCGCGGCAGTCCACGCTGCCCTTCACCCAACTGCCACCGGCGTCGGTGCTGCGCTGGACCGTAAGGAAGGGCGCCTGCTGTGAACCGCCAGGCCCCAGGCGCCAGGAGGTGGTACCGCCGAGGAAGAAGAGCGCGGGCAGGTCGCCCGAATCCGCTTCGCATCCCATCAGGCAGTCCGCTAGGCCTGCCCTTTGCCCATAAGTGAGCGCTTGACAAGCCGCGCCGTGGGGTCTACGGTGCGGGCATGGCACCGAAGCAGGTCATCCTCCAGCGGCTTTCCCAGACCG
>JAJZZC010000016.1 GCA_021797775.1 Bacillota bacterium
GACGCCGGCCGGCGCCGTGGGCCCAGGGCCAGCGGCGCCGGGCGCCCCGGGCACGCCGCGCCTGGTGCTGGAGCCCGCCCAGGTCGTGCTCGCCGGCGTGGTCGCGCACGCCGGGCCGCGCGCGGCCACCATCATGGTCCGCAACGTGGGCAAAGCGCCGTTCGTCGGCAGGGCGGAGATGACCCCGGGATCGCCCGCCCTGCGGGTGATCCCGGATCGCCTGCAGATCTCACCGTTTTACGGGGAGAACGAGGCGCGCCTACAGGTCCTCGTCGACCCGCGGCACCTCGGTCCAACGTGGGGACGGTCCGTCGTCCGCTCGCTGCGGCTGATCGACCCCGAGGGGGTACGGGCGACGGCGCTGATCTCCGTCACCGCCGCCCCCCCCACAGCCCCGGACGCCGCCGCACGGTGGTCCGCCCGCGTCGGGGCCTGGGGGGCGGCCCTGCTCGCGGCCGAACTCTGCGCCCGGGCGGCCAAACGGGCCACGCCAGGCGCCGTCCGCACCCTGCACTGGCTGCACGGCGGGGTGCTCGCGGCGGACGGGCCGCTGCATGCCATGGGGGCCTGGCTGTGGCTGGCCGGCATCGTCGCTTGCCTCGGTGCTTCCGGGGTCTGGCGCCTGCGCCGGGGGCGCCTCGCATGGTCCACGCTCTGGTCGGACGCCCGCTGGCGCCCGGCGGCGGCATGGGGCGCCGCCGCCCTGGCGCTCTGGCCCTTCGTGGCGGGCCTGCTCCTCACCGCCTTCCTCCGCCACCCCTCGGAACGGGGGATGCAATGGGCGCTCGGCGTGGCCTTCGTCCCCAGCGCCGCCCTGGTGGCGCGGGCCCTGGGGGCCGTAGCGGCGCGCCCGCTGCGCGCCTTTCTGCTCCGGCGGGGCGCGGGGCCCCTGGCCTCCCTGGCGGTGGTGGCCGCCGTCGCCCTGGGCGGCACGGCGGCAGCCGCGGGCGTTGCCGCCCTGCTGCGCGCGCTGCCCGCGGGCGCGGTGGCGGCGCTGCGCTCCCTGCCCTCGCCGGGCGCGCTGCTCAGCGCGTGGCGACGGCTGTGAGGGGGGCACGCCATCACGCCGCAGCGGTCCGGGCCCTCCGGCACGTCCTGGAGCCCGAGATCGACGAGGTGCGCTCGCGAGGCTGGCGCAGACTAGGAGGCCATCATCCATGAGATCAAGGCTCTGCCTCCCCGATATCTCCCAGGTGTTGCGCCATCGCAAGTCCAGCACCACCGCCATCTGCGCCAAGGTGGATGGCGCGCGCGCAGGTCCTGCTACAAGCGGCGACTACGGACGAGAGCTTGCCGCCTTCGACGCGCTCCCTTGCCGTGCAGGCCCTGGCGGACTATGAGCGACACACACGCCGGCGCCCCTGCACGGGGATCGTCACCGGGACGCGGGCCGTGCCCCCTACCTCCGCGTGCCAGTGGGTCTGCCCAGGGGGATAAGCGACCACGCCAGGGATGGCCCGTTCCGGCGGCCGGTGGGGCGCCACCGGGGCGCCCCCCCCTCACACCGGCACGGCGGGAACCACCGCGACCGTCTCACCGTCCCGCGCCGGCAGGTCCGCCGTGTCGCACACGGGCGACGGGCAGCGGATCACGGTGGCGAAGCCATCCAGAAAGGCGTCGGCCGGCTCCAGGAAGCTGATCGCTGCCGTGCGGTAGTGCATCGGCACCACCCAGCGCGGCTGCAGACGCCGCACCACCTCCAGGGCGCCCACGGCGCTGATGGTCGGACCGCCGCCCACGGGCAGGAAGAGCAGGTCGACCGTGCCCAGGGCGTCCGCCTGCTCCGGGCGCAGCGCACGTTGCCCGAAGTCGCCGAAGTGGCACACGCGCAGGCCGTCCAGCGGGAAGGCAAAGAGGGTGTTCGGGCCGCGGCGGGTCCCCGCTAACTCGTCGTGTTCCGCGGCCACGGCGACGACCGGACCCAGGGGCGACTCCAGGGTGCCGGCCGTGGAGCGGATCACCCGCGGCGATCCGCCGACCACCTCGGCGGCCGCGTGGTCAAAGTGCTCGTGCGTGATCAGCAGCAGGTCCGCCTCCACGCCGGCGATGGGGGGATAGGCGAAGCGCATCCCCCGCGCCGCCATGGCCGGCCCGGGCACGCCAAACGGGTCGATGCACACCCGAGCGCCGGATGCATCGGTCAAGAGAAACGCCGACTGTCCGAACCACCGCATGCGCAACCGCGCTGCCCCTCCCCCACCGCCGCCCCCGGCCCGCGCCGGCGCGACGCCTGTGCTGCCTGTAACCGTTCTTGGCTCGTGTCCGGAGGCCCGGGTGTGGACGGGCCAGAGGCACGGGCGCGCCGGGCCCAGGGCGTCCCCGCCTGGACGCGCCGGACCTCGCTCTCCGGCACCTGCCGCTGCGGCAGCCGGGGTCCGCCTGTCCGCAGCGTGCCCTCCGCCTCCCACCGGGCAGGATCTGGGTACGAATCCCCCAACAGGCGCGCCGCTTCCGCCACGCCGATCAAGCGTGCCGCATGGGCCGTCTAGCAGGAATCGCCGCCTGCCGAAGTCGCCCTCATTCGTCTTGGTAGGCCGCTTACGAACCCCATGCTCAGACGATGCCGGCCGCCAGGGCCAGGAAGCACCGCATGCGTGCGGCCGCCGTCTCCGGGTCCTGGAACAGGCCGGCGCGATCCGCCAACACAAACAGCTCCACGAAGTGCGGCACGGAGCGCGCCGACTCCTGGCCGCCCACCATGCGGAAGTGAGCCAGGTGGCCGTTCAGGTAGGCCAGGAACACGACACCCGTCTTGTAGTACCGGGTAGGCGCCGCGAAGATCCGGCGTGCCAGCGGCAGCGTCGGCTCAAGGATCCGAGCGTAGGCCGCCGCGTCCCCGGCGTCCAGCGCGCGCAGGGCGGCGGCCGCTGCGGGCGCGAGCGGGTCAAAGATGCCGAGCAGGGCGTCGCTCCAACCCACGCCGTCGCCGCGGATCAGTTCCGGGTAATGGAAGTCGTCGCCGGTATACATGCGCACGCCCGCCGGCAACAGCCGCCACGCTGCCCGCCCTTGTCGCTGGGGCCGTTTGCCGAGAACGCCGCGGCCCTCTGGGAGAGGTGGCGGGGGGACGTCTTACGGGCGTGGATCTGGGCTTCCATCCGGTGGCGTAGGTCGCCGCCGTGCGCCGGACCCGTGCGCTGCGGGTGTGCGCGACCGCTTGGGCCGCAGACGACGTTGCGGCGAGGCCGCCCCACCCGCGGGCCGCGCAGCGCCCCCGGGGGCGCCTGCCAGTCCCCCCCCGCTCTAGCGGCTACCGGCTGAGCGTTCTCGCTGAGGCCGTTTGCCGAGAATGACGCAGTCCCGGGGAGAGGTGGTGGGGCGACGTCATGCCGGCGGGGGGCCTGGGGCCGAGACGGCCGGCGAGCGGGGTCGCGCTGGGCCCGCGCCAGGTCGGGCCACAGAGGACGCGGGCCCGGGTCCGCTCGCTTTCGGGCCACCGGCTCCCGGGGGCCCGGCCTTGCCACCCCGCTGCGCACGCACGTAGGCGCCGATCCCGGCGACGATGGCGCGCACCAGCGCGCCCTGGTACGCGGGGTCGCGGATACGCGCCAGGTCTTGCGGATTGTTCAAGAAGGCGCACTCGACCAAGGCCGCGGGCACGTCATTTTCCCGCAGGACGTAGACGTTGAGCGGGTGGGCCTGCGCGCTGACGCCGAAGGCCCCGTGGAAGCCGCGCTGGATAGCGGCGGCCAGCGCCTTGCCCGCTCCGGCCTGGGCGCCTCGGTTGCCGTAGAAGGTGCTCGGGCCGCGCCGCGTCTCGGCTGCCGCACGGGAGGTGTCCATGTGCAGCGAGACGAAGGCCCCCGCGCCAGCGGCGGAACCGGTCTGGAGGCGCACCTCCAGGTTCTTGCGGTAGCGCTTTGGATGCCGCCACGGCAGGCGGCTCGGGTCGTGGTCGCCGTCGCGGGTGAGCACCACCACGGCCCCGGCCTCCTCCAGCTGGGCACGCAGCAGCAACGCGATGTGGAGGGTGAGGTTTTTCTCGACCGCAGTACGGTCGGGAGAGACGGCGCCGCCGTCGACGCCGCCGTGGCCGGGGTCGACCGCCACCACCACGCCGCGCAGGTCTGGCGGGTACGGCTCCTGTTTCGCGCGCGCCCAGGCAAAGGCCCCCAACGCCGCCAGCAGGATGGCGCCCCACGCGACCAGGATCCGACCGCGGCGGCCGACGCCCGCGCGGAACGATAGTAGCTTCATGGTCCCCACGGTACGCGCCGGACGGCCCGCGCAGCCCCCGCACAGAGCTCGCGTCCGGATAGCGGGCCGCCGCGTGCCGCGGGCGGCCCGCCCCCTGAGACGCACACCCCTAACGGTCAGGGATGTGCGGGTGTTCGACAAGGATTCCACGATGCGCGCGCCGTACCTCTCCCACGGATGAGGCGTCTTGGTCGTCACGCTGTACCCCGGACGCAGCCGGGTACCGGTTGCGGACCGCGTCGATGGCCGCAGGTGGGAGCGGATGCGGGGGCCAGTAGCGCGTCTGGGCCGCATGGACAGCGGCGGCTCCGGGGCGGCAGAGAGAGGGCGAGAGGGCCCAGCCCGCCCGGGCGAAATCCGTCCCCGGATGTCGCCCGCTCAGCCCGCATCCCGTTGCCAGCGGTTCACGGGCGGTGACAGAATCTGAGCGAGGCGGCGCAAGTTGTCGCCAGATCAGAGGACCCGCTCCGGCACGCCGCATCGGTAGACCCTGGAACCCCTGCCGGCAGACGACGTGGTGGGGAGAAGGCGCGCAAGGGGCGGACGGAAGCGCCGGTCGGCCACATAGCCGTGGGAACGGATCAGGGCGAAGGCTGGCCTGCCACGGGCAGGCGGCCTCACCCGATACGGGGGAATCCAGCGGGGAGCGGCGGGGGCCACTCCCCGCTGGACAGCCAGTCGGACAGACGGAAGGGAGGGAACCAGCGCGCCGCGTCCCCACAGGCAAAGCGGGGAGCGCCCGCGCTGGATTTTCGGTGCACTCTGCGTCCGCGCAGGATCCCCAAGGAGCTGAAGCCTGGTCCTCCCGGTCGCGACCGAGCGCCGCGGATGCGCCGGGTGCCCGATGGGATACCGACGCCCGCAACGGGCAAGCGGCGTTGGCGTCCGGCGGGTGCCCGACGCCGCGGCGGCTGGGGCCCAGGCGGGTGGATGGCGTCCCCGGACGCGCCGTGCGCGGCGACCACGCCGTCCAGGTCCTGGTGCAACCATGAGCAGCCAGCAGCAGGGCTCCCCGGTCGGAGAACGGCCTGTCGGGGGAGGGCCGCGGGCCCGGAGGCGCCGGCGGCCCTGGCCGCTGGTCATGCTGGGAGCGTTCATCTTGGTCACGATCGGCGCCGTCGTCGCCGTCTGGCGGGCCGGTGGACCCGGGCCGGCGGCCGCCGACGTGCTGGGGCATGCGCTTGCGGCCGTCTACAAACCGGTGAAGGGGCCGGTGGTGGCCTATGACATGCATGCGCCGCTGACCGTGCTGGTGATGGGGACGGAGAAGACGTCCCAGTTTGGAGGCATGCAGACAGATTCGATGATGGTGTTGGCGTGGGACCCGACGGCCAAGCGCGCGGCCATCCTTTCCGTGCCGCGCGACCTCTGGATCGACATCCCTGGCTACGGCCCACAACGCATCAACACCGCGCTGGAGTTCGGCGGTCCGACCACCGCGGAACTGGCGGTGGAGAAGTACATCGGCGTGCCGATTGAGTACTACGCCATCGTCGACTACTCGGCGCTGGTGCAACTGGTCAACACCGTGGGCGGCATTACGGTCTACAACCCGTACAACATCAACGACCGGTGCTTCCCCAACGCCGCAGAGAACGCCTGCACCATCTTCCAGCTCTCCAAGGGCTACCATCACATGAACGGCACGACGGCCCTCAAGTTCGCCCGTGAGCGCGAGACGCTGCCGCTCAGCGACCTGAGCCGCGACTCCAACCAGCAGCGCGTGCTCTTCGCCTTGAGGAAGGCGCTGTTGCACCCACGGAACCTGCTCAAGCTGCCACAGATCGTGGCCGACGTCCAGCAGTCCGTGATCACCAACCTACCGGTGGCCCAGTTGCCGCGCATCGCCGAGGAGGTGCTGCGGCTGCCCTCCAGCTCCATCCAGCACGCCGTCCTCCAGTACAACAACGGAGCCGTCAGCAACTACACGACCGGCGGCGGCGCCGAGGTGCTGCTGCCGCACGAGGCGGCCATCCACGCGGTAGTCGCCAGCCTCTTCGGCCCCGAGCTCACGGCGCTCCAAGGGGTGCCGGTCCAGGTGGAGAGCGGTAGCGCCGTGAATGCGGCGACCGCGGCCACGTTCACCCAGGTCCTCAGCGGCATCGGGGTGGACGTGCTCACGCCTGCCCAGGGCGCCTCGACCCCCCATAAGAACAGCCACGTCTACTGGAACACGGCGGTCAAGCTCCAGGCCAGGGACGTGGTCGCGGCCAAGATGGTCGCGAGCATGCTCGGGACCACGGCCGATCCCGTGCGCATGCCGAAGGTCAGAGCCCCGGTGGTTGCCGTGCTCGGAGGGAGTCTCTCCGGTTCGTGAGCGGTGCGAACCGCGAGGGCCGGGGGGCGTGGCGGGCACGGCGGTCCCAAGGGGGCGCCGTGCCCGCCGGCTCTGCCCGGTGATGGCCCTTGGCCCCGCGGGCCACGTCAAGGATGTGCGGGCGGGGTGGAAGCGCTCAGAACGCGCGAAGGCTTGCGCCCCAAGGGGCTTGCCCGACGACCGGTCGTCAGACGGGAGGTCATCGATCCCGCGACCGGCTCGTCTGGGTTCATCCGCTAAGAGAGAGTTCCCGCCAGTAGTATGCGAATCTCCTTCGCGCCACCACCTGTAGGGCCATAGCCGGGTGCTGCCCCCGCCTGAACGCATACGTGCGGGTGGGGTGGTGGCGGCCTTTGGCGTGCGGGCGCCGGGCCGGCCGGGGCATTGGCGGCGGTGGGTGGGGAAGAGGCTGTCGCCGCCCGCCCGCCTGACGGGGCCACCCCCGCTCGGCCTCTGCAGCCTACCGTGGGTCCTGGTCCGCCGTTTCGCGGCGCCCTGAGGCTTGGGCGCTGCGGCGGCGGCCGCCGCCAGGGGCCAGGGCCCGCCCGGGGAGCGTCGGGCGCGTCACCTCAGGGCACCAGTTGGACCTTGATGGAGCGGTCACCGGCGAGGACTAGGCCCATGGCCTCAGCGAACGACTGCAGCGGCAGCCGGTGCGTGACGATTTGCGCCACCGGCAGTTGTCCTCGGCGCAGCATCTCGATGGCGCGCGGGTAACAGTAGGGGCTGAGGTGACTGCCCCGCACATCGAGCTCCTTGGAATCGCCGATGATGGTCCAGTCCACCGTGCAGGGCTCGCGCATCACACTGAACTCCACGAAGGTGCCGAGCTTGCGCACCATGCGCAGCCCCTGCTCCACCGCCGCGGGCGCGCCGGACGCCTCGATGTACACGTCGCAGCCGTAGCCCTCCGTGCGGGCCAGCACCTCGGCGACGGCGTCTTCCCGGGCCGGGTCCAGCGTCAGGTCGGCCCCGCAGACCCGTGCCACATCCAGCCGCGCTGCCCGGGTGTCGACCGCCACCAGCAGGCCGGGCCCGCGCAGGCGCGCCGCGGCGACCATGCCCAGCCCCAGCGGGCCACAGCCCGCCACGACCACGGTGTCCCCGAGTTGGATGCCCGCGCGTTCGACCGCGTGGATGGAGCAGCCCAGCGGTTCAACGAGCGCACCTGCCTCCGGCGACATCTCCGGCGGCAGGCGGTAGTTGAGCGCACCCTGCGGCAGCCGCACATACTCAGCCATCGCCCCCGGCGCGCGCCGCCGGAACCCGTAGACATCGTTGGCACGGCACATCCAGTACTGGCCGCGCTGGCAGTAGCGACACCCCCAGCAGGGCACGATCTGCTCGGAGACCACGCGGTCGCCCAGCGCCAGCCCTTGCACGCCCGCGCCCAGGGCGACCACCTCGCCCGCGAACTCGTGCCCGGGGACCACCGGCGCCTGGCAGTAGGGCTCGCGCCGGGCGTCCCCCCAGAACAGCGGGGCGCCGGCGAAGCACTTCGCGTCGCTGGCGCAGATGCCCACCGCCAGGACACGCAGGAGCACCTCGCCCGGCCCGACCTCGGGCACGGGTAACTCGTGGAGCCTGTAGTCCTCCGGTCCATGGCAGACGACACCGCGCATCGTCTGCGGGATCCCCGACGCCCGTGACTCCCCCACCCTGGCCCACCCCCATGGAGTGCACAGGCTTCGACGCGTGGGGCCGGTCACCCTGGAGGCGGGGGCCCCGAGACAGGGTCGCATCATTCCGGCGGGGGGCCTTCGCCCAGACGGCGCCACGAGCGGGGGTGACTTCGGAGCGGCACGCCGGTCCGCTCGCGCCTGCCACCGCTTGCTGCGCACGGGTTCGGCGCCTCGATGCGGCCGCGGCGCCCGTGGGGTCACGGGGGTCACTGACGGCCGTACGCGCCGAATTCGGCCGGTGGCGCAAGCGACTCGCCCAGAACGCCGCGACCCTGGGCCCAGAGGGAGAGCCAGGTGGCCTGAACCTCCCCACGGCTCCGCGCCACCCCCCGCCGCCTCGGCGCCAAGGCCCTCCGCCCCCGCATCGGCGCGCCGCCCCACAGTTGCCGAAAGCAGGCGGAACGCCAACCACGTCCCCCCGAAGCCCAGGGCGGAGATGGCCGCCAGCCCCAACGCCTGTACGCGGAGCAACTGCGCCCCGCCGCCCAGCAAGAGGCCGCCATGTGTCGCGAACAGGCCCACGGCGAGGACACCCCAGGAGCCGCCCTCCCCATGCACGGCGACCGCACCCACCAGGTCGTCGACGCGCAGGCGCTCCAACCAGGCAGCCGCTCCCGAGAGCAGCGGCGCATCACCCTGATGGGTCTGCTCCTGAGGCTCGCGCGCCCGGCGCGCGCGGCAGCCTCACGGTCAACCGCGCGGCTGCTGCAGCATCCCGGCCACGGCGCGGCGCAGGGCAGCGTGCTGGGGCAGCCCCAGCACTGGGTCGCGGGCGAGCACGGCGGCGGCGGCGGCACGGGCTTCGGTCAGCAAGGCCCCGTCCCGCAGCGGGTCGGCCAGGGTCAGTTCGGGCAGCCCGTGTTGGCGTGTGCCCAAGACCTCGCCCGGCCCCCGCTGGCGCAGGTCCTCCTCCGCGATCACGAAGCCGTCGCGGCAGCGTGTGAGCACCTCCAGGCGCTGACTGGCGTCGCGGCCGACCAGGATGCAGTAGGAGGGGTACCCGCCGCGGCCGACGCGGCCGCGCAGTTGGTGCAACTGGGCCAGGCCGAAGCGATCCGCGCCCTCCACCACCAGCACCGTGGCATTGGGCACATCCACGCCGACCTCGATCACCGTGGTCGCGACCAGCACCTGGATGTCGCCGGCGACAAAGGCCGCCATCGTCCGCTCGCGCGCGGCCAGCGGCATACGGCCGTGCAGCAGCCCGACGCGTACCTCCGGCATGCGCTCAGCGAGCACGGCCGCCCATGCCTCGGCCGACTCTGCCTCGTCGCGCGGCCCGTCGGCGCCGTTGTCGCGGCCATCCGCGTCGTCGGGGGCGTCCCCACGGCGCGGGCGCCCCACGGCGGGGGGGGCCTGCCTGCCCGCAAGAGCCCCGATCGCCGAGGCGCCCGCGCCGGGCCCCGGTCGACCGGTCCCCAACTGCGGGCCCCGCCATAGCCCGGCAGACCCCGCCGTTCGCTCCGCGCCGGCCGCCGCGGGCCCCGATGGTTCCCCCCCGCCCCATGCCGCATGGCCGCCGTCGGGCGGTAGGGCCGCCAAGGCGCGGGTCCCCGCGGCCACGGCGTCGGGTTCGTCCTCCGGCCCCTGGTCCGCTTCGCTTCCACCCTCTTCCCCGAGGGTGCCCGCCGGGCTGATCAGCGGACATACGACGAAGGCCTGCCGCCCCCCACCCACCTGCTGGCGCACGAAGGCGTAAATCGCGTCGCGGCTGGCGGGCGTGCGCTGGAACGTGCGGACGGGGCGCCTGCCCGGAGGCAGTTCGTCGATGACCGAGACGTCCAGGTCCCCATACAGCGTCATGGCGAGGCTGCGCGGAATCGGGGTCGCCGTCATGACGAGGACGTCCGGGGCATCCCCTTTAGCCGCGAGCAGGTCCCGCTGGCGCACGCCAAACCGGTGCTGCTCATCGGTGACGGCCATGGCCAGCGCGGCGAAGCGCACGTCCGCCTGCAGCAGGGCGTGGGTGCCGACCACCACGTCCACCCGGCCCGCCGCCAGGGCCTCCAGCAGAGCGCGGCGCGCCGCACGCGGCGTCGAGCCCGTCAGCAATTCGACCCGGCAGAGGCCGGCGCACAGCCGGCGGAGGGAGAGGTAGTGTTGCTCGGCCAGGATCTCCGTGGGCGCGAGCAGCGCCGCCTGGTGGCCCCCCTCGACCGCGCGGAGCATGGCGGCGGCGGCGACCACCGTCTTGCCGGAGCCTACGTCCCCCTGGACCAGCCGGTACATGGGCCGGAGCGCCACCAGATCGGCGTCGATCTCCGCCAGTACGCGCTCCTGCGCCGCCGTCAGGCGGAAGGGCAGGCCCGCGCGGAAGCGCCGGCCGATGGGACCGGGAGGGGGGTGTCGGAAGCCACGCACGGCGCCGGCCCGCTCGCGCCGACGCAGCAACAGCCCTAGCTGTAATAGGAACAACTCCTCGAAGACCAGGCGCCGGCGCGCGGCGTCCAGATCGGCTGGCGAGGGCGGAAGGTGGATGTGGTGCCAGGCGCGGGCAGCCGGCACCAGGCCGAGGGCAGCCAAGACCTCTGGCGGCAGCGTCTCGGGAATGCGGTCTGCCCAGGCCGCGACCGCGCGGGCGAGCAGCGCGCGCAGGGCCCGCTGGGTCCAGCCTGCCCCGAGCGCATACACGGGCAGCAACCCCGAACCCGCCGCGCCGGGCGCCCCAGAGCCCGCCGGCTCCAGGGCTTCAACCTCCGGGGAGCGTAACTCCAGTTGCCCGAGGCGGTCCCGCGCGGCCGGGCCGTGCAGCAGCAGGCGGGCGCCCGGAACCACGACCCGGCGTAGGTGCGGCTGGTTGAACCACACCCCGGGCAGGACGCCGGTGTCATCGGCAAGCCGAGCGCGGAGCAACAGCACACGGCCCGCGCGCCGCTCCTGCGCCGACAGGACGGTGGCGGCGACGGTCCAGACACCAGGCTCTTGTACCTCCCCGAGGCGGGTCAGGCGGGTGCGGTCCTCGTGGCGCCGGGGGACGTAGCGGATCACGTCCTCGACGGTGCGCAATCCGAGCGCCGCCAGTTGCCGCTGGCGGGCCGGTCCCACGCCGGGCAGCGCGGCCAGGGGCGCGGCCAACTCGGGCCAGCGCCCCTCGTGCCCGGGGCCATCGCCCGCGTTTGCCGCCGCCCCGCCTCCCGAAGCCGAGGTTGCAGCCGGAGCCGCGTCGCACGCTGGCGCGCCCGCGGGCGCGGCTTCCGGCGCGCGTCGGGCGCAGGCGGACACATCAGGGCCCGCCCCGCACCCCGGCGGGGCTCCCCGGCCGCCGCCTACTCCCCGTGGCCTCTCCGCGTCCACGCGCACCTTCGCCTGTCGCCTCCAAGCGGTTCCCAACGGCAGGGACCCATGTGGACCGCGCCGCACGCGCAGAGCGCGCCGCTCCGCGGACGGAGTTCCCGCCGCACTCCCCTCGGAGGGCCCACCGGCACGGGAAGGGACATGCCGTTCCCTCCCGGCACAGCCCCTGGGACGCGCGCCCGCCGCGCGGCCGGGGAGGGGCTCCTGCGAAAAAGGCCGCGGGTGCCACTACCGGTAGTAGGGGCGCCCGCAGCGACCTACTCCGACGGCGGTGCGCGAGTCGGTCCCGCCTTTTTCATGCCGCGTGGTGCCGGTGCGCCGGCATGGCGGGCTCCCCTGAAAAAGGCCGCGGGTGCCACCACCAGTAAGTGGTCATGTGCGCCAAGGACTACTAGACGCCGTCCCCGACACCCGCCCGCCTTTTCATGCCGCGTGGCGCCGGTCCCGGCGGCATGGGGGCTTACGGGGGCCACCGAGGGAACCCATGCGCCTCCAGCGGCGATCCGCTCTCCTCACCCATCGCGACCACCGGGTCCCTTCCGGGCCGCCGGGTCGTCCCCCAGTGGGCCCTGGAGCGAGGCAGGGGGTGGGATGCGCCCGCGCGCTTCTGCATCGGCGTCGCCACGGCGCACCCCCTGGACGCGGACCTGCAGGCGCCTGGGGCGGATGCCCGCCTGCGCGGCCAGGTCATCCGCGACCGCCGCCACGACGGCGGTCGCGACGCCCGGGATGTGGGCGCCGTAAAGGACGATGACGTCCACGACCACACCGAGGTGGTCCGCGTCCAAGTCAACCTCGATCCCGGCCCCGCCCCTAGCCGCGTCGGCCTCCCCCAGCAACAGGCCGCGGATCTCCCCTGGCAGCCCGCTCGGCGCCGTCCCCGCGACACCGGGACAACGCAGCGCGGCGGCCCGGGCGATGGCGGCTAGGGCGGCCTCGGTCAGGACCAACCTACCATCCGGTGTGACGATCTCCCGCACGCCCGCACCCCGTGGCGCCCACCTCGCGCGCGGGCCCGTCCCAACCGGGGCGTCGCCCCGCCCAAAGCGCCTGGAACCAGCCTACCGAAAGGACGTTTGTGGGTCAACCCGACTCGCGACGGAGAATGGAGAGGCGCGTCCCGCGCTCCCTAGCGGTTGTCGGGGACCGGTACAAGGCGCTGCGCGCGGCAGGGCCTGCGCGGGCGCGGGCTCCACCCCGCAAAGGACTCGCTCTCGGGGCCGTGGCCACCCCCCCCACGGCGGCAATCGGGCGGGCTGGGGTCCCGCTTGCCGCCGCGCCGCAGGCCGTGGTAACATAGCGTGGCGCGTTCCGGCGCGCTGCGGTCCCAGACGAGGAGGCACGCAGGTGTCGCAGCGTTGCGAGGTTTGCGGGAAAGGCCCCGCCACGGGCCATGCCGTAAGCCACTCCAACATTAAGAACCGCCGTCGCTTTGAGCCCAACCTGCAGTTGGTGCGCCGCATGGAGAACGGGCATGTGCGACGTGTACGCATGTGCACGCGCTGCTTGCGGACGTCCCGCAAGGCAGGCGCCTAGTTGCTTGGGTTGTTGGCCCGCCGCTGCCGGTCGATGTGCCGCTGCAACCGCCGAATCACCTTGGCCGGTCGCTCCACTTCGGGATAGAGTGGGACCAGCGTCGCCTGCTTTTCTGCGACCGCAGCCAGCGTCGACGGGCCCAGGTCCAGGCCCACAGTCCCGGATCCCATCCGGTGCTTGGGTTTACCCTTCCCCGGCGACCGACCCCTGTGCCGTGCGCGGACGGTCCGGGGGTCCGCCCCGAACCGCGCGGTCAGTACGCGGCGCCAGCCCCCGCGCTCCGGCCCACGTCTGGGTGCTCCTCTCGCTGCTCCCGCCCCTCCAAGGCCGCCAGTTCGTCGGCCGCGAATCGGTAGCGCCGCCCACAGAAATGGCACACGAGTTCCGCGCCGCCGTCCTCCTCGCGCATCGCCCGCAGTTCCTGCCGCGGCAGGGCGGCGAGGGCCGCCCGCGTGCGCCGGCGGCCGCAGGGGCAGTGGAAGCGCAGCTCGCTTCGCTGCAGGAAGCGCGGGCCGAACCGGCCCAAGGCCTCGCACACCAGGTCTTCGGGGCTGGCACCCGCGGCGATGCACCGGCTGACGGCGCCCATGCGCGCAACGTTGTTCTCGATCTCGGCGGCCGTGTCGTCGGAGGCGCCGGGCAGGATCTGCACCACCAGGCCACCCGCCGCGCGCACGCGGCCACCCGTCCCCACGAGCACGCCCAGGGCGACCAGCGAGGGCACCTGTTCCGATCGCGCCAGGTAGTGGGTAAGGTCGTCGGCGATCTCGCCGGAGACCAGGGGCGCCGACCCGCTATACGGCTGGCGCAGCCCGAGGTCGCGCGTCAGCGTGAGCAGGCCGAAACGCCCCACGGCCCCGCCCACATCCAGCTTGCCGTCGGCGCGCACGGGCAGGTCCACGTGGGGGTGCACGGGATACCCACGCACGGCGCCGGAGGCCTCCGCGGTGGCCAGCACGCCGCCGAGCGGCCCGTCGCCGCGCACGCGGAGGGTTACGGACCCACCGTCTTTCAGAGGCAGTGCCAGCAGGGCGGCGCCCGTTAACACGCGCCCCAGGGCCGCGGCGGCGGTGGGCCAGGCGTCGTGGCGGCGGCGCGCCTCCTCGCAGAGCCGCGCGCTCGACGCGGCCAGCGCCAGGATCCCTCCGTCGGCAGCCGTGGCCCGCACGGCATAGTCCACGGCACGGGTGGCCGTGGGTCGCGCGGCGGCGCACGGGCCGGAGCCCCCCTCGTCCCCTGTGCCATCGCCCGAGGAACCCCGCGCCATCGCGGCCATCCGCCCCTTCCGCGCCAGCGTGTGGGCGGCGCGCACGCCGCTCCCCGCTTGTTTACCAGGCCGATCCGCCATGCTACCATACCGTGCGGCTCGGCCGTCCCGCCATAGACCCGCGCGCCGTTCCCCGCATCCGGGCCGTGGCGCGGCTCGGGGGTCGGGCCATGGCCGTGTGGCGAACGACGCCGTTGCGGCCACCTCTGGTCCCGGCAGCGGGGCGGCCTGGCGCGGGCGGTCTCGGGTCGGTCGCGCTCCAGAAGATCCCTGCAGGGGGGTCCCATCGGGGTGGATCCGCATGAACGGCGCCGAACCGAACGACCGGCGTCCGCTTCCCCGGTGGGGCGGCCGCCCCTGGGGTAGGTTGCGGCCCACACCGCTCGCCGGGCGCCCCAGCGCGGGCCGCCGCGTGACGGCCTCGCTGGGGGCCGACGTGGCCGTTGCCGTGGGGCTCTTCGGCTTGCTATACGCGGTGCTCGCCCTGGCCCACGCCGGCCCCGGGCGGGCCGCGGCGGCGCACGTGTCGCTCCGCTATGCGATGCTGCCCGTCTACGCCGGGTATTCGGTGGCGCGGATGGCGGCGGCTTACGCGCTGTCATTGGGTTTTTCCCTCGTCTACGGGTACGTCGCCGCCAACAACCGGCGCGCCGAGCGCATCTTGGTGCCGATCCTCGATATTCTGCAGTCCATCCCGATCCTGTCGTTCCTGCCGTCCGTCGTGCTGGCGCTGATCGCGCTCCTGCCCAACGGCCGCGCCGGTGTCGAGGTGGCCGCCATCCTGCTGGTTTTCACCTCGCAGGCATGGAACATGACCTTCTCGTTTTACAATTCACTGCTGACCGTGCCGCGCGAATTCCGGGAGGTCGCGCGCCTGTACGGGCTCTCCTGGTGGCAGCGTTTCCGCCAGTTGGAGCTGCCGTATGCCGTTGTCGGCTTGGTGTGGAACAGCATGATGTCCTGGGCGGGTGGCTGGTTCTTCCTCATGGCGGCAGAGATGTTCACCCTGGGCGGGCGCAGCTTCCAACTGGCCGGCCTGGGCAGCTACCTGCAGGTCGCGGCCAACCGCCATGACGGCCGGGCGGAGGCCGCTGGCCTGCTCACCCTGGTGCTGGTCATCGTTTCCATAGACCAATTGGTGTGGCGGCCGCTCATCGCGTGGGCCGACCGCTTCAAGGTCGAGCTCGTGGAAAGTCAATCGCCGCCTCGCTCGGCGGTGCTGATGGTGCTGCGGCGCTCCTCTCTGGTTGAGGGATTGAGCGGCCGCCTGCTGGCGCCCCTAGTCGAACGCCTGGACCGTGCCCTCTCCCGCCCTGCCACGCATCGCCAGGCGCCGGGAGTCGGCCCCGCGTTCGGCGCCCGGCTGGGGTCGTGGGCCCTGTCTGCGTGTGCGGTGGCTGCGGCGGGCTTCGCCGTGTGGCATGGGGTGCTGCTGCTCGCCACGGTCACCCCGGCGGCGGCTCGTGAACTGCCGCTGGCCACCCTGTTCACCGTCCTACGCGTCGCGGCGGCGCTCCTGCTCAGCGCCGCCTGGGCGGTGCCTGTGGGCGTGTTCATCGGGCTGAACCGCGCGTGGGCCGCGCGGCTGCAACCGATCGTCCAGATCCTGGCCTCCATTCCCGCGACGGCCCTGTTCCCGGTCGTCGTCCTCTGGCTGCTGGCGCTCGGCGGGGGGCTATCCTACGTCTCCGTGCTGCTGATGATGCTCGGCACCCAGTGGTACATCCTGTTCAACGTCATCGCCGGAGCCATGTCCATCCCTGAGGACCTCAAGGAAGCCGCGGCCCTGTTCCACCTCTCGGGGTGGGAGCGCTGGCGCACGCTGATCCTGCCCGGCATCTTCCCCTTCCTGATCACCGGGATGATCACCGCCGCGGGGGGCGCCTGGAACGCCGCGATCGTCACCGAGTACGTGCAGGCGGGAACGCACACGGTATGGACACTGGGGCTCGGCTCGCTGATCGCGCGCTCCAGCCAGCAGGCGCATTACGGCCTGCTCCTCGCCGCCACGATGTGCCTGTCGGCCGTGGTGGTGATCGCCAACCGCTTCTTCTGGAGGCGCCTCTACCGCCTCACCGAGACCCGCTACACGCTGGTGATGTGAAGGCCGAGGCGCACGCCGGGAGGGTGATGGCCGATGTCCACGTTGGTCGCGGCGCGGGGCGTCTGCAAGCTGTGGGGTGACATGCTCGTCCTGGACCGCATCGACATGGACATCCACGACGGCGAGTTCGTCGCGCTGCTCGGACCGTCCGGTTCGGGCAAGTCCACGCTGCTGCGCATCATCACCGGGCTGGCGGAACTGAGCGGCGGCGAAGTCCGCTATCGCGGAACCCCGGTGCAGGGGCCATGTCGCCAGAGCGCCATGGTCTTTCAGACCTTCGCGCTCTACCCGTGGCTCACCGTGATCGAGAACGTCGAGATCGGGCTGAAGGCGGCCGGGCTGGCCAAGCGGGTGCGCCGCGACAAGGCGGCGCGGCTCATCGACCTCGTGGGGCTCGACGGTTTCGAGGACGCATACCCGCGGGAGCTCTCCGGTGGCATGCGCCAACGCGTCGGCTTTGCCCGTGCCCTGGCGGTCGAGCCCGAACTCCTCTGCATGGACGAGCCGTTCTCCGCGCTGGACGTGCTAACGGCCGAAAACCTGCGCAGCGAGCTGCTGGACCTGTGGGTCGAGCGCAAGATCCCCACCCGTTCGATCCTCATGGTCACGCACGGCGTCGAAGAGGCCGTCTTCATGGCGGACCGCATCGCGGTCCTCTCGCGCAATCCCGCACACCTCGTGGCCGACCTGGCCGTGCGACTGCCGCGGCCCCGCAACCGCAAAGACCCGTCGTTCCTGGCCCTGGTGGATCGCGTATACAAGATCGTCTCCGAGGCGGCGGAATCTGACCGCAGCAAGGTCGTCGCCGCGGCCCTCTCCGGGACGGCGCCCCGGCAGGCCGCGCTCGCGGCGGCGGGGCCCGACGCGCCCGCACCGGGACCGGCGGGGCGAGGCGCAGCCGCGGGGGCCGCAGCCGTGGCCAGACGCCGGCGCTTTGTCCCCCTCCCCGACGCGCCGATCGGCATGCTGACCGGCCTGCTGGAACTGCTGGCGGACCGCGGCGGGCGCGACGACCTCTACCACCTCGGCTCCGAGCTTCTGCTCGAGGTAGACGACCTGCTGCCCGTCACGGAGGCAGCGGAACTGCTCGGCCTCGCCGTCGTGCGCGAAGGCGACATGGTACTGACGGAGCAGGGCATGCGCTTCGCGGGGGCCGACGTCTCCGGGCGCAAGGCGATGTTCGCCGCTCAGATCAGCGGCCTGCCGGTGTTCGCCCTGATCCGCCGGGTACTGGAGAACAAACGGCACCACACGGCACCGCGGGAGTTCTTCCGCGCCCTGCTCGCGGACGAACTCAGTGAGGTCCAGGCTGACGGGCAGCTCGACACCGCCGTGGCCTGGGGACGTTACGCCGAGCTCTTCGCGTACGACCCCACCGCCGAGGAGTTCTACCTGGACGAGGACGAAGACGCGGGCGCCGGGGCGGACGGCCCGCCGCCGGAATAAGGAGGCGCCGGACTCGGACGGGGAAGGCTTAGGCGCCGCGAAATATGAGATTTGAGCCCGGGCGTGGCCGGAATGCGAAGTTCCCAGCGACTCTCCCCAAGAGAACTGGTTCGGGGTCTCGCGTGCCAGTCCAAGGCCAGACGCGCTGAACTTGTCCTCTCCGCCCCAACGTGTCGGCTCCCGGCGCGAGGCCAAGGTCCAGCATCCCGACGATACCATCGTGCACCGCCCGCCGCCTGTCAACCGAGGAGCTTTGATGATGCACGGCTCCTCAGGCGCCGCGACGTCATCAAGCGGCCCTGCTCGACGATGCGTTGCCCGCCCGGCATGATAGGGTGGGTAGCTGCTTCAACCTCGCGCGTGCGATCGCCAGACAGCGGATCACGAACCGGATAGGCTAGCGGGACCGGATGGGTCGGCAGCGACTCTCTTTGGCACGTGCCCCGTCGCCGGATCGGGGCACCGCGCCCGCTCTGGCCAGCCAACCATTTTCATACAGCGTGGCGCCGGCCATGCCGGCATGGGGGTCTCCTTACCAGGCCAGCACTGCGATGGGAGTGGCTGGCAAACCGCGCGGTGCGGGCAGCAGCCCGTCACGTCCTCATGGTGGACGGCCGCCGCGGGACGAAAGGTATGCGGCGGCCGCCCCGATCCACCCGCTGGACCACTCCTGAGCCTCCCCAGGAATAAAGCCCGGGGGTTCCGGTTTCCGGCGGGCTTTCTCGGGCTCTCGCGGACGACGGGTCCACATGCCGCCGCTACAACATCCCGAGCCTTACCTGCGTTGTTCGGCGGCGGGAGCCGCCACGTGTCCCGGTCGCGGACGATCCGCTCTGTCCCCTTCGGGCGGCGGGCCGGAAGGCCCGCACCTCGCGGATTGTTGTCGCCTGGCGCCGCCCGCGGGAGCGGCTCCGCAACCCCCGGCCCGAAGGCCGGCGCGCCAGGCCGAGGCTTGCTGCCCCGAACGTTTTACGCGCCAGAGGACTACCTGGCGCGACCCGCTGCGCTCGGTTGCCAAGCTGCTGGCACGAATGCAGCTCCGAACGAGCGATTGGGCCATGGCGCCGCGCGGCTCACCCCGCGGCGAAAGCCGGGGGCTTGCCCCGCGAGTTCGGTCCTGTTCGGGCGCCTCCTCAGACCGGCGGCAGCTCCACCTTCACCTCCGCCCGCTCCGCCGCCGAGCGGTATAGGGCGTCGAGAATAGCCGTGGCGTGCAGGATCCGCTCGCCCGGGATCGGCGCCGGCCCTCCGTCGCGCACCGCCTCGACGAAGGCCTGGATCTTGCGCAGAAACTGATCGCCCCAGTTGCTGTCACGGCGTGGCAGGTCGGTGGCCGCCCCCAGGCCGTACGTATCGTGGTAGAGGCGCAGTTGATCCAGGTCCAGGCCACCCTCGGTGCCGAGAAAGAAGGTGTGGCCGAGGCTGTCGAAGTGCATGGCCCAGGAGATCTTGAACACCAGCACGGCGTCCGCCTCCAGGCGGATGAACGCCACCCCGAAGTCCTCCACATCGAAGTCCTCCGGGCGCATGGTGCCGCCCCACGCCTGACGCGCGTAGACGGGGGACTTGCCGAAGTAGTCGGAGGTGGTCGCCGACACCGCGAGCGGTCGGGGATCCCCCATGATCCACAGGGCGGTGTCCAGGGAGTAGCAGCCGATGTCCAGGACGGCGCCTCCCACGGCCGTCTCCTTGCGCACGAACGTCCCGCCCGGGATGCCCTTGCGCCTGCCACCACCAGTCTCGGCGTAGTAGACCTTGCCGAGCCCCCCGCTGTGCACGACGCGGCGCGCCTGCTGGACGTTGGGGTCGTAGCGGCTCTGGAAACCGATCGAGAGCATGCGGTTGGCCCGACGCGCGGCCCGCACCATGTCGAGCCCCTGCGACAGCCGCACCGCCATCGGTTTCTCCAGGAGGACGTGCTTGCCAGCTTCCAGGGCGGCCATGGTCGGTTCGTAGTGCGCCGCGTTGAAGGTGCAGATGCTCACGGCCTCCAGGTCGTCCCGCAGCATCTCGCGGTAGTCGCCGTACGCCCGCGCGCCCTCCAGGCCGTAACGGTCGATGAACCCCTGCGCCCGTCCCGGGAGGACGTCCGCCACCGCCACGACCCGTGCCCCCGGCACCCGCTTGTACCGCTCGGCGTGCGCCCCGGCGATGCCGCCCGCTCCGATGATGCCGACCCGGATCTCACGCTCGTCCGCCAAACCGTCGCCTCCTCTACTCCACCACTCCGCGCGCCCGCCTCCTCGGGAGGGCAGACACGCGCCCGTCGCCCGCAAGGGTCCCGCTGCGGCCCCCGCGACGGGCGGTCACATAAGGCGCATCCGGATGTTCCGATAGGCCACCGGCCCGTGGTCGCCTTGCAGACGCAAGGGCCCCCAGGGGATGTCGTAGGCATCCCAGGCGCCGCCCGTCGGCAGGTCCACGGCCACGTTCTCATGGATCAGTTGGCCATTGAGGACGACACGCACAAACTTCGCGTCCGCGCTCTTGTATCCGGCACCGTCGAAACGCGGGGCGCGGAACACGACATCGAGCTCCTGCCACTCCCCCGGGCGCCGGGAGGCGTTCACGCGGGGCGCGTGGCCGCCGTAGTCCCGCCCCGTCAGTGGATGGCGGTGGCGGGCGTAGATCCCCCCGTTGGTGCCATAGCGCAGCGGCGGTTCTTCCCCCCAGCTGTCCAGGACCTGAATCTCGTACTGGCCCATGAGGTAGATCCCCGAATTGGACTGCTGGGCCACGCAGTACTCCAGGTGCAGTTGGCAACTGCCGTGCAGCAGTTCGGTGTAGAGATCGACCGTACGCGACCGCTCGTTGTTCATCAGAACCCCGGTCCCGGGCTCGGCGACGAGGGCCCGCTGGTCATCGGCCGCCAGGCGTACGCCTCCTACCACGCGCCAGGTGCTCCCTCCGCCCCTCGCCCTCCACCCGGTGAGATCGCGGCCGTTGAACAGTTCCGTCCACTCTGTGGCCATAGCCATCTCCCTTCTGCAACAAACTGCGCCCCGGGCGGCCGTTGTCGACCATGGACCGGAACCGGGCTGCGGCCATAGCCCGCCACCACGGCCCGGCGCCACCATCGGTGTGCGATGCGCCGCAGGCGGCCCGCCTCCTGCAGGGCATGGGCGACGGCAACACAAAGTCAGGCTCTTGGGCCCCCCAGCCGTCTCGACCGCGCGCGGCGAGACACCGCCGAAGCAGGACGAGCCGTGAAGGGACGGTGGTCGACCTGGGCATCGGGATCGCCCTGGCCTTCGTCCCCGCCCTCGGCATCGACACCCTGACGGTGGCCGCGAGCCTCGGTGCCTCCCGCCATGGCGGAGCGGGGCGGTTGCGCACCGCCCTTACCTTCGCGGCGTTCGAGGCCTTTATGCCCGTCGCCGGGGCCATCCTGGGCGCGGCGCTCGGCGCGCACGTCGGCCGGCCCGCGGCCTGGGCTGGCGGCGCGCTACTGGTGGTCCTCGGCCTGCGCGAGGCGCGCGAGGGCTGGTCCGACCTACACGAGCGGCCGGACGCCGGCCATGGCACAGCGCCCCTACGCGAACCGGCTGCGGGCCTCTGGGCCCTGCTGGCGAGCGGCGTGGCCGTCAGTGTGGACGAACTGGGAGCCGGCCTGGGCGCCGGGACCAGCGGGGTGCCGCTCCACACCCTCGTCCCCGTGCTCGCAGCGCAGGCCGTGCTCCTCACGCTGGCCGGGCTCGCGCTCGGCGCGCGCCTGCGCCGCGCCACCAGCCGCTACGGCGAACTCGCCGCCGGCACCACGCTTTGCGCTGTGGGGCTCGCGGTGGCCAGCGGCCGGTTGTGAAGTCCGCCCCGCGGCTTACAACGGTGGATTCCCTGGTGGGCCAGGACGCCCCACGGGTCCTCCGGTTCCTGCGTCCGCGGTGGCCAGGGCTTCCCTTCTGCCATCACATCGCTGGTGCTGGTCTGGACTTTACGCCCCGGACGGATCGACGCGAACGGCGGATGCCGGATTCGACAGACACCATGACGCACATCCCACCGCGGGCGGCCCGTTTCCGCGGCGCTGCGGCGGCAGCGACGCTTTGTCGATCTTCCGCCGCAGCGCAAGCGGTGTGTCAGGGAGTGCGCTACGTCGGTGCCCCGGCACCCATGAGGTTCGGGCTCTGACCGCGGGATCTGTCGCTGTGTTTGACTTCTTCTGGGCCGAACGTCATAATCTCCGCAAATTCAAGTTTCCGGGGGTGCTTGAGTCGTGAGCGAGGCGGCCGTGACCCTTCCCGCCGGAGGATTGGGCGAGCGCCTGCTGGATCTTCTCAGCAGCCGGGTTCCCGCCGCCGGCGGCAGCCTGACGGTTTCGACCAAGGTCCTGGCCGAGGAACTCGGCGCGAAGCCGGCCGCGGTCTCCTACCAGTTGCACCGCCTCGTGCGGGCGGGCCGCATCGCCACCGTGGCCGCCGGGCCGCGGGGCACCACCATCCGCCTGGCCGGCGGCCGGGCCAGTCGGAACGCGGAGCGCGGCCCGGGCCGCGCCGTCACCGGGGCGCGGCGCTCCCGTGCCACGTCGGCGTTTTGCCCGTGGTGCGGGCGAAAGGCGGAGGACCAGAGTTGGCAGTTCTGCCCCTCGTGCGGCCAGGAGCTGCCGTAGGACGGTACGACCACGGTCGGTTGCCGGGCTGGGGCCGGGCCAGACGGCGTTAGTTAGAGCACCAGAGGGGCAAGGAAGCCGTGGCCGATGCGAACGAGGACGATTGCATCGGTTGACGAAGTCCCCGCCCTAGGCTGACAGCGTCCTCGTGGGGGGCGCTTCCCCGGCAGGGCCGTGGGCATCTTCGGCCGCAAGCGCGCGGTCATCCACACAGTGTGCACCCCGGGGCCGATGGCCGCATCGACGCGCGCGGGACGACGCCACGCAACGAGCGCGCGCGGCCCCCGCGGCCGGAACGGAGGCGCGGGGGCCGCGCCTCCGCCGACTGCCGAGCCTCACGCAGCAGTCTTCGTCCCCGGTCCAGCCATCAGCGTGCCCCGTTTCGCGTCGAGTGGCGTTTCCCGGTGGAAGGGGAAGCCGCTCTACGCGCCTAATGCTCGCACCGTTGGTGCCGCAGGCGTCTCTGGCGGCACCGAGCGAAAAGTCCGCCCGTTGCCGCCGCTTCCGTGAGGAAGCAAATCGGGGGCCGAAAGGGGCAGGGACCTGGGGGCGGACGGCGGGGCGCTCCGACCACTGGGGGGTGCGCCGCCCCATCCGGTCCGCCCGCTGCTCCACCCAGAGCGCGGGCCCACGGATCGGTGGAACCGGGTCTTTGACATGGGCGACCTGGATGGCCGTGTGGTTTTGGTTACCGGCAGCAGCCGCGGCCTGGGCCGCGCGCACGCCTTGCGGCTGGCGCGGGCCGGTGCGGACGTGGCTGTGCATGACATCGCGCGCAACAAGCCCGCAGAGTTTGGGGAAGGCTCCGACATCGAGGAGGCCGCGGCCGAGATCCGCGCGCTGGGCCGGCGCGCGTACGTGGTCCTCGGCGACGTCAGCAGGCCAGAGGACGTCGCGCGGATGATGGATGAATTGGAGCGGGCGCTCGGCCCGCTGGACGTCCTGGTCAACAACGCCGGCGGTGACATCGCGGCGCAGGGCGGGAAACGTCCCGAGCCCAACGACTGCGTGCTGATCAAGCCGGAGGACGTGCGTGCGGTCCTGGAACGCAACCTGCTGGGGACGATCCTCTGCTGCCGTGAGGCGGCCACCCGCATGATGGAGCGGCGCAGCGGCCGGATCATCAACATCTCCTCGATGGCGGGCGTGCTGCCCACGGCCGAGGGCGCGATCTACGCGACGGCCAAGGCGGGCATCGCCTTTTACACCACGTGCCTGGCCATGCAGCTCCAACCTTACGACGTGAACGTGAACGCTGTCGCCCCGGGGCCCACCTGGACCGCGCGCTTCGCCGCGACGCGCACCGTCCTGTCGGAGGAAGGTCGTTCGAGCCTTGAGCGCATCGCGCAGGCCGACGACATCTCCAAGGTTGTGGAGTTCCTGGCTGGTCCCCTGTCCGCACACGTATCGGGGCAGACGATCATGGTCAACGGCGGGAAGCGCTGAACGCGGGGAACCGCGGGGCGCATCCCCCGGAAGGGTCCCGACCGGTGGCGGGTTGCCGGGACCCTTCCCGCGGCCGGCGGAGCGCTCCGCTGGCCGGCCCCCGTTACCGCGCCAAGTCGACGTGGCGCGGGGCGAAGTACGCGTGCGCAATGCGCGTCTCGATGTCGGTGACCACCGACTGGTCCACGATGGCGTCGCCGCAGCGCCGGCAGACGCGGGCGGGCACGTTGTGGGCCTCGGTCACCCGACCGAACTCGTCCTCGAATCGATAGCGGTGGACGGTGTGGCTCACCAAGCGGCCCCCGCAGGCGCAGCGGTCCTCCTGCTCGACCATCGCGCTGGAACCTTCGGTCATTGGCGTCATCTTCGGTCACTCCTTCCACCCAGGGAGTCTACTGGCAAGTGATTTTCGTCACAAACCGCCGCGGCCCTGACGCCGACGCAAGAAGCGCCGTGGCAACTGCTTTCGTCGGTCTCTAGGCGCCGCATGGCACCATATCTCGCTGTACGTCATGTTTCCTCGCTCTAGCGAGCGCATGTGAAAGTGGCCACAAGGCGTCCCCCTCCGGCGGCTTCGCCGGACCCGGGCACCGGCCTGGGACCCCCGGCCGGGCTCGCCGCCGGGGCGGGCGGCCTCTGCCGCCCCTCCGAGCGGGTCGGGGGACAGCGGTCCGCGGCCGGGTGCCCAGGGCCGCCGCGTTCTGGGTAGGCACCTGGGCGACAGGGCATGGCGGGCAGCGGGCGAAAAGGCGGCGGTATGTCCACGCCTCGCGGACCGCGTCACAGCCGAGCGGGCCCCCCAGAGCGGGACCCCGTGTGATGCCAGCAGCCGCGCTGTGCGGACCGGGGATTGGCGCACCGCGCATCGTGCGCGGCGCATGGCAGGCAGGGGGAACGGGATGTGCGTCAAGTGGTCTTGGAAGAGCCCCGGGTCGTGAGCGTCCGGCAGGCGGACGTGCCGCGACCCGGCACGGGTCAGGCCCTGGTCCGGTTGCGCTGGGCGGGGATCTGCGGGTCCGACCTCTCCGCCTACCGTGGCACATCGCCGCTGGTCAGCTACCCGCGCGTCCTTGGCCACGAGTTGCTGGTGGATGTGCTCGATGCCCCCCACGGGTCGGGCCTGCAAGGCCGGCGCGCGGTGGTCGAACCGCTCCTGCCCTGTGGCGCCTGCCGCGCGTGCCGCTTGGGCCGCCCCAACTGCTGCGCGGACCTGCGCGTGATGGGGGTGCACGTGGACGGCGGGATGGCCGAGGCCGCGGCCATCGCCGCGCGGCAACTGCACGCGGTCCCCGAGGGGGTGCCGGACGAACTGGCGGTGCTGGCGGAGCCGACCACCATCGCCTACCACGCCGTGCGGCGCGCCGGGGTCGAAGCGGGCGGCCTTGCGGTGGTGATCGGGGCGGGAACCATCGGGCTGCTTGTGGCGCAACTGCTCGGCCGCACGCGCGGCTGCCGGGTGCTGGTGCACGATCTCGACCCATGGCGGCTGGCGGCAGCGGAGCGCTTGGGCGCCACGGCCGTTGCTGGCGACGCCGCGGCCGTCGTCGCGGCGGTGCGCCGGGCGACCGACGGAGAGATGGCGGACGTCGTATTCGAGGCGACGGGGAATGCCGCGTGCACGCGGCTGAGCACGGACCTGGTGGCGCACGCGGGGCGCATCGTGCTCATCGGTTGGAACCGCGGGCCCGTAGCGGTCGATACCGTGACCCTGATGCGCAAGGAGGTCGACCTAGTGGGCTCGCGCAACAGCGTGGCGGCGTTCCCGCCGGTGCTGCGCCTACTGGCTGACGGCGCCGTGGACGCCGGCGTCATGATTACGCACCGGCTCAGCCTGGACGACGCGGCGGCGGGCCTGCAGCTGCTGGACCGCGGCGGGCAGGCGTTGAAGGTGCTCATCGCCGGTGCGGCGGGGGGATGAGGCGGGCCGATCCGCCCCTCCGAGCCAGATGGCGGGCAACGGGCGCGTGAACCGCTGCCCGCGGGACGGCCCCTGGGTGGGAGCGCGTACGCGCCACCCGGTGCGGGCCGCCGACCGGAACCCCCGTGGGGCGGACGGGCGGCGCACGGGGGTGGGCCAGGGTCGCGTCGTTCTGGGCGAGTCGCTTGCGCCACCGGCCGGATTCGGCGCGTACGGCGTCAGTGCCCCCGAGACCCCACGGGTGCAACGGCCGCGTCGAGGCGCCGAACCTGTGCGCGGCATGCGGTCGCAGGCGCGGGCGGACCGGCGTGCCGCTCCGAAGTCACCCCCGCTCGTGGCGCCGTCTGGGCGAAGGCCCCCCGCCGGAATGACGCGACCCTGGGTGGTGGGCACGCGGCGCCCTAGGAGCCACGCCGCCCGGTGAGACCCGCCGGGCACCGGCATCGGCCGAAGGATCTTTCCCTGCCACCGCAGGGGAGCTGCCCCACCGCGGGGAAGAGCCGCAGGTGGGTCAGTCCCGGGCTAAGCCACGGGGGTGGCGTCTTCTCCCACGCCACCCCGCGGGACGGAACGGAGGCGGCCTGGGCCGGGTAGGGCACGCGCTTGGCGCCTCCCCGGGGACGCCTCAGCGCATCCGCCGTCACAGCGCCGACCCCCGGGGGCCGGGCCGCCACCCCGGGACATGGGGCGGGCTGCCCGCGCCGGAGAAGCCGCCTTAGCCACTTGACATCCCCTGCCAGGGGGCGGATGGTGGCCACACGGAAGGGGAACACCAGATCCCACCAAGGTAAGCGGCCAACACCCCAGCGAGCGGCCCGGCCGGGCAGAAATCCCATCACACACCGCTTTGCGGCAGGGGGCGACAGCGTGGAACTGACGGACGCGCAGCGGGCGAATCTCTGGGAGCACGGGTACACGGTTCTGCCAGGGGCGGTGCCGCGGGACAAGGTCGATGCGGCGCTGCGGGCGATCAACGCATCGCTCGGATCCGAGGGCATGCATCCCGACCGCTTGGCGCAGTTCGCCTCGCAGTCGTACTGCCCCGAGGTGCAGGGCAGTAGGGCCATCACCGACCTCTACCACGGCTCCGCGGCGCGGGACACGGTCGAAGCCGCCGTCGGCGTCGGCCAACTGCGGCCCGCGCGCGCCGGGCAGATCGCCCTCCGCTTCCCTGCCGCCGGCGGCCCGCCGCGCGAGCCGTCGCCGCACATTGACGGCATGTACACGCCCACCAACGGGGTGCCCAAGGGGACTATCGGCAACTTCACGGCGCTGGTGGGCGTCTTCCTCAGCGACGTGCCTGGTCCTTACTGCGGCAACTTCACCGTGTGGCCGGGCACCCACCGCACCTACGAACGCTACTTCCGGGAACACGGCCCGCAGTCGCTGCTCGAAGGCATGCCGCCCGTGGACCTGCCCGCGCCGGTGCAGGTCACCGCCCGGGCGGGGGACGCGGTGCTCTGCCACTATCAGCTCGGCCACGGGATCGCGGGGAACGTCTCCCCTCACATCCGCTATGGCATCTTCTTCCGCCTCAGCCACGTGCGGCACGACAGCGTGCACTGGGAGTGCATGACCGACATCTGGTTGGAATGGGCGGGGATGCGCGACTTCGTCCACCACGCGGAGCCTGGGCGGTACGCCGGTAAGCCGTGAGCGGGCGCACATTCCGTCAAGGGGGTTTGCCGAGCGCGTGCAAGCCCCCGGCAGCCCCGCCGTGCCGGGGGGCTCGCGTGGTTGAAGGCCCGCCGGGGACGGGCGCGCCTCGGGTCGGCGTTCCACGCAGGGCCGTTCCACGTCTCGTGGCATGTCGTCGTGAGCATCGCCAACCGCACAGGTCGCCAACCACGCACCGGGTCTGCGGGTGGATGCCCAGGAGACGGGCCGATCCACTACCCCGGTCGAACGTTCTATAGCGCGAGCATAGCTCAATCCAAGTCCTGAGGCAACAACCGTCATCAAATCCAGTGGCTGTTACGAACCCGCGTCAGGGTAAGCGGTAAGGGGTAAGACGGTAAGGCGGTAAGGGTAAGCAGGCACGGGCAGCCTCGTCCCCCGTAGGCGGGACGGGTCGCGCCGCCCTCCCCTTGGCGGGGAAGCGCCGCGCTTGACTTTGCCGGTCCGCCCGCCCTATTGTTCCGCGTATGCGAAACGTTCGTGATAGGGAATGAATCCGGCGGCCCTCAGCGTTGAGGAGACCATCGAGGCCCTCATGGCCCTGCGCCAGGAGACGCTCGGTCTATTCGTCGAGCGCCGCGTCCAGCGCCCCGACGGGCTGCCCACACGTTTGCAGGAGCATCTGCTGTTCACCGTGCGCGCGCGCGGCGGCCTGCAGGTGTCCGAGGTCTCTGCGATGCTCGGCACCGCCCCGGCGACCACCAGTCAACTATTGACAGCCATGGAGCAGAAGGGTTGGCTGGAACGCGCCATGCTGCCCGAGGACCGGCGGCGCCACCGCGTGGCGCTCACACCCGCTGGCGAGCGCCTAGTGGCGCAGATGGAGTCCCGGCGACGGGAAAGGCTGACCGCGGTGCTCACCGCGTTGAGCGGCGAGGAGCGGGCGCAGTTGGTCGGACTGGCCAGGCGGCTCTCCGCCCTGATGCTGCGGCAGAACACGGTTGTGGAGGGGATTTGAGGATGGACGCGCCCACGGCCAACGGGGAACCTGGGGATAGCGCTCCGCGGCGGGAAGCGCTGGTGCGCCTGCGCGGCGTGAGCAAACGCTACGGGCAGGGCGCCGCCGCCGTGCAGGCCCTGGAGGGCATCGACCTTGACATCGCCCGGGGCGAGATGGTCGCCTTGGTCGGGCCGTCCGGCAGCGGCAAGTCCACGCTCATGCACGTGCTCGGCCTGCTCGACCGGCCGAGCGCTGGCACCTACCACCTAGCGGGCACGGACGTCACGCGCCTGTCGCGGAGGGCGGCGGCACGCTGGCGGGGGACGCGGGTGACCTTCGTGTTCCAGGGCATCCACCTGCTGCCCAGTCTGACGGCGTTACGCAACGTGGAACTGCCAATGGTGTACGCCCGCGTCCCTCGTACCAAGCGCCGGGAGCGGGCGGGCGCGGCGCTGGCGCGCGTAGGGCTCACCGCGCTCGCGGGCCGCTTACCCAGCACGACCTCTGGCGGCCAGGCCCAGCGGATCGCGATCGCGCGCGCCGTGGCGGCGGGTCCCGAGTTGCTGCTGGCCGACGAACCGACGGGTGCCCTCGACCGGAGGTCCGGGCGGGCCGTGCTGCGCCTGTTCCAGGAGCTGCACCGGGATCTCGGGCTCACCGTCGTCGTAGTGACGCACGATCCCTATGTGGCGCAGCATGCGGGGCGCATCGTCCAACTGGAGGACGGGCGCATCGTCGCCGATGCCCCGGTGCAGAACCCGCTGGTCGCGGCGGCGGAAGCAGACGACACCACCCCGCCGGTTGCGGGGACAGCGGCCAGCCCGCGGGGGGGAGCGGCGTGAACGCCTGGGCCATCGCCCTGGACTCGATTTGGCACCACAAGCTGCGCAGCACGCTGACGGCACTGGGCGTGGTCATCGGCGTCTTCGCGGTGGTCACGCTGACCTCCCTGGGCTCCGGCGTGAACTCCTACGTCACCAACCAATTCAACCGCATTGGGGCCACCCTCATTACGGTGGTACCTGCAGCCCCGGGCACTCAGGCGAAATTCAACGCCGCTAGCAGCGGCTCCGCCGGGCATGGCCCGCGCCGCGGCGGGGGCTTCGGCGGGGGCTTCGCGCAGGTGCCCAGCACGCTCACCGTCGCCGACGCCGACGCGATCGCCGGCCTCCAGGCGGACCATATCGCAGCGGTGGCGCCGGTGGCCCAGGTGGCCGCCATCGTCGCGCACGGCAGCATCGCCACGGCGGCCAACCCCGTGGTCGGCACCACCTCCGCGTACTTCAGCCTGCAACGCCTCGCCTTCCTGGCCGGCGGGGCGCCCGGCGGCTTCACCAGCGGCGTGGTCCTCGGTCACAGCGCCGCGCGGACGCTCTTCGGCGGATCGGCGCGGACGGCCGTGGGCGGCTCCGTTTCGATCAACGGCAAGTCGTTTCGCGTGGTCGGCGTGCTCAAGGCCGCGGGCCAAAGCTTCGGCACCGATCCAGACCAGGCCGTCTACATCCCGATCCAGGAGGCCCTGGCCTTGGCGGGCACCCGCCACCTCACGGAAATTGTGGTCGGCGCGGAGAGTACGGGCACCGTGAAGGCGGCCAGCGCCGCCGTCCAGCGCCTGCTGGGCCAACGCCATCCCATCAAGGACTTCGCGGTGATCACCTCCGGCCAGATGCTCTCCATCATCCAGAGCACCCTCTCGGTCATCACCGCCGTGCTCGGCGGCATCGCCGCGATCTCCCTGGTCGTCGGGGGCATCGGCATCATGAACATCATGCTCGTCACCGTGACGGAACGGGTGCGTGAGATCGGCGTGCGCAAGGCGCTCGGCGCAGGCGACGGCGACATCCTGGTGCAGTTCCTGGTGGAGTCGGTGCTGCTCGCGGTGCTGGGCGGGGCCATCGGTCTCCTCTGCGCCGGCGTGACCAGCCACATCGTCGGCAGGGCGATCAACGTGCCCATCGGGCTGACCGGCACCTCCGTGGGGGCGGCCCTGGGCTTCTCCGTGTTGGTGGGCGCGGTGTTCGGCGTTCTGCCGGCCATGAACGCCGCCCGTCTGATGCCGGCGGTGGCGTTGCGGAGCGAGTGAGGCGGCGGCCGAGGGCGGTGGCAGGGGCCGCCGCCGCCCTCGGCCGCCGTACGGCCCTGCCCCAAGCATGCGCGCTGCCACAAACGGTGGCGGGAACACTTCGGAGGCGGCCCTCGGCCAAGCCTTTGCTGTACCCGGCGGCGCGGGTCGCTGCCTCCGTCTGGTCATGGTGGGCGGCGGCCCCGACAGCCTGGGCCTCGACCCAGGCCGAAAACGTCACGCCCTCCGCCTGGAGCACCGCGTCCCCGGGGTCCCGTCAAAGTCGGCGCCCGGGTCGGGCGATCCAAGGCGAGGAAAGCCGGGCGTCGACCACCGCCACCGAGGGCAGGGCCGCGCCGTACGCCGGGGCGGAGGCCAAGCCCTTGCCGTGGGCGGCGACAGGCTTGCGGCGATCCCGCCGACCTCGGGGGCGGACCGAAGGCGCGGCGGGGCGTCGCCGCGCCGGAGCGGGCAGCCTCGGACCCCGGGGCCCACGGGCGAACCCGGAGAACGCGCCGGGGGCCCGGTATGGCGCGCCGGTCACCTACGAGGGCGGCGCCCTCTCCCCCGTCGGCCCCGCGGAGGCCGGAGGCCCACGGGGCGACGGGGTCGGCCGGGGGGCCGCGACGGCGCGGGCAGCCGCCAGGGGAGCTGCCGAACCGAGCCGGACGAGGAACTTGTCGTACACCGGTTTGCAGCCAGGGGGCGACACCGTGGAACTGACGGACGCGCAGCAGGCGGATCTCTGGGAGCGCGGGTACACGGTTCTGCCAGGGGCGGTGCCGCGGGACAAGGTGGATGCGGCGCTGCGGGCGATCAACGCATCGCTCGGATCCGAGGGCATGCACCCCGACCGCTTGGTGCAGTTTCGCTCGCAGTCTTACTGCCCAGAGGTGCAGGGCAGTGCGGCCATCACCGACCTCTATCACGCCTCCGCGGCGCGCGGGATGCGGTCGAAGCGGCCCTCGGCGCCGGCCAGTTGCGGCCCGTGCGCGGCGGGCAGATCGCGCTCCGCTTCCCGGCCGCCGACGGCCCGCCGCGGGAGCCGTCGCCACACATCGACGGGATGTACACGCCCACCAACGGGGTGCCCAAGGGCACCATCGGCAACTTCACGGCGCTGGTGGGCGTCTTCCTCAGCGACGTGCCCGGTCCTTACTGCGGCAACTTCACCGTGTGGCCCGGCACGCACCGCATCTACGAGCGCTACTTCCGGGAGCGCGGCCCGCAGCCGCTGCGAGACGGCATGCCAGCGGTCGAACTACCGGAGCCGGTGCAGGTCACGGCGCGAGCGGGGGGACGCGGTGCTCTGCCACTACCAACTCGGACACGGGATCGCGGGGAACGCCTTGCTCTTCTTGCGACGGCCGCGCCGCAGCTGGGGCGACGGGTCCGGCGAGGGATTGGCCGCCAACCCCTGTGCGATCAGCTCCTGGTAGCAGGCGGTGACAGTTGCCACTTGCTCGGACGACAAGTGGTCCTCGCCGGCAGCGACCGCGGCGCCGACGGCCTGCTCGGCTGTGAACAGCGAGGCGCGCATCGCGCCCGCCCATGGTTGCAGGTCGAGTTCGAGCACCGCCCGCAGTTCGCGTTCGAGATAGACGTTGCACAGCCCGTGCGCACAGAGGAAGCGCCAATAAGGAGCCCAACAGTCGTGGATCGCCACGCCGGTGAGGTTGGGCAGAATACCGGCGGCGTGCATGGCTTCCTCGCCGCGCCTTTCGTGGACGGTGTACCAGGTGAGCAGGGCGGTGCAGAAGACGTGCGCCCAGTGCAACTTGCCCTGGACCCGCACCCCGCTCTCGTCAACGTGCGCGACGGGCTCGGCGATCAATACCTTCTGCGTGTGCTCGGCGAACGGGACGAGAGCGGTAGCGAGGGTGGTGTTGAGGTTGTACAGGGTCCCCTCGCTCAGCCGATGGCCGGTGAGGTCCTCGATCAGATCGCAGATGCGCTCCGTGGGGAGCAACTGATAGTTGTCGCAGTAGGCCACAAAGCCCTTCAGGACTAGTCCGTACTGGGTCGGCGCCGGCACGTCGGCCGGGAACTGGCCCCGCATGACCTCGCCGCAACACGAGCAACACACGGCCTGGATCTGGTGCTCGGTGGCTTCCATACGGGCCTGCAGGTCGAAGACCTGCCGCCGGTCCGCCGTGTGGCCGAGAGCCTCTTCTTCCAATGGGCGGCCGCACCCGTGACAGGTACTCGGCCGGTGCACCACGACACGGTCGGGATCCGGGCGGAACTCCAGGTGTTGCCCGGGATGACCGGGCTGGCCGCCGGACGGTCGGCCGTTCTGGGCGCGCAGGCTCTTGGGCGCCGGTTTCCGGTAGCCATCGCCCGATGGCGGCTTGCCGCTATTGCTGCTGTTCAGCCCCAGACGCCGCTCCAGTTCCCGGACCCGCTCCTGCAACGCCTGCACCTGGGCATACAGCGCCAAGACCAAGTCAGCTACCTGCTCCGGCGCTGCGGCGCACAGGGCGATGATCTCTTCTCTGCTCGGCGGCGCCGCGGGCATGTGGCGGGCTTCCCACCCGGAGGCACCCGGGTAGGGCGACGCTACCATGGGCCCCGCCAGTTGTCCAGCGAACGTTTTTTGTGCCCGCTCCGGCAGGGGGCCTGAGCAGTTACCCGGTATCGCGGCTTACCCGACGGCGGCAGCCAGGGAGATGCGCCGGCGCACGCCTTTCGGTCCTGCTCCTCGACGGTGCGGCGCCCGCGGCTGTTACGGCAAAAGGCGAATCACGCATCGCGGACCGGGGGCATGGGCCAGCCGCTGGTCAGCAGTCAAAAGTGCGCATCCAAGGACTTCGGCGAGGGCGACGTAAGTGGCATCGTACGCCGTCACGTTGGCACGCAGGTCGTAAGCGCGCCGCATGAACGGGAGGGTCGGGTAGCGCTGCAGGTCCAGCGCCTCGAGGTCCTCGACGGCTACGGCGAACCTACGGTCGGAGAGCGCGCCGGCGAGCCAGCGTTTCCGCAAGACACCAACGGTTTCGACATCCGCGAGATCCGGGGCTGCGATGCCGCCGGCGTCACGGATTTCCCTCCGAGCCTGCTGCCCGTCCGCCCCGTCGTCCGCCACGACGTTCGCGAGCACCGAGGCGTCCACCACGATCAATGGCCGGATCGCTCCTCCTGCAGGTCGGCGGCGGCCTGACGGAACCCGACGCGACCGCCGCGGTGCCGTTCGATCCGGTTTAGGACCTCATCGACACTAGGCCGCTCCACCAACCGTTGTAATTCGCTCACGAGGTACTGCTGCAGGGATTGCCCACGCTGCTCCGCTCGACGCTGCAGGGCCGCCCGGAGATCGTCGGGGACATTCCGGATCAGCACGTTCGCCATGCTTGCATTATGCTATCAGTCGGTGACCGGACACAAGCCGCCCGACCTACCCACGGGCAGTGGGAGAAGCCCCCGCCGACGGGCCGAACGCCACGTTGGGGGCGCCGATGTGGAGAGGGTTGCGCGGCCACGGACTCTCTGGCCACCGGGCCGCCGCGGCGCATGACGCCGCACACCGCGCGGGGTCCCGCACAGCCTACCCCCGGGTCCACACCCCCAGTTGCAACGGCGCACGCGTGCGCGTTGGGAGCCACAGAGCGGCGGCACGGGCCGGCGACCGGCCAGAACGGGCCGTGCCACGTCGCGGACGCTGGCTGCACGCGCGTAGCGGCCGCCACGCGCTCTTCCATGGCGGCCGCAGGTGGCAGCGCGAAGGGAACGGCACACCCGCGGCTTCCCTAGTGACGGGACGTGGGCCAGGCACGGGGGCGCTGTGAGGCCGTTGAGCGGGCGCGGCGCTTAGGTGCCGCGACGTGATAAAGTGGATCCCCTTGACACTCGGGTGCCCGCCCGGCATGATGGGACTCCCATTGGCATAATCCGCACATCGGCCAGAGTGTTCACGGCAGCGACCCACGACCGCGACGTCTCCGCACGTCGCGCGGACGGCCGCGGCGGGGCCCTTGCCCCGTCGATGGCCACCAGCACGCCGGCGCTTAGGAGCCGCGCATCATCAAAGCTCCTCGGTTGACAAGCGACGGGCGGTGCACGATGGTATCGTCGGGATGCCGGACCTTGACCTCGCGCCGGGAGCTGACACGTTAGGGCGGAGAGGACAAGTTCAGCGCGTCTGGCCTTGGACTGGCACGCGAGACCCCGAACCGGTTCTCTTGGGGAGAGTCGCTGGGAACTTCGCATTCCGGCCACGCCCGGGCTCAAATCTAATATTTCGCGGCTCCTTACGTCCCGCCCCGGTCCATCAGGTCTTGGAGCAGGGCGCTGCCTCCAACTCCGACAGTGGTCGCACTTCGGGTTTCGAGAGTTTCCGCCCGCTCTGGACCACCCCCGCCCCAGACCCCACCTCCAATGTCCCGGTCCCGGGCGGGCAGGGCGGAGCGCACTCAAGCGGACCGAGAAGGCGAAGGGCGCCGTCAGCAGTTGGTACGGGGGCAGGACGTCGGGTCCGCAACTGGCGCTCCCGAGGCCATGCTGCGCCAAGTCCAAGTGCACGGTCACATAGTCGCGCGGGACCAGGTCGCAGGTGTGCGCCGCCGCCTCGAGGTCGGCGGCGGGGAACCGATGCGCGCTGAAGTGGAGCTGGGGCTAGCCCGTGGCGCATAGGCCCGTGCCCCCCGGGTTGGTGAAGGCCACCCAGGACACATCGGAACGGTTGCCGTTCTCCTGCGGGAAGACGTACGGGGTGTACAGTTCGTCGACCGTCTGGCGGTAGAGCCCGAAGCGGGTGGCCAGCTGGCTGTCGGCGTACGCTTCGCCGGGGCCGCGGCCGAACCAGGCGACGCGGTCGAAGGCCCCGGGCAGGGCAAGCGCCAGCCCGATCCGCGGCAGGGTGCGCGGCGCCTTGCCCTCAGGCGTGCCCGTCGTGTCGATGCGCAGGTCGCCGCCCGCCTCCACGGTGTAGGTGTACGTGCAATCTCGTTGACCCGCTTGGCGGCGGCCCGTCACCGGGCGGCAGCCGCCGACGGCTGGAGCGTGCGGGCCGATGGCCTCCAGGGCGCCCACCCGCCGCTGACGCTCTATATCTCGGAGGAGGGCCACAGCTGCCTGCGCAAGGCCGCGGAGTTGCTGGGGCTCGGGTCGGCCAACATCCGGGTGGTGCCGGTGGACGTCCACTTCCACATGGACCTGGCCGCCCTCCGCGCCGCGGTGGCGGCGGACCGTGCCGCGGGGTGCAGGCCCTTCTGCGTCGCGGCCTCCGCCGGTACGGTCAACACCGGCGCCATCGACCCGTTGGACGACCTGGCCGCGTTCTGCAGCGAAGAGGGCCTCTGGCTGCACGTGGACGGCGCCTACGGCGCCTTCGGCGCGCTGGACCCGGAGTTGGCCCCGCGCTACGCGGCGCTGACCCGCGTGGACTCCCTGGCGTTGGACCCGCACAAGTGGCTCTCCATCCCGGTCGAATGTGGCTGTGCCCGATGTCGGCGGCGTGCTGCACATGGGTGATCAGGTGGTGGCGGGCGCCCCGGATGCCCTGGCGGCGCTGCAGGCCCGCGCGGTACCCTTCCGGTTGCTCTCCAACACGACCTCGCAGAGTCGGGAGGGCTTGGCGCAGGCGCTCGCCGCTCGGGGTCTGCCCGTCGCCGCGGAGGACCTGCTCACCGCGACGACCGCGACGGCGGCATACCTGCGCCGCGTGGGAGGAAGCTCGATGTGGATTGTCAGCGGGGCCGCGCGGGCGGATCTCGCCGGACTGCCCGAGGATCCGGACCGGCCGGACCACGTGGTCATCGGCGACACAGACGGCGCGTTCTCCCGCCCGGTGCTGAACCGGGCCTTCCGCGCCCTGCGCGCGGGGGCGGACCTGGTGGCCATGGCCAGGAACCGCTGGTACGCGACAGCGGCCGGGCCGGCAGTGGACATCGGCGCAGCGGTGGCCGCGCTTGAGTATGCGGCGGAGGTGCGCGCCACCGTGATCGGCAAGCCGTCGGCGCCGTTCTTCCATGCCGGAGCGGCGGCGTTGGGCCTGGCACCGGAGGATGTCGCGATGGTGGGCGACGACCCGGAGGCGGACATCGTCGGCGCCCTAGCGGCAGGCTTCCCCGCCATCTGGGTCCGGTCGGCGTTGGCGTGGCCCACCGGGCTCCGCCCGCGCCCGGACGCTGTGATCGGCTCCTTGGCGGAACTCCCGCGCCTGATGGGACTCTGATCGCAGAGACGCGGCGCAAGCGCCTGCCTTCAGGCGTGGGTGCCAGGTCGTGGCATCAACCACACGAGCGTCCGTAGCGCATGGGAACCGAGCCGTGGCCGACTCCGGCGGCACGGCGCAGGCGCCCCACCCTGCCTCAGGCGCCCCCCCGCCAGCGCGCCTGCGCGGCCCGGAGCGCCTCCAGGACGGTCGCGGGGAGGGCCGCCACTCGGAATCCGCTTCTCACCGCCCTCAGGGCGCAGCCCATGGCCGCCCACCCCTGGGGCGCGTCCCATCGCGGGGCACACCCCGGCGGCGCGCGCAGGGTGCGCCCATTGGCGAGGGGCCGTGTTGGCTGCCGCCGCTGCAGCGGCGGGCGGGCGCCTGGCGTGGGTTGCGGGCGTGCCGCTGCGCGCGCTCGCCCCCCTGCTCGGCACCTCGGCCGCCAGCGCGTGTACGGCCCTGCGCAAGGCGCGGCGCCACCTGCGCGCGCCCTCGGGGACTCGGCCCCCATCTCCATGGCACCGCCATGTCCCGCCGGTGCCGTCGTCCGGTACGCGCCCACGACGCAGCGCGCCCCCGCGGGCCCTGCGGTCAGGCTCGGCACCGACCACTCCCCTCCTGGACCGAGCCAGTCATGTTGACGCCCTCATAGTTTGGTCTACTATGCTCCTGTACCGGCGGCCACCAGGAGGACGGCGCCTGGCTCGCCCGCCGGCCCACCGCCGCCTGTCCCCGGCGTGGTGAGGCCCGGAGAGCGGCAGACAGGGCGCTTTGCCAGGTGCCGCTGCTCCCCGGCGGGTTCGCCGGGATGCGCGTATCGGACGGAAGGCGGCAAAGCGGATGAGCGTGGCGACCCCTCTGTCTCCGGCCGCGCCCCGGACCCACGCGGACCGCTACAAGTGGGTGGCCCTCTCCAACACCACCATCGGCGTGCTGCTGGCGACCATCGACTCCTCCATCATGCTGATCGCCATGCCCGACATCTTCCGGGGCATCCACCTCAACCCGCTGGTGCCGGGCAACAGCTTCTACCTGCTGTGGATGATCCTCGGATATCTTGTCGTCAGCAGCGTGCTGGTGGTCAGCCTCGGACGCCTCGGCGACCTGTTCGGCCGCGTGCGCATGTACAACCTGGGCTTCGTCATCTACACGGCGGCCTCGCTGCTGCTCACGATCGACTGGATGACGGGCGACGCCGGGGCCACCTGGCTGATCGTCATGCGCGTCGTCCAGGGCATCGGCGGCGCCTTCCTCTTCGCCAACTCCGCCGCGATTCTCACCGACGCCTTCCCCGTCAACCAACGGGGGCTGGCGCTCGGCATCAACAACATCGCCGGCATCAGCGGTTCGTTCATTGGCCTAGTGCTCGGGGGCATGCTGGCCCCCATCGACTGGCGGCTCGTGTTCCTCGTCTCCGTGCCCTTCGGCATCTTCGGGACCGTCTGGGCCTACCTCAAGCTGGAGGACCACGGGGTCCGCCAGCGGGCGCCGATCGACTGGTGGGGCAACATCAGTTTCGCCCTCGGCCTGATCCTGGTCATGATCGGCATCACCTACGGCATCGAGCCCCACGGCGGGCACACCATGGGCTGGGGCAGCCCCCGCGTGCTCTTGGCACTCGGCTGCGGGCTGGCCCTGCTCTGCGCCTTCGCCGCCATCCAGGTGCGCGTGCGCCATCCCATGTTCCGCCTGCCACTCTTCCGCATCCGCGCCTATACCTTCGGCGTCCTCTCCAGTTTCCTCGCGGCCATGGCCCGCGGCGGGCTGATGTTCATGCTCATCATCTGGCTACAGGGCATCTGGCTGCCCCTGCACGGCTACAGCTTCGCCGTCACCCCGCTCTGGGCCGGCATCTACATGCTGCCGCTCAGCGCCGGCTTCCTCCTCGCCGGGCCCACCTCCGGTTTCCTCTCAGACCGCTTCGGCGCGCGGGCCTTCGCCACGCTGGGCATGGCCGCCGCCTCCCTCAGTTTCGTGCTGCTGGACTTACTACCCACAGACTTCGGCTACGGCAGCTTCGCGCTGGTTCTCTTGATGAACGGATTGGCGATGGGGGCCTTTTCCTCACCCAACCGCGCCGGTATCATGAATAGCCTGCCCGCGGAGCACCGCGGGGCCGGCAGTGGGATGAACACCACCTTTCAGAACTCCGCCCAGGTACTCTCGCTCGGCATCTTCTTCAGCCTGATGATCGCCGGCCTGGCCGCCGCCCTGCCCGCCGCGATGTCCCGGGGCCTGGAGGCCCATGGCGTACCGGCGGCCCTTGCCGTGCACATCAGCCACCTGCCGCCGGTCTCGGTCCTCTTCGCGGCGTTCCTCGGGTACAACCCGGTGCGGCAGTTGCTGGGGCCGCATGTGCTCGGCAGCCTATCAGGCGCCAACGCGGACGCGCTCACCAGTCGCGGCTTCTTCCCACAGTTGATCGCCGGCCCATTTCGCGAGGGCTTGCACGCGGCGCTGCTATTCGCCATCGTGGCCTGCGTGCTGGCGGCGCTGGCCTCGGGCTCGCGCGGCGGGCGGTACGTCCACGGGGCGGCCATGGCCGAGCGCCACCCAGCGGACGGGGGCGAGCCCGCGTCGCCGGGGGACGCCGCGAGCCGGAGCGGGGCCTGAGCAGCCGCCGGCGGGGCGAGCGCAGGCGGCGCCGGCTACGCTCGCCCCGCCCGGGCAACCTGCCCGCCGAGGGGCTGTGCCGCCGGGGTCTGCGGGCCGTCTAGACGAGGGGAATGGTTCGCACCGCCGGCGTCCAGCCCCGTTTGCCACGGCCGAGGGCGGGGCGGCCGGCTCTTTGGAGTCCGGCGGCGGTACGCGGCGCTGCCCGGGCATTCACCAAGCCGGGCCTGGGGCCACCCGGCAGCGCCTCCTTCGCGCGGCGGGCGCACGCGAGGTGGGCCCGCGCCCCACCGGCAACGGCGACGGGCACAACCTCCCCGAGCCGGAGGCGGCCACCGCCGGAACCGAGCGGGCATAGGACGCGTTAGGTCGTTTCGCGGTCCCTGCGTGCGGAAACACTGCCCTGTAGCCGCGGCCTTTGCCGGAGGATGCGCGGCAGGCGACGCTGAAGAAGCCGGTGTCGGTCACGGCCTCGACCACCGCCATGCCGCAGGGCCGGTGCACACGAGCAGTTCACCGCCCCGCAGGCCCCCTCTGGTGGCGGCCCCGCGGCCGGCCCCCCCGGGGCCATCTGGCGGCGAAACGTGGCGAACTGGCCGTTGACCCGTGCTCCCGGACGGACGTATACTCTCGCCGCTTCCCAGAGCCGCGCCTCGTTAGGCTAGGCGGGTACGCAAACAGAAGCCGCTGACCGGAAACGTCGAGAGACGCCAACGGTCAGGACAGGAACGGGCGGATTAAGCCCTTTCCCCAAGCGGCTGGGTCGCCGACCCCACGTTGCGTACTGCCGAAGCTCCACGAGAGAGGCAGAGACGGTTGTCGTCTGTCTTCTCAGGGGCTTCTCGCCGAGGCGGGGAGCCCTTTTCTGGCCTAAGGGGGTGGTGCGCGGGTGAGCACCGACGGTCCTGATAGACGCCTGGCCCACGCCGAGGCCGCGCCCACCGGCAGTGCGCGCACGGGGTCCGGCTACGCCACGGGGGCGTAGCGGTTCCGCGTCGTGAGCGCCCCCGGTCGTGCGGCCGGGGGTTTTTTCTTGCCCCGCCATGCTTTGGCCAAGAGGGGAGGGGGACAGCCATGAGCGCAGGTGACAGTACCAGCGGAACCGGCGGGGTCCCGTATCGACCACGGCACCAAGAGAAGGTGGCGGAATGGCTGTCCTCCGTGACGCCTCTCGCGACGTCAACCTGCGCCGACTGGACCGGGAACGCGTGCTGCGCATCCGCTCCGGGGACCGCGCACCGTTGCGCAACCTGCTCCTCTTCCTCCTGCTGGCCGGTCCGGGGATCCTGGTCATGGTCGGCGACAACGACGCCGGTGGCGTCATCACTTACGCGACGACGGGCGCGCGCTACGGCATCGGCTTCTTCGTGCCTTTCCTGCTGTTGATGATCCCCGTGGCCTATGTGGTCCAGGAGATGACGGTGCGGCTTGGGGCGGTTTCCCAGAAGGGTCACGCCGAACTCATCTTTGACCGCTTCGGCCGCTTCTGGGGCATCTTCTCCATGACCGACCTGGTACTCGGCAACTGCCTGACGCTGGTCACGGAGTTCATCGGCATGGCCGCCGGTCTGAGCGTATTCGGCGTCGGCCTGCGCACCGCGGTGCTCACCAGCGCCCTGCTGGTCGCGGCCCTGGTCTCCGTCCAGCGCTATGTGACCGCCGAGCGCGTCACCCTTGTCTTCGCGGCCGTCAACCTGGTCTTCATCCCGCTCGCCATCCTGGCGCACCCCGCGCCGGGCCAGGTCGCGGCCGCGCTGGTGCGCTGGACCCTGCCCGGCGGCTTCACGCCCAGCGTGCTGTTCCTGATCATCGCCAACGTGGGCACGACCATCGCCCCGTGGATGCTCTTCTACCAGCAGGGCGCCGTGGTCGACAAGGGCCTGACGCCGCGGGACATCCGGCACGGCCAAACGGACACGCTGATCGGCAGCCTGATCATGGGCGTCGTCGCGGTGGCGATCGTCGTGCTGACGGGGACCCTGATGTTCCCGCGGCACATCGACGTCAGCAACCTCAGCCAGGCGCATTGGGCCCAGACCCTGGCGCCGTACCTCGGCCCGGTGGCCGACCGGCTCTTCGGCCTGGGGCTCTTCGAGGCGGGCCTGGTGGCGGCCATCACGATCTCCCTGTCGTCGGCCTGGGCGGTCGGCGAGGTCTCCGGCCGGCGCCACAGCCTCAACGCGTCGCTCCGTCAGGCCCCGCTGTTCTACGGCATCTACGTCGGAAGCATCGCGGCGGCGGCGGCGGTCGTCCTGATTCCCGGCGCCCCGCTGCAGCTGATCACGCTGACGGTCCAGGTGATCGCGACGCTGCTGATGCCGCCGGCCCTGACCTTCCTCCTCCTGCTGGCCAACGACCCGGAGATCATGGGCGAGCATCGCAACCGCCTGGGGGCCAATCTGTTCACCGGCGGGATCGTCGCCCTGATCCTGACCCTCTCCACCCTGTACGGCATCGTCACCGTGTTCCCGCACGCACTCGGGGGCTGAGGTCCAGGCACGGAAGGAAGGTGGGCGGATTGGCGGCAGGGAACGGCATGGGCGAACTGGAGGCGCTGGAGGAGCGAGCGCGTCGCGTGTACGGGCCCGCACGCCTCAGCGTCGGAGCGACGGCGATCCTCTGGATCCTGCGGTGTTACGTGGTCGGCATGCTCGCCCTGATGGTGTTCGCTTTCACCCGGCGGTTGGCCTAAGGAGCCGGAAGACTGTAACTATCGACCCGACCAGCGGACATCGAGAGATACACTGGAGCATATTGGCTCGAGTGGGCAGGAGTGGGTGCACGAGGGTCGGTCGGAGAGCCCGGGGACGCCGTGGCGGCGAGCGACGGCTCCAGCCCGGGCGCCAAGGGTCCGCACCCCGACGCTATCGCATCTGGTCCGCCATCTGTCAATCCGGTGGGGTTTGATCATCACCGGCTCCTAAGGCCGTGCCGGAACGCCGCGGCCAGCCCGTTCCGGCAGGCGGCGGGAGCGGCGCTACACCCATAGACGGGCAAGGTCCGCACCGCAGACGGGCAAGGTCCGCACCGCGTCGAAGCCTCTCTGGCCTGCCGCTGATCCGAAGGGACGCGGCACGACGGCGCCACCGCCCAGGCCCTCCGCGGAACGGCGCCACCCTGCCGCCGACCACGCCCGGGCAGGAGCCACGCGGTTCGATCCCGTACCCATGGTGGTCGGTCGCCATTCGCACCGGAGGGGCGGTGTCTCACTCATGCGACCCTATGCCGGCATCCCCCATGCCGATCGGCCCGGGCTGTTCGTCGAGGAGAACGCGCTCTTGCTGCGCCGCTACGCCTACGTCGAGCAGCGCCTGTGCGTCCTGCTCGCCGGCCACTTCCCGGGGACGGGGCTGTGGGAGCTGAAGCACGCCCTGGCGCGGCACTCGTGGGAGGACGCCCAGCACGCCGACGCCCTGCGCCGCCGCATCGTCACCATGCGCACCTCGCCGCGCCTGCTGGAGGAGTGCCCCGACCCGGCCCTGGCCGCCCTGCTCGACGAGGCCGAGCGCGCCGCCGACAGCGTGGAACTGGCCTCTGGGGTGCACGGCGTGATCAAGCCCGCGCTACTTGCCGCCTACCGCTGGCACCTGGCGGAGACGAACCCCGTCGCCGACTTCCCTACGGCGCGCGAGCTGGAGATCATCGTACGCGAAGAGGCGCACCAGCTGGCCTGGGCCGCCGAGGCCATCGCCGAACTGGCGGGCCCACAGGCCGCCGAGGCGGCGAGCCGGGAGGCGGGGTCCGCCGGCGGGTGGGCCGCGACGGCCGTCGCGGCCGTGGGCCCCACGGCGCCGACCGCGGCGGACCCCGC